>JBJHCR010000134.1:0-520 GCA_050486105.1 Vulcanimicrobiota bacterium
AACCGATCACCATTGAGGCCATCGAAATCCCAAAGGTCGAACGAGGACAGGCGGGGAGCTCTGAAGCTGGAGAAGGTGAGGTCGAACTCGCTATCGGTCACACCGAGATCCTTCGGTCTTCGCCTCCAAATCTCAAGGCCACCTGGAAGGGAGACTCTGTCGGCTGGGAGTTTCGACACTCAAGCTACAGTCCAATCACTATTTCTGGCAGTGGGGGGCAAGGGAGTTTCAACACCAATCAAAGAGTGATCGTTGGCTCCGACGGCTCGGTCCAATGGTTTCACGAATCCTCAACTCCCTATCACCTGAGCGTCCCCGGAACACCGTTGCCCAGTGCAGAAAACCCCGACGAACTCACCTCTGGACGCTATGGAGAGATATCCATCACCGATGGGTTCACCACCGAACTCCAGGATGGAGGGGTTTTCGTGGTAGACAACTTGAGAATCGTCGACAATGGACAACTCAGGCTCGACGCCGACAATCCCGTTTCCATCTATGTCACGGGCAGTCTCACCAT
>JBJHCR010000134.1:530-15806 GCA_050486105.1 Vulcanimicrobiota bacterium
GAACGCGATCCTCAACACCACCCAGCGACCTCCCAACCTCAAGATTTACTATACGGGAACCCAAGATGTGAATCTGGCCGGTGGAGCTCAAGCCTACTTCACTTTGATCGCCCCGGAGGCCAACATCAACCTCACCGGGCCCACCATCGAAACCCCCGAAGCGGAGCCGCCTGACGAGGACCTGGGACTTGAGCCTGGAGAGGAAGATGAGCCTGGGGGCGAGTTGGAGCCAGAGCCCGAGCCGGCCCCTCCCCCCGGGCCCACCACTCCAAAGACCAGCTTCTACGGAGCTCTCGTGGGGAAAAATGTCACCGTCTACAATGCTGATTTCTTCTACGATGTGGCCACCGAAGGGGTGGGTTCAGGCAGTGACAGCACCCCCTTTAAGCTCATCAGTCGCCACCGGCTCTGACGATTTCTTTCGGGCCCTTCTTCTAGACGAGCACAGATAGCCGGCTCCTCTCAAGGTCCAGCTTCTTGAACGTTGGGGTGCCGACTCATTTCACCCGGTCCCGGCCCCAAACGATCCGATAAAGTTCGTGCCGTCGGTCCCTCAAGTTGCGCACCGAACCCGAGTTGCGCGCAGTCATAAGAGTATCCATCCGAAGATCGGCGAATGCCACCGCCTCCACGTTGGGAGTGGTGTCTGCGGCGATACCGTCTCGGGAGAAATGAAAGTCGCAAGGTGTCAAGATACACGATTGAGCATACTGAATATCCATGTTGTGGACCCGTGGCAGATTCCCGACGTTTCCAGCCAAGACCACGTAGCACTGATTCTCGACGGCTCGAGCCTGACATGAATAACGAACCCTAAGATAGCCATTTCGCTCGGCTGTGCAGAAGGGCACGAACAGAATGTTCGCTCCCTGATCAACGAGGTACCGCGCCAATTCTGGAAATTCTGAATCGTAGCAGATCAAGACTCCTATAGGTCCACAATCAGTAGGAATGGCATCGAGCTCGTCGCCGCCTTCGATATTCCACCAGTAGACCTCATCGGGGGTCGGATGGATCTTCGGTTGACTGTAGAGGGAGCCGTCTCGCAAACAGATGTAGCAGATGTTCCGGATCTGGCCTTCGGGTGTTTTGGTCGGATGGCTGCCGGCGATGATGTTGACGTTATATTTGATGGCAAGATTATGAAAAAGGTCTCGAATTCTATCGGTGTACACAGTCAGATGGTCGATGGCAAGCTCCGGCGGAACCGGCTCGTTCTCCACGGAGAGAAGTTGCAAAGTGAACAGCTCTGGAAAAACCAGGAAGTCAGCACGGTAGTCGCTGACAGTGTCCACGAAATAGGTTACGATCTGCTCGAACTCTTCGAATGAACGGATCCCTCGCTGTTGATACTGAACCACGGCAACTCTCACGGTTCCGGGAGTGCGGGTGCTTGGAGCCCCGTGGGTGGAATGGATCTCCGCCACCTCTGGGTTGCGCCAGATCATGAGGGCGCCATAGCCCATGGATTCCCTGTCGACGGGCAAGTAGTCCTTAATCAGGCGTTGGAACTCAAAATCTTGGCGAAACTGGAAGGCCAAGGTGGGGTCTTTAATGGTTTTGCTTTGCACCGCCTCGACATAGGCTTCCACCGAGCCCGCCTTACTGATTCTCTTTCTGAGAAGAGGCATTCGACCGCAGATGGCGATGCCCAACAACCGAAGATGCTGGCACAGTTGCCTTCTGGCTTTGTACAACCTTTCACCGATCTTAAGCCGGCGGTAGTCGGGATCGACGAAAACCTCATAACCATAAAGCCACTCACCTTGAGGGTCGTGAGTCGATCCGTAGCCGCCTCCGGTGATGCCTTTCCAAGAGTGCTCCCTCTCGAACAAAGACGACATCAGCCTTATGGTGGCGCAATAGCCGACCACCTTCTCCTCAAAGAGGGCCACAAAGACCCCTTCAGGGAAATTGTTGATTTGCCCACGGAGAACAGCCTGGGTATACCCAGGTCCTTCGGGGTAGGTTCTCTTGTAGAGCGCCTGGATCTCCGCAACATCGGTAACCGTAGCTGGGCGAACATAGAGCCGTTCGGATCGATTCTTCATGGCTTGCCCAGTCGGTGTCAAACCGGAAGAACCCTTCAAAGGGCGAGACGTGGGAGTTGAGTGGGGATGCTCCTAAACTAGCCTAAGATGAGCGCCTCCTCTAGGGAATTGTGCCTTCCCAAAGGGAGTTCCGTCTAGGGGGAGCATCCTGAAAATCCGGCCGCCGCTTCTGCCGCATGAGATTAAGGCGAGCCCAAACCACCCGTTCATTGGGATGTCGACGTTCCCAATCTTTGGCCAAACTCTTAACGAACCAGGGTTGATAGGGCTTGGAGCCCACGATGACCACCAGCGGGGTGGGCCAACGAAAACTGGTGTAACGGGTGGACAGAGTTGATGGTTTCACCCAGCTCAGCTCTCTGCGATCCTGAAAAAGGTCCACAACATCTCCATTGGCCAGACGACCCTCCACCACGATCCAACCATTGAGCATTAGGGGGAGGTTCACGAACACCGTCCAGCGCTGCTCGACTCCGAACAGCTTGCCAGCCGTGCCTACGGATTCAGGCAAGATTCTCCCGATCCGAGGGTCCTGGCCGAGGGCGTGGAGCAAGGCATAGGAGAACACCAAATAGAGGAAAGCCGAACCCAGCACCGACAACCGCCCGGGGGCACCTCGGGCAGATTTATTCTCTCCCATTCCAACTTCCAGTGTCCGTAAAGGTGTTGCGACTCTTGTTTCACGCTCCCCCAAAAACACCGAATTCAAGACCCTTGCGAGGCTCGCTCCCACACGCATACTCCAAAATTCTGAGGGCAGCATGGCCCCCAGGTAAAGCAGAGGGCTGAAAGCAAAAATTCCGATCCGCAAGAACACTCCAAACGACAGATGCATCAGGGCCAGCAGCAAGCAGGTCGCGATCCGTAGTCTTGGAAAAGCTAAAAGCAGGAACAAAGGTGCCACGAGTTCCCAAGCAAAGGTCAAGACCGTGAGCCCCTTGAGAAGCTGAGGATAAGGTAAAAGCAAGTGCCCACTGGGCCGGGCATAGAAGTCCGAAGTCAAGGCATAGTACACGGCCTCACCTGAAAGCCAAGTAGGCTCCATCTTATGAAAGACTGAGAGCCAGTAGATCATCACCAACTGCAAGATCACCACCGTGGTGGCAGCGCTGCGCACCATCACGGGGCCTTCGAGGTGAGAGCTCGACCGACCCCGCAGACGTGAATCCAGGGAAAAGGCCTCGCCCCAAGGCAAAAAAATTCCGAAAAGTAGGAGCGCCACCAACACCAGATCTCCACCGTTGTTGACTAGAAAGTTGCGCTGCTGCAGACTGAGAGTGAGATACCAAACCAGCACTGAGAACAGTCTGGTTCGGTATCCCAAAGTCAGCGCGAAAGCCGAAAGTCCGTGACAGACGAACAGTCCGGCGATGAAGACCTCCCAGGACGAAGCATTATAGAGTGACGGGAAGTCAGCGATTCTGAGTTCGTAGAGGGCTTCTCTGGGCAAAATTCCCTGGTCGGTGTAATGCATGCGGAAATCGAACGCCCGCACCACCAAATCTCCCATCACCGTCAGTCCAGTGAGGATTCGGCAAAGGGCTAAGGAGCGCAAGTCGAGGGCGAACAGTTTCTCAGCCCCGGGAATCACTACGGTTGGTCTGCTTCCAAAATAAATCCCCTGAGTCGACTCATCATCGACTCAGGGGATGCTATTCAACGAAGGCTTAGATCAAACCTAGACGTTAGCGATCTCGCCGGTTCTCAGGGCAAAAATCTTCAAGCCGTCGCCCAAGCGCTCCACTCGAACAGTGGAATCGTGGGGAATCTCTCCGGCAATGATCTTCTCCGACAATGGTTCCAAGATGTATTCTCGGAGAGCCCTCTTAAGAGGGCGAGCCCCGAAGGCGGGATCGTATCCGACTTCGGCCAAGAACTCCTTAGCGCTGGAATCCAACTCCAGCTCCAAGCCACGGCCGGCCAACAGCCTAGCAAAATTCGACAACTGAATGTCCACGATATCCTTGATGGTGCTCCGATCCAGGCGTCCAAAGATGATCTTGGCGTCGATCCGGTTGAGAAACTCCGGCCGGAACTGCCCCCTCAAGGCGGCCTCCACGGCTTGTCTCACCCTGACTGGGTCCGACTCTCCTAAGATAATGTCGGAACCCACGTTCGAGGTCATGATGATGATGGTGTTGCGAAAGTCCACCGTGCGACCTTGACCATCGGTCAGGCGCCCGTCATCCATCACTTGGAGCAGCACATTGAAGACGTCGGTGTGAGCCTTCTCGATCTCGTCCAAAAGGACCACCGAATAGGGTCGCCTGCGCACGGCTTCGGTCAACTGCCCACCTTCATCGTACCCGACATACCCGGGAGGGGCCCCGATCAGTCGACTGACGGCGTGCTTTTCCATGTACTCGCTCATATCGATGCGCACAATATTGGTTTCGTCATCAAAGAGAAATTCGGCCAAAGCCTTGGCCAACTCGGTTTTGCCAACTCCGGTGGGGCCCAGGAAGAGAAAGGAGCCAATGGGACGGTTCGGGTCTTGGAGTCCGGCCCGGGCCAATCGAATCGCCTTCGAGACTCGGGACAAGGCCTCGTCCTGACCGACCACTCTTTGAGCCAGGCGCTCTTCCATCTTGAGCAACCTCTCGCTTTCGGCTTCCAGCATCTTGTCCACCGGGATACCCGTCCAGCGGGAGACCACGGCAGCGATCTCCTGAGCTGTCACGGCTTCCTTCAAGAAGCTCTCGCCACTCCGAGCCTGATTGAGAGTATCCTGAATTTCAGCCAATTCTTTCTCAGCCTGAGGAAGCTTGCCATAAAGGATCTCGGCTGCCCTCTGCAACTCGCTTCTCATTTGGGCCTGCTCGGCCTCCGTCTTGAGACGGTCGATCTCTTCCTTGAGAACCTTGGAACGATTGAGGACATCCCGTTCCTGCTGCCAGCGGGTCCGCAAAGCCTCCAACTCCTCTTTCTTATCGGAGATCTCGGTTTTCAAGGTAACCAAGCGTTGCTTGGCCGACTCGTGATCCTCGAGATTGAGAGCTTCCTCTTCGATCTGCAAACGAGTCAACTCGCGTTGAGCTTTGTCGATCACCGCCGGAACACTTTCGATCTCCATCTTGATGCGAGATGCGGCCTCGTCCACCAGGTCGATGGCCTTGTCGGGGAGATAGCGGTCAGTGATGTAGCGGTCGCTCAAGCGAGCCGCCGAGACGATGGCCGCGTCCTCGATCCGAATTCCGTGATGAACCTCGTACTTTTCTTTGATGCCTCGGAGAATCGAGATGGTGTCTTCCACTGAAGGCTCACCAACGAAGACCGGTTGGAACCGTCGCTCGAGAGCTTTATCCTTCTCGATATGCTTGCGATACTCGTCCAAAGTGGTCGCCCCGATGCAGCGCAACTGGCCTCGAGCCAGCATGGGTTTGAGCATATTGGCCGCGTCTTGAGCTCCTTCAGCGGCCCCCGCGCCTACCAGGGTGTGCAGTTCGTCGATGAACAGGATAACTCGCCCCTCGGCCCTGTCGATTTCGCCCAGCACGGCTTTGAGTCGCTCTTCGAACTCGCCTCGGTATTTGGCCCCAGCCACCAAGGCTCCGAGGTCCAAAGAGAGCACCTGCTTGCGCTTCAAGCTCTCGGGAACATCTTCGGCGGCGATGCGGCCGGCAATCCCTTCTACGATCGCCGTTTTACCGACCCCGGGTTCGCCGATCAGCACGGGGTTGTTCTTGGTCCGACGAGAGAGCACTTGCATGGCCCTACGGATCTCTTCATCACGTCCCACCACCGGATCGAGCTTCCCGTCTCGGGCCAACTTGGTGAGGTCTGTGGTGAAACGCTCGAGAGCCTGATAGGTAGATTCGGGATCCTGCCCGGTCACCTTTTGCCCCCCTCTGATATCAGCCAGAGCTGCCAGAACCTTTTTCTCGTCGGCTCCAAACTCCAACAAGAGCTCTTGAGCCTTGGTCTTGGTCCGAAGTAGGGACAAGAGCAGATGTTCGACGGAAACGTAGTCATCCTTCATTTGCATCTGAGCGGTGAAAGCTCCATCGAGGACGGCTTTGAACTCCCGTCCCATGTATTGTTCGCCACCCTGCACCTGGGGCTTGGCAGCCAACACCTTTTGAAGTCGCAAGCGGAACTGGTCCAAAGGGAAAGAAGCCCGTTGCAGCAAGGGACCGGCCAAGCCATCATCTTGTTCCAAGAGAGCCGACAGCAAGTGAAGGGCATCCACCTCTTGGTGGGACTCCCGGCGTGCTAGGGCCTCGGCAGCGGCCAAGGCTCCCCGAGAGCGATTGGTCAATTTCTGAATATCCATGGATTGTCTCCTGTCTTGAGCTCACTGCCAGTAGGCTGATGAGCAGATTTCTTAACAAAACCCTATCACAGCAATCCTTAGCCCTCACTAACGTTCGGTTTGCATTGTGTTAGTGGAGGAGGTTCAAGAGGAAGGTGATGGTGACAAAAGAGGTCAAGCCCAGCAAGAGAGCCCCGGCAAAGCCCAAAATAAACGGTTTTATGCCGAGCCCTCGGAAGGTTTCCGCGCGCAGTCCCAAGCCGACCCCAACTAGGGCCAAACCGATAAACCAGGTGGAACCCACCGTCTTTCCTAGCAATTCTAAGAGCCAAATCCAGCTTGAGTCACCTAGAACGAAAAATGCCTTCCCGGCAGACGTTAGGGTGAGGTCTCCCACAGTGCGTAGAGCGGACATCAACAGAAACCCCAGCAGGAAGAGAGGCACCACGGGTGGGCGCTTCCCCGAAGGCTCTCCGGGCCCTTCGCCTTCAAAAAGATTGCGGCTTCGCCAGGCAAAGTAAGGGACCACCAGGGCCAGAAACATATTGCGAGTCATTTTGGTGATGGTGGCCGTGGCGAAGCCTACTTCATCCGAGTAAAGCTCTTTATAGGTCGCGGCCGCTCCCATCATCTGCGAGGTGTCGTGAATGGCCGTACCAAGAAAGAGCCCACAAGCTCTGCCGTCAGAAAATAGTGAAGGCACCAGATAAGGATAAACCAGGGTGGCCACCAGACCGAACAAGGTGACGTTGGCCACGGCGTAGGCCACATCGCGCTCCTCAGCTCTGATGACCGGTGCCGTGCTGACCACAGCAGTGATACCGCAGATGGAGGTGCCTGCCGCCATCAACATGGCTAATCTGGCAGGCAAACCCAGAGCTCGGCCCAGCATCTCGATACCCACAACCCCCACCATGATAGTGACGACGACAACCGGCAGACCCAGAGCCCCCAGTTGGCCCACCTCGGCCAGAGATAGTCTCAGCCCGATCAAGACGATCCCAGCTCGCAGCACAGTGCGAACACAGAACGACACTCCCGCCTTGAAATGAGCAGGTGGCTTGAAGACGTTCGCCACCAGGATTCCGAAAAGAATTGCCAGCACCACCGAACTGAAGGGTTGAAAGCCCGAGACGGTTCGGTCCAGGTATCCCGACGAGAGATAGGATAAGGTGAAAAGCCCTAAACACAGGAGAACTCCGGGAACGACACTTTCATGGTGCGGCTTGTCCCTCAAGGCGAGGGTCTCATCAACGCGACCAATTGCTGGAACTGAGACGGGGAAAAACCACCCGCGAGGTAGGTCCTCTTATCTTCGCTTCGGACCTGAAACGGCAGCCGAGGTGCTGCCTGCTCACTAAAGGTCCGGACATCGCTGGGGTGATCCCAATTGAGGACCCAAAAGAAGGCCAAGCTGTCGGAGTTGGATTCCTTGTAAACCTTCACCCGATCTCCAGCCCAGCCGGAGCCCACTCGTCGAAAGTTCGGGACTCTATGCTGTTCCAGAAAGGTCCTCAATACGAACTCTCCGCAAACCTCTTCGACCACGGATTCCCAACCCTGGAAGCGTTCAGGCAGCATAGCGAGATTCGGGATGTCTGGCTCGAAAGCAAAGTAGAGGTACTTCTCGGGAGAAAGGATCGAAGAGGTGCTGCTAGGAGGGGCCAAATAGGCCTCGTTCACTTCGTCCCAAGAGTCCCCCCACTGACGCAGATAGCTGACGAACTCCCCTCCTGTGTAGTAAGGAAAAATTAGGCTTCTCTGAAAAAAGAGAGGAGCCTTACCCAGGCCTTCCATCCCAGGAAGGGGCAACGGAAATTTCAGCAGAAGGTCAACCAGGATGTCGGTGTTGGCAACCGTGGTTAAGCTCCCTGCCGAATCGGCGGGAGTACCCTGACCGTAGTCCAGCATCACGAAGGTGGCATCTCCTTCAACCAGGGCCATGACGGCCAACTGCTGGTCCAAAGTTGCCTCGGTGGAGATCCGACGGAACATCTCTCGCAAAGGGAAATGTTGCCCCCCTAGAGCGTGATCGAGTTCGTGAATGATGACAATGCTCACGGGATCACTGAGCAGTTTGCTGGCCCGACTGATGGCTCTCTCCCTCAAGGAGCGCCCACTGACATCATCGACCAAGAAGAATTTGTCGGACTCGGGATCATAAGCCCCGGCGACTTGACCGGAATAAAGTTCTTCAAAGAACGGCACATATTGAAAATCGGCGTCCACAAAACCGAGAGCTTTGAGCAAGGACTCAAATTGGAAAGCCTTCTCAGGGGGATAATCTTTTTGCAGATGATGAGACAAGAAGGTCCTCAGTTCATCCTTCGTCTTGACGTGCCAGGGCGGGAAATAGACGAATTCCAGGCCCCTTCGCTGTTCGAGATCGAGCATGGTTTCCCGCAGGGGGGCGGCGGCAAGGTTCGAGGCCAAGCCACCCAAAGCTTCGAGAGCGTCGCTGAAATGTTGGGTTCCCGGAGCCTGCAACACCTGCCGACTGGCCTCGACCATCTCAGACCAGGGAGGGCATTCCGGTTCCACTAAGGCCCCCAAGGGAGCCGACACCAACCAACCGCAGGCGGCTAAGACCAAGCTTCTGCAAAGAATCTTCAGCACAGGTTTTGAAGTTCGAATCGATCCCACCCATGGCCTTTGTCCTGAAGGCGGAATCTCAAACCAGGGTCCAAGGAGTCTAGCCTGGAGAAGGACTCTACCTGGACCCAGGAAGGCTCTTGGCAAACACTTTAACATTTTGGCAATGAAAGGGGAGCATCAATCCGGGGAAAAACCACAAAAAAGGTTTATTATGGACCAATGAAATCCCCCGCCAAGCGAAGACTGAGGGGACTGTCCCTAGCTGAAATTGTGGTGGCTTTGGGCCTGGTGGCTTTAGTGAGCCTGGCTGTTATCGGAGTTTTTTCATCCCTGCTTCTGAGCACCGCAAAAACCTCAACTCAAGCTGGAGCGGAACTCTTGGCCAAGAGCCTCCTAGACCGAGCGGTCAGGCAAGGCCCTCCCAACTGGAGCACTGGCAACGAAACCATTGCACACCGGTTAGAACTCGGAGACAAGCAGGCCCCGACGACGGTTTTCTACCGTATCGAAGTCCAAGCTTTGCAAAAGCATTCCATGGGGGAACTTCATCAAGTCAGCGTCACCGTATTCTGGGACCAAGAGGGTCAGTCTCAGGGGTATCGAGTCGGTCAGGGTAAGACCTGGGTTGAACAGACTCGAGTAGTGTACATTGATGAGAACTAGGGTTGTCACCATTGCGGGGTTCACCGTAGCTGAGAGCTTGGTGTCGATATTTGCTTTCATTTTCATTCTGGGCTCGGTTTTTCTTCTCTTCAGCATAAGCTACCGAGGTTTTGTGCTGTCTCAGACTCGCCAAGACATCCAAAATGAAGTCCTCCGAGCTAGACAATGGCTGGAGCAAGATTTTTCTCTCACCCACCTCGGTTCTATCGGAATATTGCCCCGGCAATTTTCGAGCTACGGAGAATCCGTTTCCCGGGATGCCGTCTGCGCCCTCACCGTTTCCGAATGGAGCGACGATAACAACTTTTTTCCCACGGGACTGCCTCGATGGAATAGGTATGTGATCTATTACGCCACCCAGGAGTCTTCGGGCCGACTGATCCGCCAAGTGATCGACCCCCAGGGGATGGACCCTCCCCTGATTATCCGGCCCTACCCGAAGCTTTACTCGGTCCAACCCATCGAATCTCTAGACCCGACAGAGATCGTCTCAAGCAGACAACTGGCAAGCGATGTGGTAGAATTTAGCTGTCGACTAGATCTTCGAGAGCAAAGTCTGTGGCAAGTCTTGAAAGTGAGAAAAAGGGGGGGGCGAGCTACCCAGGGTCTGAAGCAAACCGACCAAGTCATAGAAGCGACCTTCCGCTGGGATCCTCTAAACACCGCTCCAAGACTATGAAATCGAGAACTTTTACAGACACTCGATTGTTCCCTAGAAGAGGGATCGCTCTGATCACCGTGCTCTTGGTTATGACCTTGTGCAGCATGCTCCTTGGAGCCTTCTTGGTCAATCATCGAGGATTCATCGTGGCCTTCCGCGGAGGACAAGATCGAGACCTCATCTCCAGTCTGACCAAATCCCTGAACGAGTACTGCCGGTTCAAGCTCGAGGAAGACCGAAACTGGGGGAGTTCCTTTTCTTCGGTTAGAGTCTCGGTCGTTGGCAAACTCACCATACGCGAACTGGTCACCGATGGCCCAGTCTCCTACTTGGAAGGGCGCTGCAACAGCAGCGGAGCAAGTTTCACCGTGGGGATCACGAACAATATGCAGTCCGATGCTGCTGGCTTCGAGAATATTCCCCCTCATGCATGCCGGCTCAGGATAGTTGTGAAGAAAGGGGCTGCTCAAGGGGGAGCTATAACCTTGCTGCAGCGAGCAGCATTTTTTGACTCTTCGGCGGTGGCCTCAGAGCAGATTCGCATCGATTCCAATTACATTTCTCTGGAAAGTCGCGACCCCATTAGGAATCAGATTCGCTCCCTTGGAAGTATGGAACTCGGCCGTCTCAAGAATCGTGGTGGAGACGACAGATACAGTTTCCGGCCAGGCGAAGAAAGCCTGAACTCTAGCCGGGGTACGGTTTGGGCTAAAGGAGCCATCAATCTCAGGGATGGGGAGGGCAACAGCGACACTTTGGAACAGGCCGCCAACGCCACCGGAGCCCAATGGATCGATCAAGCTTCTACCCACTATGATATCCCCCAGCTCACCCTGAGTGACCTCGATGTGGCTGAGGACCGCCGTCCACTCAGCATCGATCCTGGCACCTACATGTTTACCAGGTCTCCTCTGTTAGTAAGGATGCAGGGGTCCTCCGAGTGGATAACCCTAAACACTCCGATTCCCATGCTCGAACATTGGGACGGGGACTATAAGGCTAGTAACATTGAGGAAGTCCACTTCTTAGAAGCCGACCTCCGCCAGGCGATGCGAGACCAAGGGCTAGACCCTCTCATCCGAGCGGATGTCGCCCATCTAGAGCAACCCGGAACTCCGGTCCGCTCGCGTTTCTTCGTTGAAGACAACTTCCCACTGCAGGAAGGTATGAGGATCAATCTGCGAGAGAAGCGAATTGTCATCGACGCTGATCGCCAGGCTACCGTCGGTGGCGATTTTCGAGTAGGAACCGACCAATGGGACTTAGTTCCCGAGTTGAATTTTGCCTCGGTCACCGACTGGTCCAAGAGAGGCACCTTGAGTGCAACAGGCGACCTGACCATCCAAGGTCGGGTTAAGGGCGTCGGCAATCTGCTAGCCGGCAACAACCTCACTATCGCGCCCAACTCTGTCGACCAGGACGCCTCTGATGACTCCAACATTGCACTCTTCGCCGGTAATGATGTCACCATTCGTCCTCCGAGCTCCGCCTGGATCCCCAGCGAGCATGTGCAGTTTCGAGGTCTGGTGTACGCCGAGAACAACTTTCACTTTCAAGCGGGTTGGGCGGCAGAACGCCGGCAAACCCTGAGTATCGAAGGCGCCCTGGTGGCCCGCTCCGGCTCCATCAATGTTTCCGACGCCAATGAAACTCGTCTCATTTACAACCCTGAATTCCTCGAAGACCTGCTCCGCCGATGGTACGACGAACGAAGCCAAGTTGAACTGATCAGTTGGCGACCGCTTTAGACTGAATCGCCTGCCGGGTTCCGAGAGGACTGGCGATTCCTAGAAACTCTCGCAGGAAGTCGACTTCAAGGCATGAAGCGATGTCACACAAGCCGAATTCGCGAGGCTTTCTCCCGGTCATCAACCAGCTCGGCTCTCGACTTGGTATCTCGTTGGGAGCGGCAGGCGAGGTTCCCATCTCGCTTTGGCCAAGCTTCTTGAAGACCGCAGGACACTTCGAACTAAGACTTAAGGATTCTGGGAATACAGCATGGGTTTCGACACAAAACATCTTAAGGGCGATCTGAGCGGCGGCTTCGTAGCAGCCATCATCGCCTTACCCTTGGCACTGGCCTTCGGAGTTCAATCCGGTTTGGGTGCCGAAGCGGGGCTTTACGGAGCGATCGCTGTCGGCATTTTTGCCGCCTTGTTCGGTGGGACACCCACCCAGGCCTCAGGGCCCACGGGGCCTATGACGGTGATCGCTGCAACCATTCTCGTTTTTGCCTCTTCGGTCGCAGGCACTCCTGAAGAACGGATAGGGATCGTTCTGTTGAGCTTTCTGGCTGCGGGTGCCTTACAAATTGTGCTCGGCCTCCTTGGGGTGGGACAGTACATTCGCTACTTCCCATATCCCGTGATTTCAGGCTTCATGAGTGGCGTTGGACTGATCATTATCATCCTGCAGCTGTGGCCGCTTCTAGGCGAGACCTCACCCAAGTCCACCATAGCCGTTTTCACCAAGATGGCAAGCCCTCCGTCGGACCTCAACTGGGCCGCTTTAGGGGTAGGGCTTCTCACCCTGGTGGTCAATTACGTTTTCCCGCACATCACCAAGAAGGTCCCTTCAGTGCTGGTGGCTCTTTTGGTTGGCACTGGCGTGGCTCACCTTCTCAAGCTTGACGTCCCGGTCATCGGCGATATCCCCTCAGGACTTCCAGCCCTCAAGGTCGGGGACATGCTGGCGGTATCGCCGGAGCACTACGTGATCATCTTCAAATTTGGGCTAACTTTAGCGATTCTCGGAGCCATCGACTCCCTCCTAACCTCAGTGATCGCCGACAATATCACCAAGGACCGTCACGACAGTCGGAAAGAGTTGATCGGTCAGGGGATCGGGAACATGGTTGCTGCGGTCTTTGGTGGCCTGCCCGGTGCGGGAGCAACCAAGGGCACCGTGGTGGCCATCAATGCCGGTGCCAAGACCCGGATAGCCGGGATTTCGCACGGAGTTTTCCAGTTGATGGCTCTGTTGGGAGCCGGAAAACTGGTGGCTTTTATCCCCCATAGTGTCCTCGCTGGTCTGCTGATCTCCGTGGGCGTCGCCATCATCGATTATCGCGGATTGCGGCACATCAAGCACATCCCTCGGGCCGACTCTGCGGTCATGCTGGTGGTATTGGTGTGGACCGTCTTTGGCAACCTGATCTACGCCGTGGCTATGGGTATCGTTCTGGCCAGCATACTTTTCATGAAGAAAGTCGGCGATCTCGCGGAAGCGGGTACGGTGGTGCGTAAACTCGAAAAAGAAGAGCCCTGGAACGACGAAGGTTCTATAGGGGAGCTAGACACAATTTACATTAAGCACCTCGATGGGCCTTTGTTCTTCGGCTTCAGCGCCCAGTTTCGAACGATCGCCGAAGCGCTACCCAAAGAGATCACCCTGCTGATCATCCGTATGGAGCGAGTTCCCTACATCGACCAGTCAGGATTATACACCCTGGAAGAAGCGGTCTTGAACCTGACCAAATCGGGCAAGAAAGTGGCCTTCACCGGCCTGCAGGCCCAGTGTGAGGATATGCTCAAGAAGATCAGGGTGATCCCAGAGTTGGTCCCCGAAGAGCAGACCTTCGAAAACTTTGAAGCGTGCCGCGTGTGGATACGAACCTTCAAAGACATCCCTCAGGACTCCGACCCCCCCCAAGACCAAGCTTGACTTCCACGATCGACGAGCTCAGCAAAATAGCGGAAAGGACCTGGAGCGCAGCCAAGCTAAACGAGCCCAATGGCTGTCCGTCCAGGTATTGAGGTGACAGCACAATGACAACTTATCTGGTACCCCTCGACGGGTCTCCCTTAGGCGAGACGGCCCTCCCCTGGGCAAAACTGCTTGCAGGCGAAACCCAGAAAATTCACCTACTGCGCTGCTTGAATCCCCTTTCTGCTGCCTATCCCTTCCAGGGGGGTGCAAATGCACCCAAGGTCACGGTTAAGTTTGAAGAACTCCTGGTCACTGCTGGGGAGTATCTCGACCAGGTTACCCAGACCCACAGTCTCGCCAACACCGAGCGCACAGCCAAGGAGGGCAAAGCTGCGGAAACCATCCTCGCAGAAAGTCAATCAGATGAGGTGGAAGCCATCGTCTTGAGCAGCCACGGAGCAGGTGGGCTAGGAAAATGGTTGGTAGGCTCGGTCACCTCAAAAGTCCTGAAGGGCAGCACTAAACCCGTGTTCGTGGTGAGGGCCGAACAGTCGGCGAAGCCACCCCAGATCAAGAAGATCGTTGTCTGCCTCGACGGCTCACCATTGGCCGAACGGGGCTTGATTTGGGCGGCTCAACTCGCTCAACGTTTTCAGGCAGAAATAAAACTTATCCAGGTTGTCAACCATCAAGAACACTCACCTTCGGCCCTCAAAGAGTCTCTGGATGAGAGTGCCTCCTACCTGAAAGTCCAAGCAAAACGTTTCCCCGAGTTGAAAATCGAAACCGCAGTTCGAACTGCGGGTATACTTGAGGGAGTCCTGAAGGAGTCCAGTGGATATGACCTGACTATTGTCAGCAGTCACGGCCACGGAGGATTTCAGCGCTGGCTCCTTGGTAGCCTGACGGAAAAAATTCTCAACCGTGGGCAAACCACGCTGCTAGTCATTCCGTCCGAATAGATAGCGGCATTCGCGCCGTCCATCTTAACTAGGAGGCTGCTGATTTAATCGGACCGAGCGAGACGAAGGACATTTTGTTCAGGCGAAACCGGGTGATTTTGAGTAATATACGGAAATATTTCCAACAATCAAACGATTTTGCATGGACAATAATGGACGAGTCTCGCGACGCGGAGATTAATTCAGCAGCCTCCTAGGGTCTGTTGACATTCAGCGTTTCAAGCTGCGCGAAGCAGATTTTCTCTGGAGGAAGTGTTTTTTTGAGCCTAGTACCCGTGAGTACTTAAGCAAAAAGGCGCTTTCGGAGAGGGGAAATAAGCGAGTGCAGCCGGGGACCCGGGGACCCGCTTGCGGGTGACGGGTGAAAGGTTGAATGTCAACAGGCCCTAGGAGGCTGGCCGGAAACCCCCTTGACAATGAAATTGTTCCTACTTGCAGTAAGGT
>JBJHCR010000135.1:0-15762 GCA_050486105.1 Vulcanimicrobiota bacterium
ACATCATGGTGGGCTCTCAGGCCGCAGTGAAACTCGGTTCCATTCAACTCGATATGGTGATGAAGAATTTGAAATTCGAACTCGCAGAGAAAGGGAAAGTTACCCCCGAAGAACTCGCCAAATGGTTCGTTTTCGAAACTAGAGCTATGCCGGGTCCCATGGCTGCCATGGTCAATCCTACTTTGTCGGCCATCGACCTCAGTAAGATTGATGACGTCAAGCAAGCCTATGGAGACTTGGCCGAAAAGCTCTCCGCCGACATCGAGGCCAACCCCACCGCTCGGACCGCTCTACGCCAGGCCATCGGAGAGACCCAAACTTACGCGGAAAACGCCAAGAGCAGCGATTTTTATGGGGACTACCGCGACATTGGCCACTTTGCCAAGAACCTGAAGAGCGACGTGCGCTTCAGTGAAGATGTTCATAAGGCCGCCGAAGCGGTCCTCAAAGCCACGGTGGACAGCATGATTGACGAGACCCACCACGGTGAAGAGTTTGCCAACAGCCACGGCCTGACCGCCTATCTGCCCCTGGATGCCGGTTACGACCTGCACAGCACCTGGCGTAAGCCTCGAGGCTTCGACCCTCTGCACGGGTACAATGACACTTCGGTGGCCCAAGGGACCCAATGGGGTGAGCTGCTCGAGAAGATTTCCGAAGAGGAGCCTTTCCCGGCTCGCCTGCGCAAAATGGGTCTCGGCAACGTGGGCATTGTGCGCACCGAAAAGGCCCTGGGTGGTTTGAAGTCTCTGGGCAGGATGGCTCTCGGCTTGGGCTCCAAGATCGGTCACTGGCAAGCCTGGTCCCACGCTCGAGGCAATGAGCCTGGACGCTACTTCGGAATCCCACCGAGTGTCGGCACTCCGCTGTCGGTGGTGGGTGGAGCCCGAGACGCCTTCGTAGGGGGCAAGCAGGCCATCACCTCAGCCTTCGATAAAGAGTTGGTGAACAAACGGCAGGCCATCGTTGACGGCTCTCTCGATGCCGTTTCCGGGGCCGCAGTCACTACCGCCGCCGTGGGTCACCTGTTCCAGGATGCCGCCTTCCTCAAACGCCCCGCCGGTATGGTGGCGGTGGGAGCCCCCTTCGTCAAGATGGCTCACGGGATGGTCTCGACCAAGAATCAGATGGTGGCAGCTAAAGCCGAAGCCATCAACTCTACTCCCGAAGAGCGGCTGTTGAAGCTTGAGAATTCGCGCAACCAGCACTACTACATTTCCCCCATAGCTCGCTTCCTCACCGAGATCGGTTCCACCGGCAACCTCGACATGGGCAAGGCGAAAGCCTAGAACGAATCAAGGAGAACACGACCATGCAGATTCACAGAAACTTCCAAATTTCTCAGTCCCTCATCCAGGCGAACCCTGGAGCCGACCTCAAGGCTTTGGCTGAACAGGTCAAAAACGAGGACGGGCTGATCCCCTTGATCGTTCGAGCTGAAGACGGAGATGAATTGAAGGCTCAAGCAGACTTTGTTTCCCTCACCGGAGCCCAGAAAGTCGAGCGCTTAGAGCTCATCGACGGATTCGTGGCCCAGGTGACCCCCGAGGCTTTCGCTCGGCTCACGGAAGAAACTCCCGAGGGCGTCGCTATCACTTTCGACGAGAAGGTCAGCAAGGGCGATCCGGTGGAACTGACCCGACCCGAAGAGATGCAAGAAGCTCTGGGCGACCGTCCTCTGGGTGACAACGCGGTTAGAACCCTTGGAGTCGACAAGCTCTGGGAGCAGGGCTTCAAGGGACAGGGCGTGACCATCGCAGTTCTCGATACCGGAATCTATAAACACGCCGACTATCAGGATCGCATCACCGGTTTCAAGGACTGGGTGGCAGGAGAGACCGAGCCCTACGATCCCCAGGGCCACGGAACTCACGTTGCCGGCTGCGCCTTGGGTGACGGCAAGATGTCCAATGGCAAGTACACCGGCACCGCTCCGGAAGCCAATCTGGTGGGTGTAGCGGTCCTCGACAAGCACGGCTCTGGTCGATTGTCGGATATTATCAAGGGCGTGCAGTGGACCGTTGAAAAAAAGGATGAGCTGAACATCGACATAATCAATATGTCCTTGGGCGGCCCGGTTTTCGCTTCCTATCTCCAGGACCCGGTGGCTCTGTCGGTGGGCAAAGCTGTGGATGCCGGCATCATCGCTGCGGTAGCTGGAGGCAACTCCGGTCCCAAGCCTTCTACCATCGGGACTCCCGGCAACCATCCTCGAGCCTTCACCGTAGGCGCTCTGGATGACCGAGGCACTGTTCGCCGCTCGGACGACCGGGTAGCATTCTTCTCCAGCCGTGGACCCACCAGTCACGACGGCTTGACCAAACCAGACATCCTGGCTCCAGGGGTGGCCATCACCGCAGCCAACGCTCCCGGCTCGGCCCTGGATCGAGCCCCGGTTCCCCACATCGGAACCAGCTACATCACCATCTCCGGGACCTCCATGGCTACCCCGATCATGGCCGGTGTGATCGCCTGTTTGCTGTCGGCCAATCCCAACATGACCCCCGACGAAGTTAAAGAGCTCTTCATGAGCACGGCCGACCCCTTGGCTGATGCTGATGCTAATAGCCAGGGCTCGGGTGTGGTCAACCCCGAAGCCGCTCTCAAGAGAGCTTTGGAATTGAAGCAGACCCAAGAACAAGCTGAGCCGGTTCTCGTGGGGGCATAGAAACTCTCGACTCCACCATGCAAGAGAGCCCGCCTAGGCGGGCTCTCTTGCATGAGTGAGCTTCAAAGTGAAACGACAGACTCGAAGCAGGTTTCAATCTCCCAACTAGGTAAGGTCCCTCGGGTGAGCAACCCATTCAGCGATCACTTCTCAACTCAATCCGAAGACTATGCCCGATATCGTCCCACCTATCCAAGTGAACTGTACAAGCTCCTTTTTCAGGAGTGTCGTGAGCATCATTTGGCCTGGGACTGCGGAGCGGGCAATGGTCAAGTGGCTTGCTGTTTGGCCGAAGGCTTCGAACAGGTCTACGCTACTGAGCCTAGTGCTGAGCAGCTTCGCCACGCCAAAGGGCACCCCAGAGTTCGGTATCATCAAACCAGGGCTGAGGACTCAGGATTGCCCTCAAAGAGTGTAGATCTGGTGGCAGCGGGTGCTGCTGTCCACTGGTTTGATCTCAACCTGTACTTGAAGGAGGTCCAGAGGGTGGCCAAACCGGGAGCCTTAGTGGCTTTCTGGACCTATTCTCCCTATTTGGCTGAAACCGAGGACCCGGTCACCCGCTGGCTTGGGCAACTCACCGAAGAGCGCTTGAAAGAGGATTGGCCTCCGGGAATGGAGTGGGTCTTGGCTGGTTATAAAACCCTTCCATTTCCCTTTCAAGAACTCCCGGCACCGGCTTTTTCACTGGAACTGGACTGGACTTCCGAGCAGGTGATGGGCTGGGTTAGTACCTGGTCTGCGGTAGTAAGGAAACAGCGCAGACTTGGCAGGAACCTGACTCAAGAGTTCGCTCGAGAGCTCTCGGAAATTTGGCCGTCAACCGGGACAACAAGGCTCTCTGTTCCGCTTCATCTTCGTCTTGGTCGCTGCTGATTTCGGTGAGTTTCCTGGGGAACATCCTGCTTTTTAAGGACACTTTTCAGGACCTTTTCAGGGCTTGTCGATCTCGTCCGAATGGCAACAAATCACCAATATTGTCTTAACAAGACTCAGCTATTCTATGAGTGTAGGAGATGATTATGAAGAACTGGACTGCTGCAGATTTTCGTTTGATATGCGCCTGGTGCGATACAGAGATTCGTGGCCCCGAGCGGATCACCGAAGAAGAGGTGCCCGAATCCCATGGGGTTTGCCACTGTTGTGCGGTGAGAATGGGGATGCCCGAGGAGCTTCTGGTTCACTGACGTCTGTCGAATAAGAAAATTTACTCTGTCGCGCTCTCAGCGGAACACTCCGCTCGGGCGCGATTTTCATTTTCCGAGATTTTCTTACGGTCACTCACTAGAAGTTGGAGTTTTTTCTGCTAGGATAGATCGAGACTTGAAGGGTTGTCGATGTTGGGAAAACGGCCACAAATCACGATTGCACTAGTGTTGTTCTGTGCCGCCATTCTGGGGTGCAAAGAGGTCGAGACTGAGGGACAGGTGGTGGTCAACTCTCGCCCGGTCCTCATGGAGGGTTTGCACCGGCCGGGCTTTGGTCCTCGAAGTCGAGATGAGGTCTTCTTGCTTTCGAGTTATCCCGAGAGGCTGTGGTTGACCTCGGTTTCCCTAACGACTCAAGGAGAAGATGGAAGCCTTGTCGACCCAGGGAATCTCACCTCTTTGGATTTTGGTTTGTATTCTCCCGAGCGCTATCGACAGTTGCACTCTCTGAGCACTGTTCCTCACCCCAGTTTCTTTCATCTGACAGGTGAGACTCGAGAGCTTGCTTTCCCTGCTGGGTTCGCCCTCCCGGTCTTCTCCAACGAGCAACTGTTCTTGGAGACTCAGTGGCAGAATCTGGATTTGTACGGACAGCCCAATAAATTTCAGGTGAGCATGAAGGTGCAGTTTCTTCGGGATCGAGCTCTGGCTTCGGGTGAAGAAGTCCAACCACTCAGCGCTTATGTCTTGGATTGTTCGGTGGATAACCAGAGTTCAGCCCCAATCAAGGCGTATTTGAGTGAGACCCATTTCGACCAGTCAGAGAAGGATCAGGCATCGAGGTGGATCATGCCTGGTGGGTTTCACATGGTGGAAACCGAAATCCAGACGTTGCCTCCAGAGCCGAAGATGACAGTGCGCCTAGCGGTGGCCTACCTTTACCATGGTTGGCGCTCATTTGAGCTTTTCGATCAGACGACAGGCGAAGCCGTGCTTCGATTCAAGGCCGGGGATGGAACGAAATTGGTTCGGGATTTTCCAGAAGGACTGACTGTTTTCCCGAGGCACGACCTCAAATTGAGGGTTGAATATGAAAACGACTCCCCCAGTTTACTGATGGGAATGGGGAGATTGGTCCTCTACGTCGATTCTCCACCGTGACCCAAGTCTGGTTGAAAAGCTTGCTTTTTGGAGTTCGAAGAGTGCTCTCGGTCGATCTTCGCTCTCTGGCCCTAATGCGGATCGCAGCCGGATTGATTGTTATGTTCGACGTCCTCTTCAGGCTACGCGACTTCGGTTTATTTTACACCCTTGACGGCGCCTTTCCATCCCTTGCGGCCGTCCGCCACACCTTCACGGGTCGCTTCGGCTTCAGTTTATTCTTTCTCAGCGACGCACTTTGGTGGTCTGCTCTGCTGTTCGGGCTCACCTTTCTTGGGGGCTTTGCCTTAATGATAGGTTGGCGCTGTCGGCTCGTCTGCCCAAGCCTATGGGTGCTCTATGTGTCCCTCTTCAATCGGGTTCCCGTTGCTGTCAATGCTGGCGACCGACTTTTCGTCGTTGTCCTTTTTCTCGGAATTTTCTTGCCCTGGGATCGAGTTTGGGCTTATCGAGAGGAATGCGGACGTTCCGGTTTTCGACACCAGTTTCGTATCTTTCATGTAGCCGGTGCACTCTTGTTCTTTCAGCTTTTTCTGATGTACGAGACCAGCGTGTATTGGAAATGGACTCCGGATTGGGTGGGAGAGGGGACCGCCCTGTACTGGGCTTTGCGCAACGACGCCTATGCTCTCCCATATTTTCAGGATTTTCTCTTGCAGCGCCCCTCCCTGTGCCGTTGGCTCACCCATTCTGCTCTGGCGGTTGAAGCTCTGGGTCCACTATTGATGTTGGTAGATCGATTCCACTTGCGCACTCTGGGCGTAGCGACTCTCATGGGATTTCATCTTGGTACCTTGGCACTATTCAATCTGGGATTTTTCCCCTTAGTCTGCGTCGTAGCCCTTCTGGGCTGGTTACCCACCACTTTTTGGGAGGGAGCAAAGGCCAAGGAGTCCCGAGTTCTGTTCTGGAGGATGTCTCCCGGTGCTGGACTTTTTTTGCTCTTAGGTGCCACTTTAGTCGGTGGGGTTCTGTTTACCGGACTTTCCAGAGAGCTGAAGCTTCCTGTTTCCCTGAGTAAGGCAACAACCTTTGTCGCCTTCTACCAGAAATGGTCATTGTTCGCCCCTCAGCCGAGCCGAGTGAACTCTTGGCTGGTAGCAGTGGGCCATTATCGAGACGGTAGCAAAAAAGACCTATTAGAGATCAGCCGCCCTGAGGAAAAACTTTTTGACAAACCAACCACGCCCTTGTCGGTTAGGCATACTAAGCGGCAGCAATTGTACTTTGGGAGCCTGGAGCGAAAGAAACACGCACGGCTTCGAGATTGGTTGGCCTACTATCTATACCAAAAAGAAAGAGAGCGAGTGGGCAATGAGCTGTTGAGAGTCCAGCTTGTGCGCTGCTGGCAAGTGAATGAAGTTGACTTTCGCACTTCTCCGATTCGTCATTCCGAGTTCGGAGAGTGGCCTCAGAAAGGCAAGCTCCTTCCGCTCTGACCCTCGCTCCTTGCCGGCTCGGCGCAACGGAGCCCTCGGTGCGGCAAAGTTACCCTCGCCCAGATCCTAAGTTGTAACCTGGCGTTCATATTCTTTCCCCTTTCTCCGCTGCAGTTCCAGCTCTTCTTGAGATCATAGTGCCAAGAAACAACTCGAAAGGGAGCCGACTATGAATATCTCCATGAATATGAACTTCTCCAGTTTGCCGCCTGGCTTGCCTGGACTAGGAACCGGGCAAGCCATGGGAATGCTGGGACAACAGCAAGCTCTGATGATGCAAATGACCCAAATCATGATGACTCTCTTCATGCAATTGATGTCCACTCCAGCTGGAGCAATGACCCCCCTGGGAGGCGCCTTCGGTGGGGGGGCTGGTGCGGGAGGAATGAACCCTGGGATCGGCAACTTCTTGGGCTCGGGAGGAGGAGGCGGCTTTGGTGGGACTCCAGCTCTGGGGAGTGGAGCTTCGGGTGCGGCAGTCAACAATGCTCCTCCAGCGGCTAACGGCTCCGGCGAGGCCGCAGTGGCCATGGCTCGCAAGTATTTGGGCCGAGATTCCATCAGCCTAAAGGGTGATATGCCTCATTTCACAGCCGCCGGCGGGGTCACCAACAATTGTGTGGATTTCGTCAGTTCCGCCTTGGAGAGCCAAGGGCTGGTCAAGGGTCACCACATCAATGTTAGAGCCTTCGAAAAAGAGCTGCAGAAGCAAGGTTGGGTGCAGATTCCTGAGAACCAGGCCAAACCCGGCGACGTCTGGATCAACCACAGTCGAGGCCATACGGAATTGGTTGCTACTGCTGGGGCTACCCGTCTCATCGGGTCTAATGGTTCGGCTCGTCAGAAAGTAACCGAGCACGCCAATCGTCCCGGCTCTGGAGTGATCTACTCAAAGCGTTAATTGACTCCGTTCTCGATTCCACACTAACAACACCCCTTGCTCCTCACAGGTCTTCCTCTTTTCGAGGCGAAACCAGCACGGAGCAAGGGAGGCGTTGTTCTTATGTTAGAGGTCTTGAAACCCCCAGCCGGTCACGTGGTGGCTCTGTCACTCGATGGAAGAGTGAACGACGAGGAAATGGAGATCATCGTCGCCCAGATCGACGGAGCGCTCGAGTCTAACGAACGAATCAATCTCCTGGTGGACATCAGCAAGTTACGGGGATTGACTCCGAAGGCCTTACTGGTAGACTTCCTCTACAGCATCAGTGCTCTCGGGCGTATGTATCGCTTTATGCGCATGGCAGCCATCACCGACAGCCCATCTTTGGAGAAGTTGATCCGTCTTGAAGATCGGATTTTCAGCGACGTTGACATCAAGAGCTTTTCCAGTGAAGAGCGCGATCAGGCCTTCGGTTGGGTGGAAGCTAAAATAGAACTCCCTCCAGTTGGACTCGAAATCTCGGAGTTGCCCAACGAAATAGGACTACGCATCGAGGTGGGACAGGAGGTCACCGGTTACGACGTACGCAGGCTGTCGGCCAAGATTCGGGACTGGTACGAGGAGCACGGGCCGGTGAACCTGTTGGCTCGGGTGGAAAAGTATCCGAAATCTGGGCCAGGTCTATATTATGAGAAGTTTCACGCCCTAGATCTGATCGGGTTGATTTCCAAATACGCTGTCCTCGGACCCGCATCTCTGCAGCCAAGGATCCAAGCTCTCAGCGCAGTGGTCAACGTGCGCCTCCAACTCTTTCCCTTGGAGGAGGAGCAGCGCGCTCTAGCCTGGCTTAGCGACGCCAGCCCTTCAGTGGAACTCTTGCCTTCAGAGCATTCTAGCCTGGTGGCTATCAGAATGTCGGGAAAGATTACCGATAAAGAGATCCGGGGAGTATACCAACATTTGCTTCCCACTCTCAACCAAGACAACGGTACCGACCTTTTGCTGGAGGTTCCCTATCACGAAGGAATGACCCTAAGGGGTTTGTTTGAAACCCTCAAATTGGGAGTTAAGCATTTGTCCGAAGTGACCAAAGGTCTTCGAAGAATGGCCCTGATCACCGACTCCCGGTGGATGTCGAAGGCCCTGGACCTAGAAAATCTCTTGTTGCCAGGCATTGAACAACGCCCCTTCACCTTTTCGCAACGACCGATCGCCAAGGCTTGGTTGCTCGAAGGCCGGACCGAATCGCCGATGACCGCTGCCTTGCCATCATCGGAACCCGAGACTCGGGTTCCCTAAGAGGCTGCTGAAGTTTTATCGAGCGCCTCAGCGGGTATATATCTACTTGTGAACGGGTCCGGCGGCCCCCGGGAAGCTGAACTCGACACTTGGTGAGTTGAAGGTCACTGTCGGTTGAGTCGACCGATTGGCGGTGGTTGGGAGGCGCAAAACAAGCGTCAATGTCGGGGTGATTTACCCGGCCCGACCTCTATGCTTTGGGACGCGTTCTCCCGCTGCTCATACATCCTTTTGTGGAGAAGAGCACGATGATGACAAAAACTTCAGTGAGAGGCTTGGTTGGAGAAGAACTGAGCAACTACCTCCTCAAACTTGAACGCGAGTGGCAACAAAGCCAACAGCGGTTTTACGACGACGAAAAACTGGTCTTCTACGGTGCTGGTGTTAACGTGGACTTCGAAGAAGCTCAAGCCTACTCTGAAAGAGAGCTATTGAACCATCTTGAGTTAGTCTTTGAAGATTAGCGACCCCCTTCTGTCAATACGCTGGAGCACCGTGCCCTCCCAGGACTTTTCCTGAGGAGGGTTCTTTGCCTTTTGGAGCGAGACTTCAGTCATGGACGAGTTTTCTCTCTGGGGCGAAGTCTTGCTCAATCGGGAGCTTCTGCTGCTCCGTTCGAAGGCTCTTGAGCACTCACGAATTCACCTTTGAGGACTCAGGCTACAGAGCGAAAGCTCTCTGGAGTCCCTTGACCTGTCCCCAAGTCTTCCATTTGAAGATAAGGGTACTCCAACCCTTGGTGAGCCTACGATGCCCACGGGAGCTGGAGCAACCTACTTCCAAACCAGTCCGGCCACCCACAAAAGTACCATCAAAGGAAACCATTTGCCCCGCAGTGCATAGTACAAAGGTCTTTTTCGGGCTCCTCCGAAGTAGCGCAGATCAAAGTTTCGATCGGAGGTTCTTCTCTTGAAAGATCACAATGCATCCTGGACCCAGCTTTGGAGGCACAAGGTTCGATGGTCCTGTCTGATCCTTTTCTTGGGCTGCGCTCTAGTTCTGGCTTTCGGCAGCCAGAAAGTCCAAGCATCCGACCACGATGACGGAGAGACCAACATTAAGGCTCGCAACCTGAATCTCACCGACCTATTCGTTTTCAGGGAAGACTGGCACTCCGGAAACGCTGCTGATCAGGGGCACCTGGTGTTCGTGATGAACACCAATCCCAGGTCCCTTCCTAGACAGCCTTATTACTTTAACCAGCATGCTCGGTACAATTTTCACGTCACCAGGGTCAACAACGTAAACGATGCCCAGTCTGGACGAGAGGACCTGCGTCTCGAGTTCAGCTTCGGGGCACCCGACAGCAACGGACAACAAGCCATCACTTTCAACCTGCACCAAGTGGTGGATGGGGTTCCCTTTGCAACCTTAGCTGGGGTTCCCGCAGGTGTGTCCAGAACGACTCCAGCCCGTCCTTTTCTAGAGGGGAACGACCCCGTTACCAATCAGTTCGACTTCAACGGAAGCACAGTCAGCGTCTTTGCGGGTTTGCGGGAAGATCCGTTCTACTTTGACGTAACCGCTTTCTTCAAGGTCCGGGCAAGCTTAGCTGGTCGGACTGACGGACTGGGCCCTATCGCTAGCCCCACTCTCACCAATCTTGGCCTGAATCCCGGAGGTTTTGCTGCCGATGCCGGCACAGCGGTGGATTTCGCTCAAGGTTACAACGTCAATGCTATTGTGGCTCGAGTTCCCATCGCCTTATTGCAGAGCGACACCGGGAGCGAGACGGTATTCGATGTTTGGGAGACGATAACTATTCCTAAGACCATCGCGGACTTTCAGTAGGGAGACAAGATCATGACATTGAGAAAAATCGCAGGAGTACTTTGTTCAGCTTTCTTGCTCTTCTCCCTGACCGGTTGTGGTTCGAGCACGGAAGATTTCGTCTTCACTGGCAGCCAAAACCAGAATCAGGGTAACAACGGAAACGGACCAACTCCCGTGGAATTCGTCCAAGTTGAGCAGTTGGCAAGACCGGCCATCAACGAGGGCCTGCTAGTCACTAACGCCTTTCTGAATGCCTACAACTCTGTTCCTCCGTCCTTTGTGGCTGCGGCCCTATCTAACCCCGACGGTCCAGAGGCGGCTGCGGTCGGGCCTATCTTCGCGGAAGCCGTGGCCAGTTTGGCGTCTTTCCTGGCCTTGTCCGACGGAACGGGCCCTTTTGCTCCAGCGAACCCGGATGTGGCATTCTTTGTGGGCATCTTCCTTCCGGATGTCATGCGCATCGACACTACCCAGAACTTTGCTCCCGGATCCCCGGCTTTTCCCGGGGCTTTTGCCGGGGCCTTGAATACTAATTTTGTGCTGATCGGAGGACGCAAACTCACCGATGATGTTATGGATGCGGTGACCACTTCCCTGACCAACAATATCGCGGTAGTGGACAATGTTCCCTACACTCGTCCCGATGTAGGTCCGGGTGCTCAAAATCCGGCCATCGGGCATCAGTTGCTGAACGGCCAGGTTTCCAACGCCATCAACGATCCGGCCACCTTCCCGTATTTGGCACCGGCCAACTGAATAGAGGTGAGCGGGGCATTGAAGCTGGTACCGTTGTGGCTTGCCTGCTTGCTCTTGCTCGCGGGTTGCGTTGAGGAAAGAAGAAGCCCTGACGGCTATCCTTCCCCAGCGCAGCCCGTGCCAAGAGGCTACACCCCGATACCCGGGGCAGCCGAGAAGCTCGAGGTCATACGGCGGCAAGAGCAATTGGGCCAAGCCATCAAGCAAGGGGACTATAGGGAAGTGGACAAGTTGCTTGAGGCAAGTCCTGAGCTGATCAACGGGCGTTCCAAGACCGGGTATACTCCTTTTCTCTTGGCTGTCTTTCACGGAAACCTAGATCTCGCCCATGTCTTCGTGGATAAGGGCGCTGCCCTAGATTCTGTAGATCCCATGGGAAACGATGCTCTCCTGTTGGCCGCAAGTGGAGGAAGTGTCACGGTGGTAGAGTTTTTGGAATCTCGAGGTTTCCAGTTGACCGTGCGCAATAGCACCGGACAATCTGTACTGCATCAAGCTGCGTTGTCTGGGCACTCTGAAGTGATCACCCATTTTTTGGCTCAGGGGGTTGACCCCAATCTCGTAGATGAATCGGGTGCCACCCCTCTTCATTGGGCTGCAGCGGGCAATCATCTGAGCAGTGCCAAGGTCTTGCTTTCTGCCGGAGCCGACCCCAAGGTGACTACCCACATTCAGAATTTGACGGCAGTCGAGCACGCTCGGTTGAATGGTCACCAAGAAATGGTGGATTTGCTTGAAGCTCACATGTCCGGTCGTTAGTCTAGCGCTGTGCTTCGCTACTCTCGCGCTCTTGGTTGGCTGTTCCCTGTTTGGCGGTCCGGAAAGGCCTCAATCTCAAGGTCCGCCATCCGCGGATTTGTCCTACCGTTTCCCTGAACAACCAGGCCTGACCCTCGAGAGCAAGATCTAGTTCTACACCGAAAGGATCGCGCAAAGACCGGATGGCTTCTTGGAGAGGAACGCCCTGGCTGAGGCCTATCTGGCTAAGGGTCGAGAAACCAGGCAAGACGAGTTCTTTGCTGAGGCGAGACGACTTCTGGAAGAATCGCTAGCCCTGATGCCCAAGAACAATGGAGGTGCCCAATTGCTCTTGGCTGAGGTTGCTGAGTCCCACCACGACTTCCGTACCGCCATTCGATTAGCCGAGGAGGCGGTTAGAAATGGGGCCGATCCGCGAGAGTCCAAGGCGGTCATGGTGGGAGCTTACCTTGAGAGCGGACAGGTGGAGTCGGCGGCTCAATTGGCCGGCCAATTGCTGGAAGGGGCGAACACTCCGGGCCCGCTGGTCTTGATGGCACGAGTGGAGGCCGCCAGAGGAAAGGATGACCAGGCCATTGACCTCTTCCGTCAGGCCATCGCTCTGGAACAACCTGGCGACCGCGCCCAGTCGGCTCGTATGCGAGCCCTGCTGGGCCGAATTCACGCTCGTCGAGGTCGCTACGAGGAAGCTGTGGAACTGTATAGGGAATCCCTCAAAATTCAGTCTGATCTGATTTTTGCCGTGGATCTTTGGGCCGATCTTGAGTTGGAGCTCGGGAGGGATCAAAAGGCCGAGGAGTTGTACCATCGCTCTTTTTCTCAGGCGCCCCATCCCGTCCCGCTCATGGGATTAGCAAGCCTTAGGGTTCGTCAAGGGGATCGCGATGCTGCCGAGGCCTTCTGGAGTCGGGCCGAGAACCTTCTAATGGATCACCTCCACGGAGACGGGCAGGATCACGGACACAGTCACAGCCACGGAAACAGTCACTCCCACAGCCATTCCGGGACTGAAGATGAGAACCCCGAAGGCTTTGGGACCGGGCATGGACGAGATCTGGCCATGCTGCTTTTGGCCCGAGGGGAGCCTCAAGATCTCGCGCTTTCAGTGAAAGTGATGGAGGATGAACTCCAAATTCGAAGAGACGTCAAGACTCTCGATGCCCTGGGGGAGTCCTATGCTGCGGCGGGGCTCTGGGACCAGGCCGTCGATGCCTACCAGCAGGCCTTGGACACGGGATTCCTGGAAGCGGGCCTTTATCTTCGAGCTGCCGAGGCTTACCAGCAAACCGGCCAGGTCGATAGGGCAGAGGGCCTTCGTCAGAAGGCTAAGGTCATCAACCCCAGGAAAGTGCTCACCCATGGAGCAAAAGATCCTAAAGAACCTCATTCGAGAGAACCTTAATTCTCATCTCGCTCACCTCAGAGAGCCTCGTAATCCCTACGCTCACGCCGAACTCCATGAACAGGTGCGCGCCTATCTGCGGCGTCATTTGGAGGCTCATGGGCGTATGGTTGCAGAGCAGGAGGTCCCGTCTGAGGAGCATGGCAAAGGAGTGAACCTGCTGGGGGAACCGGTTGACGGCAG
This sequence comes from Vulcanimicrobiota bacterium, assembly GCA_050486105.1. Classification (GTDB taxonomy): domain Bacteria; phylum Vulcanimicrobiota; class Xenobia; order Xenobiales; family JADMJV01; genus JAEXNA01. The sequence goes on from JBJHCR010000135.1 coordinate 13,472, forward strand.
TGTCGAGCCGGCTTTCTTGCTGGTGGCCCATTACGACACCGTGACTGACAGCCCCGGAGCTGACGACAATGGGTCGGCGGTGGCGGTAGCGCTGGAGGTCGGGCGCCTGTGTCCTCACATAGCTTTACTGTTCCCAGACCTCGAGGAGGTAGGGTTGCTCGGTGCTCGACATTTTGTGGCCCAGAATCGCTGGACTCAGACGCCTGCGGTGGTCTTGGAGAGTGTGGGCTATTTCTCTGAGCAGCCAGACTCTCAAAAGTTTCCTCCGGTGCTTCCTCTGGCTTTTCCCGAGGTTTATCGACAATTGAAGGACCGAGATTTCCGGGGAGATTTCCTGACTCTGCTGAATTTGCCGACAGACCGGCTATATGCTCAGCGATTGGAGCAGTTACTGGGAGCAGCAGGGATCCGTCTGGAAGTTCCGACTCAGCTATTGACGGCTCCTGGAGGTGAAGCCCTCAAGGATTTTGGCCGGTCGGACCATCTGGCTTTTTGGGAAGCCGGACGCCCTTGCTTGATGCTCACCGACTCGGCCAACTTCCGCAACCCTCACTACCACCAGCCTTCGGATACCGCTGAAACTTTGAACTTTTCCAAGATGACTCAGCTTGTAGAGTGCCTGGTGCAGTTTTTTGACAACTGAACTCTTCCCTATCAGAGCGGACCAAAGAGAGCCCCACAGACGTATCGTCTGTGGGGCTCTCCTGATGATGAAGGTTGTTTGGGAGTCCCTCTAGTCCTCGGAAGCAGGACGCTCCAGAACCACGAACTCCTTCACGAAGTTGTCGCCGCCCACTCCGTCGCCGTCACCGTCAAGGGGTTGCCCAAAAGGGTCCACCAAGTGCTCAGCTGAGCCGACCAACTGATAGGAGCCAGCCGGTAGGCTGCCCACGTTGAAGTCTATTTCGTTGGTGTGCAGGCGGATCTCCCTGGGAGCACCCTTCATGACCACTTCACCGTCCGAGTTCAAAACCTGCCAGGCTTCCTCTTGGTTGGCGCTCTTGGGGTCGAAGACTTTCTCAAAGCGCACAGTGATCTTGGAGGTGGAACCACGGGCGTCCTTGACCTCACGGGCCGAAAGGGTTGGCGGGGCCACCGTTTCGGTCAGGGCACGTCCGGCGTTGACTCGACCGAAGCCCATCTCTTTGGCCTCCCGGGGGTTGCGGTCATCAATGTTGTCGGCGGTGCCGGCGATCTGGGCCCAGCGTTGAGCCGCGTTCCAGTCAGGGTGGGCGCTTTGCAGCAGCATATCCACACCCATGGCTACCGGAGCGGCCATGCTGGTTCCGCTGGAAGCTCCCACTCGCCCATTGGGGAGAGTGGACATAATGTCTCGGCCGGGTGCTGAAATGTCGATGCCGTGACCCCAGTTAGAGAAGGAGCTGCGCTGGTCGACTCGCTCGGGCGAGGTGTCGGTGCTGGCCACCAGGATGATGTCTTCAAACTTGGTACGGGGGGAGTTCCGGGCTGAGCCGTTGCCGCCGGAGTTGAAGATCAACACGTCGTTGTCGGCCAGCGTCCGGTAGGTTGACTCGATGGCTTTGTCGCCGGCGAAGCCGTCGATGTTGAAGCTGGTGTTGACGCTCTTGGCACCCTGATTGAGGGCGTAGAGGTAGGATTCGGCTACCACAGCGGAACTGTAGCGGCGTCGGCCGCCAGCGATACGAAGGGGCATTCCCACGGTTCCCGGGGCGACGCCGGTGGCTCCACTGTCGCCTTCATTGGCGTGCACGATGCCGTGAACGTGAGTGTGGTGAGTGCTGGCCTTGTCGCTGGGGTCGTTGTCGTTGTCGGTGAAATCCCAGCCGGCCACGTCATCCACATAGCCGTTACCGTCGCTGTCCTCACCATTGACGACTTCGTTGGGGTTCTGCCAAACGGTGCCGGCCAGGGCCGGATGCTCCACGTCGAGTCCGGTGTCGGTGACGGCGGAGATCACCGTCGGGCTCCCCTTGGTCACGTTCCAGGCCGGGTCGATGTTGATGATATCCAGATGGCCTGGCCGGGCTGAGGGGGCCGCCGCTTCCAGCAGGGGCTGCTCGGAGGCGATGGGGTCGTCGAAGATGTCTCCGCTGTACTCGTAGTTGGGGAAAATTTGGGTGAACAGGCCTTCTGTTTGCATGCTGTCCAGGCCCATCTCTGGCTGATTGATGAGGAGGAAGGTGGAGCCGTTGGCTTCACCCAGGACTTTCTCCACCTGGATCTCAGGGTTGCTGGTGAGGGACTTGATCCCTTTGCTCGGGGCCACCACGATGTAGCTGCCAGGAATCTCCTTGCGGGTTATGCCAGAC
>JBJHCR010000136.1:0-15710 GCA_050486105.1 Vulcanimicrobiota bacterium
GACGCCAGGCTGCCATCACCGGGCCTACTTGGAGTTGCATCACATCCGCTGGTACTGCCACGGCGGAGAGACCTTGCCCCATAACTTGATAACTCTTTGCTCGAGTTGCCACGCCAACGTCCATGCAGGCCGCCTATTCATCACCGGCAATCTCGAAGACGGCCTAGTCTTCACTGATGCCGAAGGACGCCGCCTCGACCGCCTCCACAAACTTTCCCGAGCCTCCTGGCTGGACTGTTGGATAGGCTGGCGAGGCGAGGAATGGGAGAGCTACTCCAGCAGGGTGACCTGAAAGTGAGTGGCACTAGCTTCAAGGCTCGAACCCCGCCTCTCCAAAATTCCCCACCCCACCTCTTGGTCAAATTCGCATTTCAATATATCAGGCAGTGACGGTATCAATGTACACATTCCGGTTCCTCTGATATATATTTACTCTTAGGTTTGGAGGACAGAAATGTCAGACTTTATGGGACTTGTAACGTTGAAAAGTCATGATCTTTTGGCATCGGTTCTTGAGAACGGTGTGAATTTAGAGATCTCACTAGAAGGCCACAACTTAAATCAGTTCAGGTTGTCTCGTTTCGGTGTAATCACGAGCACAACACCCACCGAGAGTCTGCCTCGAAATACCCAGTCACCCCCGTTAGATTTTCTGATTATGGAAGTCAATGATGAACTCAAATCAGGTTTGATAGAAGAAATTAAATCATATCCTGCAAGGATTCGAGATTTGGTTCACATTCAAATAAACAGTCAGGGACAAAGAATATTTGAGGCCATAGACAACTTTGATAAAGTCGGGGTTTACATACAGATAAGTTTTGGTGAAAACATCATTTCTACGCTCATAGAAGAAGGAGTTGTGGGAGAAGTTTTTTCCCCGCCAAACTATCCAGACTAGAAGCTTCGTCAATCGTGAGGTTTCGACAAGCGTGCTTGGCTTAGCTTTGGTCGGCGGTGCATGATCGGCTTCAAGAACTATGATCGAGGAGGCCGGAATGTTTGAAAAGACTGAACGAAAACTCCAGGTGCTGGCAGAAGAGCTTGGAGCCTGGACCCTGGAGCCGGGAGCACGGTGGGCGCGGGCGGGTGGTATCCGAAGAGTCTTGGGTGAGAGCTTGTGAATTGGTGCCTGAGGTTTCACCCAGCAGGGTCGCTAACACTCTTCGTCTGTCAAAGGTGGAGATCTTGTCGGGGTGTGCTCCAGACTCATTAGGGATTTCACTGTCTGATGTTCCAGATCACCCCTCAGATGAGAGTGTTGGTAGCCATCGAGCCAGTGTCTCACGGCCGCCCAATTATGACGGGCTTGAAAACTTGGATTGATGAGCAATTTGAGCAGAGGAAAGTCGAACCAAATTCGCCCCTGGGTGGCAAACTGTCTGACGTCAACTTTAATTCCCATGTGGCGACAATTAGAATTCCCTACCCAGCCAGGGTAGACTCGCTAAAGGCTACCCTCCATGCTCTCGGAAGTCTGGCCGTCCGCAACCGAAAAAACGCTCTGTTCTATCGCACCCTCAACGGCGCTCAAATTGGGGATCTCTTTATGTCACTCATCCACACCTGTGAACTCAATGGTGTGAACCCCTTCGGTAATCTGAACCACCTCCAGAGCCTGCCCACCGAGGAACTGCAGAACAACGCCGGCAATCTGCTCCCTTGGAACTACCAGCTTCAAGCGGCCGCACCGAGCTGATTTCTAGGTGACATGGACTTCAGGCTGCGGAAGTTACCAAAAAATTGGCCCGCCGCACGCTTGCCGAAACCTCACCCAGGTTACACTTACCCTTAGGAGATCAAGTAATGTTTAGTACAGAAATAGGACTCGTAGTAAAGCAACCGACAGATCTAATCATCGCGACTATATCTGTCCTCGAAGAACCTAGATTGTCTTTCGAAGGCCATCACCTCTCTGATTATAGGTTCGAAGAATTTGGGTTGGTAGAATATGAGAGCCCGACTGAGATACTTCCACGAAATACCTATCCTCCTCAAACCGAGTTCATCATTCTGAACCTGGAAAATGACAAAAAGAATGCTCTGCTGAATCGACTTGCTCAAAAGATTGAAGATGAATCTAATATTGTCCATTTTCAGATTGAGCATAGCTGCACACGGGTGTTCGAAGCTGTCGACAACTTTGAGCGAGAAAGTGTATACATGTCGAAAGAGCTTTGCGCGAAACTTCTGCCGAAGCTACTCCACGACGGCATTGTTGAAAGCTCTTTTGTTCCAACTTGGTAGATAGCAATACTGTCTCAGAGAGAGCCGCCGGGTAACCCGCCTCTCACTCATTTTTGCCACTGGGCAAGATGAAAGAGAGGTTCTATAACTGGGCAGCGAAAGTGAAACGATCCTTTTTTCCGTAAAGATCACCAGGGGTCAATAGCATCCTCTCCAACCCCGCCCGTTAGCCCACCACCAGGTGGCCCCTAGGCTTCTTTTTGCCTGGACCCCCTTAGGGGAAGAAGTTGGGTGGAAACGAGACACCTGGGGAGGTCTGGGTGCAAGCTTGAAACCTTGAGCTGGAAGGGGGCTCGCGGTTAGGCTGCCCCCAAGCGAGGGAGCCCGTCAAGTTGTGAAGTCCTACAGCGGCAACCTACAAAGTGGGTCCCCAGCTTCGCGGGTCCCTGGCTTCGCGCCCCCAAGTATCTTCAGTCGTGGGCGATGTAGCAGACGCTTTCGTTCACCGCGCAGGTTTTTTCCGGAGTGTCCTTCTGATAGCAGTCGGGAACCTGGTTTTCCTTGAAGCAGATGATGCTTTCGTCAAATCCTCTGGCGTCATCGGGACAACCGTGGTAATGCCAGCGATCGGCTGAAGAGTGGGTGTGTCGGACGTCGGCCTCATCGTGGGTGTGGCGCATGCGCCCACCACATTCGTGGGACTTGCTTGGTGGCTCGGGCTTGGTGGGCGGTGTAGGCGGGTTTGGCTCTTGGGGAGGGTTCGGGGTTCCGTTCCCAGGATCGGGTTTGGGTTCGTGGCCAGGCAGCACACCTGGGAAGAAGCGCTCTTCCATGGCGGCGGTTACTCCTCCGGCTAGGGCCCCAATGGCGGCCCCGTACAGGAGTCCTTTCACCAGGTAGCTGCCCACGTTCACCCCGTGATCGAAGCGCACGTTGGGTTTTTCCACCGTGCCCATGACTTGGGTGTCGATGTTCGGTGAGTAGCGCTGCCAGTATCCCACGGTTCTGTCTTTGTAGACCGGCTCTTGGGTGGTGTAATGCTCGGTTCGATAGTTGGTGACATTGCGACTTCTGGTAGTGCAGCTCTGAGAGGTGCTGCCGTTGGAGTTGTAAGAGGTTGCGCAGTCTTGATAGGACTCGGTGGTGGTGTACGGAACCTGGCGAGTTCGCGAGACCGTCTCATAGTGTGACAGGTAGCGCTCGGTGTCTTCTACCGTGCGGTAGTTGTAAGGGCGATCTTTGTTCATCTCGTGATGGCGGATCTGCTCGGTGTTCCATTCCACCGGCTGAGGTTCGCCTCGACCTTGAAAGGTCGTGCTGGTCGCTCTCACGCGAGGCGTGCCGTGGCGGTCGTACACCGGGTTGTCTCGGTGCACCGCCTTGGTTGGAACGCCGTCGTCGGCGGGTCTCCAAGTGGTCCTCTTATAGCTGTCGGGAGGGATGTGTCCCATAAGCTCCCGCTGCGTCACCGCTTCGAAGTGCTCTACGGTCACCTCTTGGATCGGAACCTTATTGACAGCCATCTTGGCCGCGATGCCACCGGTGGCAAGTCCCACCACCGCTCCACCCGCTGCACCGGTTCCAGCCAATTGAGCGGTGCGCTTCACCGTCGGCAATCCTTCCTTTTGATCCCAATCCTTGACGAACTGGGCTCCCTGGGCTTTGCCTCGAAAGACACTTTTGAGGATGTTCATGATTTTTGCTGCTCCTGGTGAATCTGCGGTGTTCCCGCTGCTTCGGTAGTGATCGAACTTTTCTGTTGCAAGGCTTTCAGCTCGGCGATTCGGCGGCCGGCTTGATGGAATCCGTGGGCTCCACCCAGGGTGGCTCCCACGGCAATTCCTAGCGGCGCCAGTCCCGGGGCCACCAGTCCCAAGGAAGCACCAAGTCCCCCGAAGGCCATGGCTTGGGGGGCGGCTGAGGCCAGTTGAAACGCGGTTTCCCCGCGCCCCTCGAGGGCTTTACTGACCCCTCTGGCTACCACGGGTTCCACCGAATGCTGCAAATTTCTCCCCAGTTGTCCCAGGCTGGGGCCCACGGCCGAACCGAGACCTCCTATGGCAGCCCCGATCCCGGCGGCCAGAGGGACCGAGTTCCCCGAAAGCAGAGCTTGAACGCTGGTTATGGCTGCTCCCGCTCCGGCGCTCACCAGAATCTGAGCGGTGCGCGACTCTAATTGGGCCCCTACGGCGGTCGCGGCAGAGCCGGTTAGAACGCCCAAGGGTAGACCGGTGGCCATAGTGGCGGCCAGACCCACGGCGGTTCCGCCGAGCATGGAGTCTCGCACTTGGGCGTCCCCACTGCCGGCTGCGGCTCCGGTGACCCCGGCGATGGCGCCGGCGAAAAGCGCCGACGGCAGTCCTTGAACCCCGTGGATAGCCAGTTGCATGCCGGTGAGGGCTAAGGCTCCAGCGGCCCCTCCCGAGGCCATGCGGGCCGAGGGAGAATCACCGAGCTTCGAGCCCACGAGTCCCCCGGCAAGGCCAGCCACGGCCCCTGGGACCCCACCTGCCACCAAGCCGCGGGTGGCCCCACCTAGAATAGCTCCAGAGGGGGAGGTCCGATAGGTGGGGAGATAATAGGCATCGCCCACTTCCCGAAAAGCTTCTTTGGGAATCCAGCCCTGCTTGAGGGAAGGGCCTTCGCCGTCCGAGTCCAAGGTGCTGACTCTGAGGACTTCGACTCCCTCTTCGGTTTCCCCAGTCACCGCCTGGTTCTTGAAGACCACAAAGGTGGTTGCGGGGTCTACCGTGTCGCCGATGGTGTTGACCGCCACGTTCTCCAGACCGGTGGTCAGTTTCTCCTGTTCAGGAGCACGTTCTTTGAGCTTCGGCTGAAAAGGCGTCTTGAGGCTGGTTAAGATGTTCATGTAAGGTCTATCTTAACCGAGCCTCCTGGGGGGGCAATGGAATCCCGTTTTTCTGATGTTAAGAGTTATGAACGAGGAGCAACAGTTGTCTGCTGACTTTAAGGACTCTTTCAGAAAACCGTCTCATCTTCGGTTTGCTCGGGCCTAAGAGCGTCCAGAGTGGTGTCGTGAAGAGCGTCCACCAGGGAGCGACTCAAGCCAAAAGTCTGGGGCAAGTCCTGACGTCGCACAAAAGCTTTGTGATCTGCGAGCCAAAAGGTGTAGTGCTGTTCCTGACCTTGAGCTGTGACCTCCAGCACCAAACTGGTCTCAGACCCGGGTTCGGCCTCTGAGGCAACCTTGTCTACCCGAAGGGCTTCCACGGCCGAAACGAGCTTGGCGACCTCAACGGAGTCGAGTTTCAAATCGGGATCCCCTTGGACTTGCCAACCCTCCTCAGACTTGATCAACTCGAACTGAGGCAACTTGAGGCGCTCCAGCGAGCCCGGTTTGAGGAGATCGTGATCCAGCCAGGCGTCCTGGGTAGTCGGAGCTTCGTAGGCGGCCAGGTTGCCGAGATAGACATCTTGTTGGTCCCCTAGTCGAAGGTGGGAGCGGCGCATACCAGGGGAGGTGCCCAGGAAAATCTCCCCAATTTTGCGGTTGCCACGGTTGATCTCGATCTTGCGTTGATAGTTGTCTTGGTGCACTTCGAAGCGATGGTGACTGTCTCCGCGAGTCGCTACAGGCCAGTCTTGGCGAAGCTCTGAGAGCGAGTTCAACAGTTGCTCGATTTTGAACTTGGATGCAGGCAACCTGGGCTCGCCTTCGAGACGCCACCCGTCCTGGTCCCGAGCCAGAGTCAAGGTTTGGTCTCCATCATCAATGATGAGACTATCGATCTCCTCGGTTTCGAAACTCAGGAGAGGTTTGGGATGGGAGCGTAGGTTTTCCGAGCGGTAAGAGTTGGCGTACAGTCCCCCAGCGAGCAAGAGCTGTAATCCTAGAAGTCCCGAAAGCCAGGCCGTGCTCTTAGGCATGAGTGTCCTCCTTGCTGTCCATCATCACTTGAAATCTCCTTTTTCTTCGGCGCTCAGCCAGTTTCGTGGCACCCGCCAGTCCCAAGAGCGCCATCAGAACCAGGCCATAGTTGAGGTACTCCCAGAACAGCTGTTGCTGTCGGTCTAAGGGAGGGAGAGTTCGGTTGAAGTGCCCGCGAGCTCGAATGCTGGAGAGATTGCCTTCGTCGAAGGCCCAATCCACCAGATTGCTGAGAAGCTGAAGGCTGTTCAGGTAGTTGCTCCCTTGGGCCGAACTCAAAAGAGCGATCACTTCGTCGCGGATCAGGTCATTGCTCGATATGAGTACCAATTTAGCGCTCTCCGGGCTGTGCTCTAGGACTTGGACCGAACCCGTCTCAAGGTCAGGGGTGCTCCTATTCTTGAAGTATGAGGTGAAACGGCCCTGGCTGAGGGTTCCCACGGTCTGCTGTTGTTCAGCCCCCACGGGATGATAGCCCCCGAGTTCTGGACCTCTTGGGGAAATATCTCTTGATGCCGAACTCCAAGACAAGGACGAACTCTTTAGGAATTCCAAGGTTTGAGGAGTGGTGTCTTGATCCTCGCTCTCTTGGATCCGTATGGGGGAGGCCCAGGGAACCGTCACTTGAAGAAGATCGCCCAACAGACCCTCTTGTTCGGTCATTCCTGAACGTCGTAGGTCCAAGAAAAAGGGATAGTCGAGCATTCGGATTTCTTGAATCGGGCGCCCCCCAAGGAATCTGGTGGTCGGTATGGCAAGAGCCGCGCACTGAGGGTCCAAAACCATCGATTCCGCAATGGACAGTCCGTGATGCTCAAGCCAGTCTTCCAGTCCACTCTCACGCTCCTTCAAGCTGATCCCTTCACGACCGACAGACACTTCAAAGGGCGAGGTAGCCAGGATCACCGTTCCGCCTTTCATCAGGAACTGGTCCACGGCGAAGACTTGCTTTTCGTCTAACTCCTTCGGAGCCAAGAGCAACAGCAAGTCCACCATTCCTGGTACTTGACCTTGATGGAGATCTTCGGATACGACCGATAGTTCCGACTTCAAGAATTCTTCGAAGCGTTCAAAACTTGGGGCGTCTGGACCCTGAGGTTTCACCAGAGCCACGGTTTTGCCCATTCCTGGAGCGAAGCGCTTAAGCCCGGCTCTGAGATTTCGCTCGAAAGACCCAGAGCTCAGGTCGTCGAGAGGTAGGCTCAAGACCCGCTCTCCCTGCTGCAGTGTAAGGTAGAAATAGAAGCGGTCAGGGCTGAATAAATCCGCGGCCATAGGACGAAAGCCGAAGTCTCGCACCAGTTGTGTAGCCAACTCTCCGCTGTTGGCTTCGGGGTCTACCACCTCGATGCTGAAGAGTCCATTGGAGTCCTGACTCAGTTGCTCAGCAACCTCTACCACCACTTGGTGAAAGTCTCTCAAAGACTCTGGAAGCTTGCCGGCCTCGGAGACGTAGGCTTTCAGGGATACAGCTTCCTCGAGATTGGCAAAGAGATCTCCGTCGCTTCGAAAGCTTTCAGAGACCTTCTTGATAGCTTTGCTCAAGTCGTACTCGGGATTTCGAAGTTGCACCTGCAGATCACCCACACTCCTAGCCCGGAACTCGATTAAGTCCTGAAAACTGAGCACCCGGTGTTCGTCTCCATACTTCACCAACACATGGAAATAGGAGCTAACTATGGAGGCTTGATGTCGGTCGGCGATTTGGAAGGGCACAGGTTGAATGCCGAAGTCTTGATAGGCTTGCTCTTCGGCTTCCGGACTTATATTAGGGTCCACGAACTCCACGCGCACTCGCTTGCCCCCGACCACGGCGTACTCTTGCAGGAGATCCTTGAGCTGGGGAATCAAGGGCGCTAGTAGGGGATGGGTCTTTTCGCTGAAATAGCCTCTCAGCAATAAGGGCTCTTGAAGGTCATCGAGGATCTGTTTGGTAGGCCCAGTGATGGAGTATTGTTTCCCTTGAGTGACATCCAGGCGCAACCCAGTCAATTGCCCCAGCCAGAGATTGAGGCCCACGGCGTTGGCCACCAGGAGCCAGCACACCGTGGACCAGGTGCGTCGGCGAGGGCTGCTCCGCTGTTCGGACCAGCGCTCGCTCTCCAAAACCAAGGCATTGAGACTCAAGAAGACCAGAGTTAGGCCCAAGTAGAATCCGAAGTCCCGAAGATCGACCACCCCTCGAGTGATGGCCTCAAAGCGCGAGCCGGTGCCCAAGGATCTCAGAGCGCTGCCCAGGGGGTCGTTGATGAGGCCGGTGAGCAGTGGGGTCCCAATCAGGTACAGCATTCCCGTGAGTCCCACCGCAGAGAGCAGGCTCACGATCTGGTTGGCACTCAAGGCCGAAACGAATAAACCAGCAGCCAGATAAGCGGCTCCTAAGAGAAGTGCAGCCAGGTATCCCGTCCACACGGGGCCCCAGTCCAGATCTCCCAAGACGCTGACAGTGAAGGGCAAGGGAAGGGTGATGAGAAGCGCCAGCGCCAGAAGAGCTAAGCAACCTAGGAATTTACCGAGAACAAAAGCCCAGATAGGAACTGGCAAGGTCAGAACCTGCTCCAGGGTTCCGCTGCGCCGCTCTTCACTCCAACTTCGCATGGTCAGGGTGCTGGCCAGGAAGATCAAGAGGATCGGCATCCACTCGAACAGCGGTCGAACATCGGCTATGTTGCGGGCAAAGAACGCCTCACCCCAAAAGAAGACGAATAGGGTTACTCCAGCAAAGCTCCCCAGAAAGAGATAGGCTATCGGGGAAGAGAAAAATAGGATAATCTCCTTTAGGGCGATCCGCTGAACCATTTTCTTGCTTGAGAACTCAGGCGACATGGCTTGTCTCCTTATTTTCAGGTGAAGGATTGGGCAGGGTACTATGCTCTCGGAACAAGGACTCTAAGTCTCGTTTTTCCAGCGTCAGACTGAACAGTTTGGCCCCAGCCTGGTGCACCGATTTGGCGACTTCAGCGGCGGTGGTCTTGAGGTCGGTCCCCTCTTTGAGTTCGATGCGCAGACCCTGTTCGGAGTGTGCCCTCAGCCTGTCGCAGTCGAGCCCAGCGACCGCCTTGAGCCCCTCTTTGGCTTCTTCTAGGTCCCAATCAGTCTCCAAGAGAAGGGCTGACCCGTCTTGCAACTCATGCAGCTTGGTGTCCACCACCAGACGGCCTTGCTTAATGATCAGGACTCGATCGCAGACGGCCTGGACTTCCTGCATTATGTGAGTTGAGAGAATGACGGTGGCGTGTTGGGCGACTTTCTTGATGAGCCGACGCATGTGGTCGGTTTGGCCTGGGTCGAGCCCGTTTGTCGGTTCATCCAGAATCAATAAGCTCGGTCGACCCAATAAAGCCTGGGCTACACCTAGTCGTTGCTTAAAACCCCTAGACAGTGTCGAGATGGGATGTAAGAGTTTGCCTGAGAGATCTGTCTCCTGGACCACGCGCTTGATCTCGGAGGCCTTTCGGTTTTCTGGAACTCCTTTCAGATCAGCCGCATAATCCAGGTAGTCGGCTAAGAGCATTTCGGGATAAACCGGCAGGTTTTCGGGCAAATATCCCAGTTGAGCCTGGAGTACTTTCGGCTCGACTGTAGGGTCTGAACCATCGAAGTTGATCTCTCCAGAATCCGGCTCAAGGTAGCCACTCAGCATTTTCATGATGGTGGTCTTGCCGGCTCCGTTGTGGCCCAGCAGGCCCACGATTTCTCCAGCTTCGATGGTGAAGCTGACTTGGTCTACGGCTTTGAAGTCGCCGTAGCTGCGAGAAAGGTTCTGCACTTCAAGCATAGGCACTCCTACACAGGGTTAAAGGTGTTGGGCGCGCTTGACTATCCCGGAGGCTCAATCGAAGGTTTCCGAACCTGGTACCGTTCGAAACAGACCCCCAGGAGAACAACGAGCAAGAGCGCCCATCATTTGTTCTCGATGGTGCGCTCTCGCTCGTTAGAACCTCACTTGTTTTCCGTTAGCGAAAAGTTAGCGGTGGGACGGTCTTCCTTAGGCTTCCTTCTGAGTTGGTCCGGTTCCGGTTTCCGGGAGCATGAAACCTCCCAGAGCCAACAGCGCCGAGGTGCAACTGAAGATGGTCAAGCCATAGGAGTAGGTGCCGGACTGGTCGGCAAGGTAACCGGTCAACCAAGGGCTCAGGGTCGACAAGACGTAGGCCAGGGAGAAGACGCACCCCATCATTAGGGCCACTCTAGGCGGGTCGATGTTGGGAAGCTCCATAGGGATGGTGAAGAGGGGAGCCACGTAGAGGAAGAGGCTGGCCCCAAGAAAGGTGGCGCCGAGCACTCGGATGCTCTGGTCGGCTGAGGCAAAGAGGGCAAAACTCGCCAGCGGCATCACCAGCCCAGCCAGGATGATCAAGGGTCGTCGACGTCCCAACTTAGAGCAGATCACTCCTCCTAGGATGGCTACGGGAATGCCCACTAAATTGAACAGGCTGGTCAGCTTACCGGCAGCTATGCGGTCCAAGCCATAGGCCAGTTCTAAGTGGGAAGGAAGCCAAGTGTTCAAGGCCAGGTACAAAGACAGCGGTCCAGTGAAGGCCAGGGCCAGCCACCAGGTCTCCGGCCGTTTGAGAATCTCCATCATGGTGGGCTTGGCTTCCGGTTCTGCCGTGACAGTCTTAGGGCGTTCGATGGGTCCGGTCTGCCCGAATACCGCCCAGAGGAGAGCGAGGAGGGCACATAGGGCTCCAAAGGCCAGGAGAGTTTTTTGCCAACCCAAGGTTAGGGAGACAGGTACGGTGGCAAAGAGAGCGATGCTGATTCCGGTGTTGACTGCAACGTTGTTCAGTCCGGTGACAATGGGCAGTTCGTTCTTGGGAAACCAGGTCATAACCAAGGGTCCCATAAGGGTGACAATGATGGCTCCCCCAACTCCGAAGAGAAAACGACCAGCCAGCAGGGCCTGAAAATTGGGCAGCAGCGGGATGACCACCGCCAGAGCCGAGAACAGGGCCCCTACCAGTAGGGCTTTCTTGAGCCCCAGGCGAGCAGCCATGGCGCCGGCGAATAAGGGGACGAAGGCCTTGGCTAGAGAAACTAGTGAGATCAAGAGTCCTCCCTCAGCCTTGCTGAAGCTAAACTTCAGAGCCAGATCGTCCATCAGGGGGGCGTAAGCGAGCCAACTGATGCCGAAGACCAGGTAGAGTGAGAAGAGCAAGGCTCCCACAAGAAAGCGACGGGGGGGCAACACTTGGGTTGAAATGGGTTGAGTCATCATCGGTTCGCCAGTTCCGTCTTCAAGATCTTGCCGGCGGCACTTTTGGGGAGCTCGTCTTCCACTCGGAATTCTTTGGGGACTTTATAGCCCGCCAAGCGCTCTTTGCAGTAGGCTTTGAGATCCGAGGCCAACTGCTTTGGGCAGGAGCCGTTGCGCATCACCAGATGGGCTCGACCAACTTCGCCCCACTTCTCGTCGGAGACCCCCACCACCGCGCACTCGGCGACCTCGGGATGGCCCAGGAGTACCTCTTCGATCTCGGCCGGGAAAACGTTCTCGCCCCCGGAGATGAACATCTCTTTCTGCCGCCCACAGATGGTGTAATACCCGTCCTGGTCACAGTAGGCCAGATCTCCGGTGGAAAGCCAGCCGTCTTGCAGCACGGCCTCGGTGGCTTCCGGACGGTTCCAATAGCCGCCCATAACGTGGGGGCCTTTCACTTGAAGTTCGCCCACTTCGCCTACCTGGGCCTCGGTGCCGTCGCTCTTCTTGAGGCGCAGTTGCACATAGGGGAGGGGGCGACCGACGGTGGTCACTCGGGCTTCGGCCTGGGCTTGCTCGATGCCGAAGTTGTTCGGTCCGGCCTCGGTCAGTCCGTATCCTTGGCGTAGAGGTAAGCCCACGGTCCAGTAAGCCTCGAAGAGGGGCTTCGGACAAGGAGCTCCACCAGAAATCATGATCTTTAGGCGGCGGAGCTTGTCGGGAGCAAAGTTCGGGCTCTCTTTGACCATATGGTACATCGTGGGCACCAGGAACAGAATGGTGCACTTTTCTTCCACGATGAGGTCCAGAGCTGCGTCGGGATCAAAGGCTCGGGTCAGAACGATGGTTCCTCCTAGTTGCAGCATCGGGGTGGCGAACACATTGAGTCCGCCGGTGTGGAAGAGCGGGGTGAACACCGGGGCGATATCATCGGGAGACAGCCCCCAACCCATGGCCGTGTTGACAGAGTTCCAGAAAATGGAGCGATGGGTGAGGAGGGCCCCTTTGGGGAGTCCGGTGGTCCCACCGGTGTAGAAGATGGCCACGGGGGTCTCTTCGTGGACTTCGGCTTCCTTTGGACTGTCCGTTCTGGGGTGGTTGCGCAAGAGTTGGTCCAAGCTGATGGTGTGAGAGTGCTCAGGAATCGCATCCTGCGCGAATCGGCCGTCCTGGAACATCACTTTGGGCTGACAGTCGCCGAGGATTTGCTGGAGTTCCGGTTTGGATAGGCGCCAGTTCAGTGGAACCAGGATGGCCCCCAGGTGGGCGCAAGCGAAGAGCAAGGGAAAAAAGCGAATGTCGTTCTGGGCAAAAAGCGCCACCCGATCGCCCTTGGATACGCCCAGGGAGTGAAGAGTGGCCGCGGCCGTTAAAGTCTGTTGGTGCAGTTCGGCGTAAGTGAGCCTCTGCCCACTCTCGGCGCAGACCAGAGCTTCTTTATTTGGTCGGAATTCGGCGTGGGTCGGTAGCCAGCGATTTATTAGCATGGGGTGTCCCTCTCGTTTCAAGTGTTAGTTGGATGGTGATCACACCTTACGGGAGGGGGGTTGCAGGTGGGTTGCAGGTTCAGGCGCTCAGGCAAACTGAGGAGCGGGGTTAAGGTTTTCTGGCAAATCCCCGCCAAGAATTTTGATTGTGCCAACCGATGCTCACTTCGGTCAGGTCTTCGAACCACAGGGTGAATCGCTCTCGACTTAAGTAATGCGAGATGGCTGGGTGAAGGTGGTCATAGACGATGGTCTCCACTTCTTTTAGAGGTAGGCGGCACAAGTTGAGCAGATAGGCTTGGTAGAACAACCTGGCGTCAGGCCGAACCTTGAGTATGGGTTGATAGATACCGTGTCCAACGGTTTTCAAGATCGTGGCCAGGGCCTTCGAAATGGCTCTAAGGAGAACCGGAGGAAGCTTACTGGTCAGGTTCTCTCGTACTGGGGTAACCCAATTCTCTAGCCATTCGTTGTTCTCCAATCCGTAGACCCAGGCCGAGATGTGGCCTCCGGACTTCACTTTGTCCAAGACCGAGCGAAAGCCGCACTCCGGGTCAGGAAGATGATGAAGGACCCCGATGCTGTAAGCGTAGTCGAAAGTGTCTGAGGCGAAAGGAAGATTGGTGATGTCAGCTCTGATCACCGCTACGTTCTTGCGGTCTGAGTGAGCCTGTTGAGCGACCTGTGTGCTGCCAAAACCGAGGTCCACCCCTATCACCAATTTTGCCCCGAAGTTGGAACTCTGGGTGAGATGACGGCCTTTGCCGCACCCGGCGTCCAGAATCACTTTCCCTCGAAAAAAATCTTGGGTAACAGGCGCGATCCAATCGAGAAACTGCCAACGATATTCATCTCGTTGTTCTCGGTAGATTTCCCACTGCCTCGCAAAACTGTCGGCAACGTTAAGAGATTGGGCTTCTGATCTCGAAGAAATCAGTTGTGGGACCCCATGAACTATGGGGAAGTTCTTCTGGCAGCCTTGGCAAACCAGGGTGTCTGGAACGGTTCGAGGTGGAAGAAAGCCTTCTCGGCAATCCGGACATCTGAGCAGAGCCAAAAGTTCACAGGTCATGGACAAGGTTTCTTAAGCTTGAGAAGCCATTCCTGGCCAGATCCTAAAAACCAGAAAACCCTCGGGTTTCGAGGGCTTGCTCTTGATTGTTACTCAGGCAGGAAATCTAGTAAAATCCGCTGCTGCTGCCACCGAAGTACATAATGGCGGTCAAGAGTAGCATCCCCATGATGACTACCGGCAACAGAGCCTTGGCGTCATTTCCGGGGGCGTGGTCATCCGTATGGTTTGACATCTCTTATCTCCTTAATATTGGCGAGGGATCTCTCGGGGAGCCGCTTTCGGCTCTGAGCTAAAGCTCCCTCTTTTGGTTTCGGGTGATTTTGGGCTCAAGTTCCCGCGGGGCTAACCGTGGGAGTGAGCTTCTCTAGCCCTTTAAGTATATCAGGATCTGTGTATTCGATAAAGTCACCCGAGCGGGCGTGAGGTCCGTATAGGGCCAACCAGACGGCTGCCTTGGCTGGAACGTCTGGGGGCTCAAGTTTTCCAGAGGATTTTAAGTCTCGGAACTTGTCCAGATCATCCGGAGCCATCCCTGTTGAGGACCGGATTTGGGTCTGCATTTCGGTGTCGATGACTCCCGGTCTGAGTGAGAAAAAGGCCACTTCTGGAGTCTCCTCGGCGGCGACCCTTGTTAAATGGAGGAGACCAGCCTTGGAGGTGCAGTAGGCGCTCCACGCTTTCACGGTTTTCACTGCCGCCCCGCTGCTGATGTTGACGACCCTCCCTCTTCGTTCCTTCAACTGTGGAAGGGCGGCTCGCATAAGCATGGCCGGCGCGGTCAAGTTGATGGTGATAGCCTGAAGCCACTGCATAGGATCGGCCTGGATTAGAGGCTCGGTGGGCTCGATCACTCCAGCGTTATTGATCAGGGCATCGAGGCGTCCAAAGGAATCCAAGCAAGCTTGGACCGCCAAGTGGGATCTCAAAGGTTCGCTGAGATCTAAGGGATAGGCTATCGCGTGGTTCAATTCTCGTTCCAACTCACGCAATGGAACTTCGGATCGAGCGACCATGACTGTGCGAATGCCCAACTGATCTAAATGCCTAACGATGGCATCTCCGAGTCCTCGGGAGGCTCCGGTCACTAGAACAACTCGGCTTTCTTGATGCGAGCTAGACATTGTTTTCCTGCTTTCCGAATTGCAGCTGAATGTCGGCTAGAAGGATGACGTCCCCCTCGGACAGCAAAGCTTCGGCGCCCTCACGAAGTTCGGCTTGCCACACCACACCATCACAGTCGCGAAAGAGGTAGACTCCGGCCGAATCGGGTCCAAATCTCCCAGCCCGATACCTCTGGGACAGCTCATCGTAGCGCAAAATGAGATTGTTCGGACTCAACATGGGATGGTCCAAGACATACTCTCGGTCAAATTTCAACTTGCCGTGCTGCTCTGTCTCCAAGTCTCGATCCTCAGGGGCTCCAAACCTAACGATGATACCCTGTAAGGGAAACTGTTCACCCAAGTCTGAGACCAAAGCGTAGGTCGTTGGAGGACCCATGCTGATCTTTTTCCCAGAGGTGGGAGCGATCGGCCCCAACATGGCACCTGGGATGATGCGGGTAGCAGTACCCGGGGGAGCTGAGGCCGAGGACTCATCTGAGTGAGGGGGAGCCGAAATGGTGGGGAACCCTCCGGAAGGGGTGTTCTTGGACCACCGGAGGTCTGCCTTTTGCAACTCCAAGCTGGTGGCTCCCAATTCCAAAACGTCGTCCTCGAAGAGTTCGGCGTCCTCCACAGCTTCACCGTTGATGTAGGTTGAATTGGTGGTGGACCGGAGGAGGAGCCGAAAACTTCGTCGGTCCTCTTGCCAAAAAATTTCGCAATGCAGTCGGGAGACGGTGGCGTCTAGCTGGTTAGTCCAACCTGA
>JBJHCR010000137.1:0-15303 GCA_050486105.1 Vulcanimicrobiota bacterium
TTGTCATTCCTTGTCAAGCACATTTCCACGGTTCAGGAAAAATCCTGGGCACTGTTTGCTTCATGTAATCCTGGTTTTGGCAACTATTTTGAGAACTGCGGAACGTAAGTCTAGTCGGTGAGGGCGATTTGAAACAAGAGGGGCCATCTCTTCCCGGTGACAAAGATACGTCCGGTGGCTGAATCGTAGGCGATACCGTTTAGGACATCATTGTTCCCAAGATTGAAAGCATCCCTATCGATGAGACTGCTCAGGTCTAGCCGAAAGGCCACCACGCCGGTGTTCGGATCGATCGCGACAATTTCGTCGGTCAAGAAGCGATTGGCCCACAAGAGCCCATCGATGAGCTCGAGTTCGTTCAATAGGCCCACCGATGTACCATCGTCGGTGACCGGAATCGTCCTGAGAACGGCAAAGCTCTCGGAGTCAAGAACGGAAATGTTGGCGGTTCCGTCTGAGAGCAGGAAATTTTGCCCATCCCATTCCAGCCCCCAGGCCGGCCGGGGGCAAGGCAGAACGTCAACTTGTTGAAAAGTGAGTAGGTCCCAAACAAAAGTTTGTTCGCTCTGTAGGGTCAATTGGTACAAACGGCCTTGGCGTAGGGCTAAGCCTTCAGCAAAGACGTTCGGACTGTTGTCGACTCTTCTAAGTGTTGCCCCGGTTTCTAGCTCTACTTCCCGTAGACTGCTAGAACCCACTAGGCCGGTACTCTCATAAAGGCGGCCCTGATGGAAGAGTAGGCCCTGGGTGAAAGCGCTGGTGTCGTGGGGAAAGGTTTCGACCACCCGGAAAGAGCGAAAAGGTGCCGGTCCGTTGGTTGGTGGTGGGGGAACAGGAGTGTTTGGCGGCTGAGTGGATGGAATCGGGCCCTCGGCGCTGACAGGGGCAGGACTGGAAGTGCCTCCTCCACATCCGCACAAACAGGCGCTTAAAAGGATTGCCAGGACGGCAAGGAGATTTTTGCGGAGAGTCATTTGCGATATCCTTTTTTGGCGTTTTTTCAATTTGTCCCATCGGCTCGAGTCCAGGTACGCATGACCTGGAAAACGGCCTCTCGGCCGTGTTCGTCTTCGAGGGCTAGAAACCATCTGAAAGCCTGCCCATACAGGGGGTCGGGATTGTTTCGAATCGAGTACGAAAATTCGGTGTGCCCGGTGCGGCGCATGAGATGGAAGGCCACCCACTCGGCGAAGCCCTCCACCAGAAATTCGTCTATCTCATGGGCCTGGGGATGAACGGCAAAATGCCAGGCGTGCCCTAGCTCGTGCGCGATCACCATCAGCGCTCGATCCCTCAAGAGATTTTCGTAGACGGTGATCTGCGAGCCCGAGATCATTCCGTGGCTGTCTACTCCTCGAAACATCAAGGCTCTCTGCGACCCCAAGCGGATTTCGGTGAGCGGCAGCTCAACGAGGTGCTCTCCGAATTCGGCAAGCATCAGCCGCGAAAGGTAGGCCAGTTGTCGTTCAGCCATCTGCTGGTCGATCAGCACCGAACAGCGACATAGGTGCTCGGTGCCAGGTCGGCATTCGCACCCCTGGCTCCAGCCTTCGCAAGTGAAGACCAGCAGGAAGAAGCAAGCGACAATCAGTCGAGCCAAAGTCTGGTTCACTTGAGGGGAAACTCGGGTCTTAGGAGAGAGTAGACCTGGTGGTCACGGTAGGAGGTTCCGAATCTCAGACCTCCGCGCTCGACCCCTTCAAATTGAAAACCCAGGACTTTGAGAACCTTAAGGCTGGCGCGGTTGTCGGGTTGGATACGGGCTTCCAAGCGATAGATGGGGGTTTCCGACATCAGCCTGGTGATGGCCAGTTTGATGGCTTTTCGGGCTAGGCCGCGACCTTGCGCCGGAGGGGCTACCCAGTAGCCGATCTCGGCTCGATGATGGCGCTCGTTTCCGCGTTGAAAGCCGACGGTGCCCACCAATTCTTGGTGCCAAAAAATCCCGAGAACCAGACCCGACTTCCACAGCCCCGTCTGAGAGAGGATATAAAGCTTAGAGTCGGCTATGGCCAGGGTCTGGTGTACCCAAGGGAGCCAACGAGACAGTTCTGTTCGATGATCGTCTATGAGGGCAAACAGCTCTCCGGAATCCCTCCCCACCAGAGGCCTTAGGTACATAGGCTCTTCGATCAGTGGTTGTTGAAATGGGTGCTGAGAAATTTGGAGTATTACCTCTTCACCATGTGGGTGCAATGACCGAAGAAGACATCAGCCGTTTCCATGACCGTCTCAGAGAGAGTCGGGTGGGCGTGGATAGTGAGCGACAGGTCTTCGGCGCCGGCTGCCATTTCAATGGCCAGCGTGCCTTCGGCTAAAAGCTCACCGGCTCCGGCCCCCACCACTCCCATCCCTAAAATTCGATCGGTTTCGGGATCCAAGATCAACTTTGTTAGGCCATCGCTCCGACCGAGGGTCAGCGCCCGTCCCGAGGCTCCCCACGGAAATTTGGCCACCTTATGAGCCAGACCGGCCGCCTTGGCCTCGCCCTCGGTGATCCCGGTCCAGCCGAGTTCGGGGTCGGTGAAGACCACTGCAGGGATGGCGTGGGGCTCAAATACGGCCTTGCTGCCGGCGATCACCTCCGCCGCCAGGCGACCCTGGTGAGTGGCTCGGTGGGCCAACATCGGTTGTCCGGAGATATCGCCGATGGCGAAGATGTTGGGTTCTGCGGTTCGACACTGACTATCGACCACCACAAATCCGTGTTGGTCCAGAGCAATAGCGGTGTTTTCCAGGCCCAGATTCTCGGTGTTGGGTCGCCTTCCTACAGCCACCAAGATCTTCTCGTACAACTCTTCGCGCGAGGGGTCCAAAGTGACCTTGACCCCTTTCATGGTGTCCACCATTGAGACCACTCTTGTGTTCAGAAGTACCTCGTGAAATTTCTGGCGGATCCGTTTCTCCAGCACCCGCACCAAATCTCGATCGGCCCCGGGCAGAAGACCGTCCTGCATCTCAACCACGGTGACCTTGGTTCCCAAACTGGCGTAGAAGGTGCCCAACTCAAGGCCGATGTAGCCGCCTCCCACCACCAGTAGGCTCTCCGGGATGCGATCGGCATCCAAAGCTTCGGTGGAGGTCATGACCTGGTCGGATTCGATGGCCAAAGGTCCAGGAACCACCGGCCGAGAGCCTGTCGCCAAAATGGCATGATCGAAAGTTATACGCTCTTTGGTCTCTTCGATTTCCACCGTCTGATTATCGATCAGTTTGGCGGTTCCCTGGATGTGGTCCACCTTGCGCGCTTTACGAAGCTGACCGAGGCCCCCGGTCAAGGTACTCACCACCTTGTTCTTCCAGGCCACCAGTTTTTCGATGTCGATCTTTGGGGGCTCGAACGTTATCCCGAACTCCGAGGCCTCTTCCGCTTCGGTGAGCACCTTGGCTGCGTGGAGCAAGGCTTTGGAGGGGATACAGCCTCGATAGAGACAGACCCCACCCGGATTTTCAGCTCGATCTATGAGAAGAGTTTTCTTCCCTTTATCGGCTGCCATGAAGGCCGCGGCATAGCCTCCAGGGCCGGCACCAATGACCAGAACTTCTGCGTGTCGACTCATATATCAGACTCTTTCTCTTAACCTTCAAAGACGACCAAGGCGGGGTTCTCCAGAGCCTCGCACACCCAGCGCAGGAAGCGAGCGGCGTCGGCCCCATCGATCAGCCGGTGATCGTAGGACAGGCACAACGGCATCATGAGTCGGGCATAGAAGGTGTCCCCTTCATAGACCGGCTCCATGGAGGCTCGAGAGACCCCTAGGATAGCGACTTCCGGAGGGTTCACAATAGGAGTGAAAGCGTGCCCCCCAATACCACCCAAGTTGGTGATGGTGATGCACGATCCTTGCAGATCTTCGGGTCGAATTTTGCGGTCTCGGGCTTTGGCGGCAATGGTGTTGAGATCTTCGGCCAGTTCCCTGATGTTCTTTTGGTGCACATCGAAAACCACCGGAACTAGCAAACCGCGCTCGGTGTCCACCGCCACTCCCAAGTGAAAATAGTCCTTGTAGACGATCTCCTGGTTCGCCATGTCGATGGAGGCGTTGAACTGAGGAAATTTCTTTAGGGCCGAAGCGAGCACCTTGAGCAGGATCGCAGTCACCGTGATCTTCGGTCCCTTGGGATCCGAAGCATTCAGTTTTTTTCGTAGGGCTTCAAGATCGGTGATGTCCGCCTTGTCGAACTGCGTCACCTGGGGAATGGTGCTCCAGGCCAAATGCATCTGCTCGGCGGTTTTGCGCCGTATATTGCTCATCTTGTCTCGTCGGACCTCACCAAACTTGCTGAAGTCCGGGAGAGGGGGAGCGGCCACCACGGTTCCCGAGGAGACAGCAGCCCCGACAGCAGAGTCGGACGAGCTTCGGTTGAGGAGAAGCTTGGCGTGGTTCTTAACGTCTACCTCAGAAATCCGGCCGCTTGGTCCCGTTCCCTTAACTTGATGGATGTCCACCCCGATCTCTCGGGCAAGTCGTCGAGTAGATGGGGCCGCCGGTGCCAATTTTCGTTCTCCCGAAGAGGCCCCGTTCACCGAGGGTTCCTCGGTGGTCAACGGGGTGGACGGAGATTCGCTCTTGACATCGACTCGAGCTCTCGGCTCAGTGGGCGCACTCTGAGTGGTGACGGCTTGGGGTTGGGGCTCTGCTTGCTCTTGGGTCTCGGTTGCCGAAGAAGCCTCGCTCTTCGTCGGCTCGGTCGGGCTTGAACTCGTCTCCTCGACTTCGGCCTCGGAGTCCTCGGTGACCAGCATGACCACCGAGCCTACAGCAGCTGAGGAGCCCGCCGAAACGTAGAGTTCCTTGACCACTCCAGCCACCGTAGAAGGAACCTCGAAGGTGGCCTTGTCGGTCTCGATCTCCAGCACTGGGTCGTCGACCTCTATGCGGTCGCCGACGGCCACCAGCACTTCGATCACGTCGGCGGCATCAATATTCTCGCCAAGTTCGGGAAGAGTAAATTCTGTAGGCACTGTGTTGTCCTTTCTCCACTAAGCCTTCATGGGATTGGGCTTATCCTTTGAGATCCCCAAATCTCGGATAGCCTGCTCCACAGTCTCGACGTCAAGGCTTTCCTGCTGATGAAGAGCAGTCAGGGCCGCCAGGGTGATAAAGCGTGAATCGACCTCGAAGAAGTCTCTGAGGGCCTCTCGAGTTTCGCTACGGCCGAAGCCGTCGGTTCCCAGAGTAATCATGGTGTTGTCGATCCAAGGTACGATGGAGTCGGGCACCGCTTTCACATAGTCGGAGGCGGCGACGATCACGCTGTCCTCGTCGTCGAGGAGTTCGGTGACGTAAGGGATAGGTCCGTCTTCCGAGGGGTTCAGCATGGTGTGTCGGTCGCACTCCAGGGCATCCCGCCGTAACTCCTTATAAGAGGTGATGCTGTAGACCTCGGTGGGAATACCATAGGAATCTTGAAGGATCTCTTGGGCCTCGATGGCGGCTTGGAGGATCGAGCCGCTACCCAAGAGCTTAGCCTTAGGACCATCACCTTCGATAGTGGCCGGCCGGAGCAAGTAGCCGCCCTTGAGAATGCCCTCCTCACAACCTTCCGGCATAGCCGGCATCCGATAGTTCTCGTTCTCCACGGTGATGTAGTAGAAGATGTCTTCGTTCTCCTTATACATGCGTCGGATACCGTCTTTGATGATGACTTCTAGTTCATAGCCATAGGCCGGGTCGTAGGTCACCAAGTTGGGAACCGGGTAGGCCAGCAGATGGCTGTTGCCATCCTGGTGCTGCAGACCCTCTCCGTTGAGAGTGGTGCGACCGGCGGTGGCTCCCAAAAGGAAGCCTCGACAGCGCATGTCCGCTGCGGCCCAAACAAGGTCTCCGATTCTCTGCATGCCGAACATCGAATAGAAAATGAAGAAGGGAATCATCGGGATGCCGTGGGTGGCATAGGAAGTACCGGCAGCGATGAAGGACGACATGGACCCTGCCTCGGTGATCCCCTCCTCGAGGATTTGGCCATTTTGGGTTTCTTTATAGTACAGCAGTTGATCGGAGTCTACCGGGTCATAGAGCTGTCCAACGCTAGAGTAGATCCCGCACTGCCGAAACAGGGCTTCCATCCCGAAGGTCCGGGCTTCGTCCGGGACGATTGGGACCACATTCTTGCCCAGACCTTTGTCTTTGAGAAGTTTGCCTAGCAATCTGACAAAGGCCATGGTGGTAGACATCTCCCGATCGCCACTGCCACTGACGAACTCGTTGAAGATCTTCTCTTCCGGCATGGGCAAATCCGAGGGCTTGGCGATCCGCTTGGGCAGCGGTCCCCCTAGAGCCTCCCTGCGCTCCTTGAGGTACTTCATCTCCTGGCTGTCCTCAGCCGGTCGATAGAACGGCGCTCGGGCCACGTCTTCGTCGGAGATGGGAATCCCGAAGCGGGTGCGGAACTCTCGCAGTTCATCCTCGTTGAGCTTCTTCTGTTGGTGAGTGACGTTGCGTCCCTCGCCGGCTTCTCCCAGACCGTAACCCTTGATGGTCTTGGCTAGGATCACCGTAGGACGATCGCTCTTGACGGCGCGATCGAAGGCGGCAAAGACTTTTTCGGGGTCGTGACCTCCCCGATTCATCTTATGAATCTGTTCGTCGCTGAGGTGCTCCACCATTTTGGCCAGTTCCGGACTCTTTTGGAAGAAATGCTCACGAATATAGGAGCCTGACTCGACCACATACTTTTGATACTCGCCATCGACCACTTCTTTGGCGCGTTGGGCGAGCAGTCCGTTTCGGTCCTTCTCGAAGAGATCGTCCCAATCCCCGCCCCAAACCACTTTGATCACGTTCCAGCCGGCACCCCGGAATTGGGCTTCTAACTCTTGAATGATCTTGCCATTGCCTCGAACCGGGCCATCGAGTCGCTGGAGGTTGCAGTTGATGACCCAGATCAAGTTGTCGAGCTTTTCCCGAGAGGCCAAGGAGATCGAACCCAAGGATTCCGGTTCGTCGGTCTCTCCGTCACCCAGGAAGGCCCAAACCTTGCGGTCGTCGGGCTCCATAAGGCCTCGGTTCACCAAATACTTATTGAAGCGGGCCTGATAGATGGACATGATCGGGCCCAGTCCCATCGATACGGTGGGAAACTCCCAAAAGTCGGGCATGAGCCACGGGTGGGGGTAGGAGGACAGTCCCCCGTTGGGTTTGAGTTCCCGGCGGAAGTTTTCCAAATGCTCTTCGTCGATGCGCCCTTCCAGGAAGGCCCGGGCGTAGATCCCCGGAGAGGCGTGCCCTTGAAAGTACACCATGTCGCCGCGACCGGTTTCATCTTTGCCCTTGAGAAAATGATTGAAGGCCACCTCATAGAGAGTGGCGGCCGAGGCGAAGGTGGAGATGTGTCCTCCGAGACCGTCGTTGTTCTTATTGGCGCGCACCACCATGGCCATGGCGTTCCATCGGATGATGCTCTTGATCCGACGCTCGATCTCTCGGCTGCCAGGATAGGGTGGCTGCTCCTGGCGGTTGATGGTGTTGACATAGGGGGTGTTCGCCGAGAAAGGGAAGTGGACTCCTTTGCTCTGGGCGTAGTGGTGAAGTCGTTCCATAAGCTCGATGACTCGAGCCGGTCCTGACTGCGCCAGCACGTAGTCGAGAGACTCGATCCACTCTTGATTTTCTAAGGTTTTCAGTTCGTGATCTTGGGACGGTTCGGTCCCGGGGCGATTGATGGTATCCATGGCGTTCCTTTCCGCAGCTCAGAGGCTGCGACGCTTGTAAAGAGCGCCTTCGGGGAGTTTCTGAGAGATCCTCGGGAAAGACTCGATAAGTGAGGTCTTCGTGGAGGAGTTTTCCCCGAGAAAGGGGCACAGGTAGTATATGGGACCTATATCCTCTGCACCTTCGCAAACCGATCTGGCAAAGAGATACATCGATCTGGTACAGTCATTCATTACCAGCCTGGAGCTTCGCAATCCTTACAATGTGGACCACTGCAGGTTGGTGGCCCGTCTGTGCGAGCAGATGGCAAAGAAGGCCGGTTTAGAACGCGACAGTCGCCAGCGAGTGATCCGCGCGGCGGAAATGCACACCCTCGGCGTCTCCCTGCAGATGGAGGAGAAGAAGCCTTATTTCCATCTTCCCATCACCAGATTGGGACTGTCCAGCGGACGCGATCTTCCTAGCCACCTGCGCGAAGCCCAGATACTTCGAGAGGTGATGGGCGGAGTGCCGGGTTTAGAGGAATGCATCGACATCATCGTTGAGCGCAACGAGTGGTACGACGGCTCGGCTTCCTTGTTCGGGAAATCAGGTGAGGAGATCTTGACGGAAGCCCGTTTGCTGGCTGTGGCCGATGCCTTCATCGACTTGGCGACCCCCAAAAAGCATAGGGCCCAGGAAAGTTCTCGGGAAGCCCTGCAACGCATTTTCGACCGCTCGGGTAGCCAGTACGACCCGCGTTTCGTTGAGGCTCTGCAGGCGGTGATGAACGAAGAGGATGGTTCTTTCAAGGAGAGTGGCCGGACCGAGCATTTTGAGACCGCTCGCTGCCGCCACTATCTCAATCTCGGTCACCTCTACATCGCCATCCACGAAACCGACTGGGCTTTGCGCTCCTACCTCAAGGCCGAGAGGATCGCAGTGGAGATGGCTGACAGCGGATTGGAACTCGGCGCGATTTCCGGGCAAGTTATGGTGTACTGTGATCTGGGGCACCTCGAACAAGCTCGAGAGGCTTTGCAGCGGGCCAGACAGAGGACCCACTCGGAACGAGAAAAGCGGGGCTATCATCTGATGTGGGGTTTGCTGGAATGGCTCAGCGGACGCCAACAGAACGGCTTCGAAATTCTAGAACGATTGATTTCCCACTACCGCAAGGCGAGAAATTTGCCGGGCCTCACCGCCAGTCTGCTGTTGCAAAGCTACCTTCTGCTGACTCACCGGGGATTGGATAACGATGAGCATATTGAGACTCTGAACGAGTTCATGACATTGGTGTCCAGCTATGACCTTTTCGATGTGGTTGAACGCTATAGGAGCTTCACTCTACCCCTGTTCCTGAGCGCGGTCCTCAAGGGAATAGAGGAGCCCACGGCCCGCACTAATCTGACCAAGATGGGTGAACCCTGTCAGAGCGCGCTGCTGGAAAGGTTGGCTCAGATCCCCCCGAAACTTTGGATGCAGCACTTGCGACCGGAACCGGTGGTTCCCTCGGTTTCCGAACCCCTGCCGGAAGTGCGCAAGCCTTCGACGGAAGACCGCGATAAGGCCCAATTGGTGATTCAGACCCTCGGTGCCTTTTGTTTGAGAGCCCGGGGCGTAGACGTGGCTGAGGACGAGTGGCCGACTCAGAAGGCTCTGAGACTTTTTGCCTACCTGGCGGTGACTCGCACTTCGGTGACCGACGATTTCCTCATGGAGACCTTCTGGCCGGATACTCCAGAGTCCAAGGCGCGGAACTCCTTGCGCAATGCCATTCATCAGGCGCGCAGTATCCTCAAGCAAGTGGACGAGCGCCCTCCCTCTCAGCTTCTGGTTCGGGGTCGAAAAAGCGGCACGGCAAAGCTGGACCTCGACTATGTGGTGGACGTGGAGCAACTCGATGTCTATCTCAAGAAGGCGACAGAAGCCCTCGAGACTGAGGACGCCGAATTGGCTATCAATCACGCGAAATTAGCCCTGGATTTGTATCAAGGGGATTTTCTCGAGGGTTTTCACGATTCGTGGGTGGAAAGTCTTCGGGTGCAGTATCGAGAGCTTCAGCAAAAGGCTCTCTACCATTTGGCTCGCGCTTATCTCTTGGCCGACCGTTTTGAGGAGGCAGAGGTAGCGGCTCGGAAGATGCTCGTCCTCGATGACCTCAGAGAGGATGCCCACGAGGTGGTGATTCGAGCCCTCGCTGGAGATGGTCGCTCCGCTGAAGCCATTCGCCATTACGAAGAGGCCGTAGACCTTTTCGAAGAAGAGATCGGGATTTCTCCAGCAACCTTGCGCGAGGTTCTTCAAGAGTCTGGGCTATTGCTCTAAGAATCTTGCATGTTCACATCTTTCGCCTTGTTTTAAGTGGTGGACCTGGGGTAAGATCGCAAGAGCGCGTCCGGCCACCTTGATCTTCCCTAGGACAAGGACCCGACGGGCTGGAACCGAGGACTCTGGTAAGGTGAAACGACCAAGGCGAAATCCCGAAGACACTTCTTTGCGGCAGAACAGGAATTATCCCGCGGGCTCTTTTGATGCTGCTTTGAACCCGGACCGAAGCCCTGAATTGCGGCTTGAGTTTCCGCCTTCCTTGGAACCGTTGGCCACAGAAGAGATCAGCGACATGGTTCCCGAATTCATGCATCGCGATTTCTACCGCTCGGAAGAGGGTCTTCCCATCGCATTCCCAGCGTCGGCTACGCCTCCGCTCCCTAGAGTGCCCGAGTCACCAAGGCAACTGCCCTTCCCCAAGGCTGGAGTTCCCCGAAAGCAGGTGCGCTTCGTAGAGCGCTCTCCTCACCCGGAACCTCCGCCTGAAGTGCCGAAAACCAGTTCTGCCGGTCAGACTATGCAAGCTAAAGAGCCTGGACCGCTCTTACCCTTGCGCTCCACTGAGGCCGAACGTCGACCGGGGCCCGAAGGTCGCGAGACCGGGAGCGCGGCGCTCGGCCAGCAGTCCGCTCTGCGAGCCACACCGAATAACGAGGAACGCCCTCTCAGCGAACCTGAGAGTTCCCGGGGGTCTGGGTCTAAAAAAGGGGAGGGGGCTAGGCCCGAATCTCGCCAAAGATCGTGGTCTCCAGCTCTGGCCGCTGTGCTGCTGGTCTTGCTGAGCTTGGTCATATGGCGAGAACAGACCTATCGAGAGCTCTTGGTGGGAGAACAGCTCCCCCTTCCGGTAACCATCCCCGAGCCCGTTGCCGCCGAACCGTCCGTCAATCCTCTCGATGGAGTTTTTTCTCATTCTTTGGGGCCCTTAGGTCCAGACCAGGGCGCGGTGGTCGAAGAGGACCAAGCCCAGTCCGAGCAAGCCGAGGGCCAAGCGGCCACGGAGCTTGAGTCGCTCATGGGAGGCACTTCGCCGGCGGCAGATCCTGGAGACCTATTCCCAGTTGCGGCCACCGTCTCATCCACTCAGGCACCCCAATCCAAGGCCCCTGGAGAGGGTAGCCTTGAAGCTCCGGCCTCGGGAAGTGCCCAAGATCGGCAGCTGAGACTGCAGAGCACGGGGCTCTTCCCTCAAACCACCGGCGCAGAGTCGTCCTCCCCTGCGGGAACGACCGGGGCTCCCAGCGGAGGCACTAAGGCTGGAAGCGAGGCCGCCAGTCTTTTCCCCGCAGTGGAAGCGAGAGCGAACAATTCTTCCACGGCGGAGTCGCTCCCTCAGCTCGATTCTGCCGAGTCGAGCGGCTTCCCAGCAGTTGCAGAACCGGCGCGAACTCCGGCTCCCCCGGCGCAGGCTCGAGAGCGGGCTGTTTCCGACGAACCGCTCACCTTGCCGCCGCCCGTGCTTCCGGAGTCGCTGCCCGCTTCAACGCCGGTGGCCCCCATAGGAGAGCCCTCCCAATACCACATCTCTGAGCCCACTTTCTAAAGTAACCAGAAGGTTGAGCTCAAGGGGCTGCGAAGGGCCAGGGAATGAGCAGCAGTTTCACCGAGCTTCAGAAAGACAAGCTTATGCACATGTTTGACCTGCTGGACGTGGATGGCAATGGTCTGCTGGAGTATGAGGACTTTAGGATGGTGGTCGACACCATGGCCGAGGAGCGAGGGTGGAGCAGTTCCAACCGTCGTTATCTGGCGCTGGTTGCCAGCAATCGGCGACTTTGGAAAATGTTCTCTCGTCACCTCGACGCCAACGGCGATGGCTCTATCAGCTTGGCAGAATGGCTAGCCTTTCACATCAGGGCTTTTCTCACCGAACCTCAAGAGAACGGTTTTGACCCGATTTTTTCTTCCACCCTCCAGTCCATCGCAAAGTTTTTTTTGGAGATGTTGGATTCCGATGGGGACGGTTTGGTCACCGAAGATGATTACGTCATGTTCTGCACCGCATACAATGTTTCTGAAGAGGAAGCCCGCCACAGTTTTCGCCTTTTCGATCGCAATCAGAATGGGCAGCTCGAGCAGCAAGAGGTGGTGGAGATGGTGCAGGAGTTCTATTTGAGTGAAAACCCGGAAGCCTTAGGGAACGTCTTTTTCGGGAGCCTTTAGCTCCTCGGAACTCGCCGCTTTGGGTTCCCCGGGGAACTTGGCCCGCTTTCTAGAGGATTTTCCTGACGGGCTGTCCGGCACTTTGCCCGACCTCTTGCGATGACCGCTTTTGTCTACCGTTTCAAGTTTCAGTTCGATGGGACCGGTTCGTAGCTTGAGGAGCCGGTCTCGGACTCGCTCCAAGTTGGTGCGGAGTGCAAAAATGTCGGCTCCAAACCAAGGGGGCATGGACGATAAGAGCTTGGCTTGCTGTTCGATTTTGTCGAGTTCTTGGACCAACTCCTCAAAGGGCTTGCGTTCCAATTGAGCCTCAAGTTTCTGCAAGGCCAAGTAGCGGCGATAAATCTTGCTCTTCATGGTCAGATTGTAGAACGGCGGCAGTAGGCGGATGATCGGCAGAGTCAAGCCCAAAAGAGGCAAGAGCAAGATAGCCATGCGATCAAAGGCGGAGGCCCAGTAGAAGGGGAGGTGTCGGTACAAGAAAGACGTGCCGTAGTCGTAATAGTGCTTGGCATCCCGAGAGAGGGGAAAAGAGCAAAAGTGGGGCGATGGGAAAGTGGAGTTTTCGCTCAGGATGGTGCCTGAACCGTGAACTTCGCGCGCGGCGTTCAGAATGACCGCAGGGAGAGCCTTATGGAAATCTTCCGTCACCACCAAGGTGGCTGAAAGAGCCAAGAGTTCAATATCTCGCTCTGGGATGTTGAGAGCCAAATCCACCACCCCCTGGTAGAGGGGGATCACCGAAAGGAATTGGTGTCTGCGCTCGTAGGCTTTGGCTCGATCGATCTGCATTAAGGTGATCCCGTCGTTCTTGAGAAGACGGTTGATCGCTGGGATGCCTGGGGAGCCGACAAAGAACACCGAATCGACCTCTCCATTGTAGAGCATTTGCTCAGCCGCTTCCCCACCAACGGGAACTTCAGTGATCCGTTCGAGCAAGTCGGCATCTCCGAGAAGTTCAAGAGCGATAACACGGGTTCCGCTCCCGTCCGGCCCGATCGCCATGGTTTGCCCCTCGAGATCGGAAAGCTTTTCGAAGGCCTTGTCGCCTCTGACGAACAACCAGATGGGTTCATAGTAGACGCTTCCCAAGGCCTCGAGCACCGGCGAGCCAGGGGTGGAAGTTGGAAGCATGCCTCCTTGGACAAAGGCGATATCAGCTTCGCCACTGGAAAGCAGGCGCAGATTTTCTGAAGAACCTTGAGTCGCGATCACCTCAAGAGTCAGGCCTTCTCGCATGAGAATGTCCCGATACTCCTGAGCGAATCGGTAGTAGGCGCCCCAATCAGGGCCGCTGGCAACTCGCAGAGTCTTGGGCGGAGGGGGGCCTACGAAATTGATAGCTAGAATGAAACCGAACAAGGTGAGAAGGAGACTAACAGCTGTGAACGTCCAGAATTCCCCTCGCTCGCCAAAGGCTTTCAATTCTTCGTTTGATGCACCTTGACCCATGATCGAAGAGTTTAACCTTGCCCTCAGTGATCTCCTCGCAGGAACGGAAGTCTAGGGCAGCAGGCCCCTTCGGGCCAAATCTCGCTCGAGGACTTCTTGATTCTCGAAGTGATGAACCAGGAACCCGGCCTGTTCAGCAGCTTGGATGTTTTCCAGCAGGTCATCGATGAAGAGGCTCCTCCCGGGTTCAGCCTTGGCCAATTGGCAGGCCTTTTCATAGATTTCGAGGTCGGGTTTGCGCATCCCAACCCGACAAGATAGGACCACCGGCCGAAACACCTCGTAGACCCCCAACTTTTGCAGCACCAAGGCGTGCTCTTCGATGGTGTTGGATAAGGCTGCCACTTTGACTTTTCGCCTCAGTTTTTGACACATATGCAGCATGTCTCGGCGAATAACCAGTTTTTCCAACAGTAAGCTTTCCCAGAAACCTTTGAACTTCCAGGCTGGAATTCTGCGACCGACGCCCTCATCAGCCAGAGTGCTGCCAAGGCGATCCCAGAACTCTTCGGAGGTGATAGCTCCTTTTTCCAGGGGTGGCAAATGGAGGGCGGCTGCTCGGCCCAGGGGCTCCTCTCTGCATCCGTAAAGTTGGGCTCCCAGGGTTCGGTAGTGCTCCATGGGGGCATCGACCACCACTCCTCCGATGTCAAAGAAGATGGTGTCTACGGTCTTGGGTTTACGGAAGAACCACACGGAGCCGCATTCACCTCACCGCCAAGGATTCATTTACCAGCCGTCGTTAGAAAGTGAAGCGTTCTCGTCTCTCGGAGTCCCAAGAATTCCACTTTGGCCGGAAATACCCGTTGCTCAAGGCCGGTGTTCACCCCAGCTTCGATCACCATCATCCCCTCCTTCGGAGTCCGAAAGTGGGACACCAGAATGGGGCTTGGCTCGTAAACCATTCTCAACTCGTGGTCCCCTTCGCTGGGATAAAGCCCAAGGGGGGGGGAACCCAAGAGTGTGCCGTCGAGATACACTTTGGCTCCTGGTTCGTGAGACAAGATCAAAACGGCGCCGTCGCCTCCAGCGGTCAGAGCTTTCTGCAGTTCGGCCTGAGCAGATTCGGCGCTGGCGCCGATCTGCTGAGCCATGAGGGACCGCTCCAGGAGGACTTCCGGGACTTCGGCCGCTCTTCTAAGATTCTCGTAGGCCTCTAGAGAGCGTCCTCTCATTCTCTCGAAGCGAGACAGGGCGATGGCCACGCCGGGTGACAGTACGTAGCGGCGGTTCAGAGGATCGAGCATCTCTGCAGCCTTTTCGGGGTCTCTGGCTTCAATCAAGAGCCGCGCTGCCCACAGGCGGAAGACTTCCTCTTCGGGCATCTTAGTGAGGGCCTCCTGGAAATATCGGTTTTGAGCTGCCACATCTCCCCGTTCTCTGGCTTCCACGGCTTGAAGGAAGAGGGCGGTTCCCGAATCAGGTCGCAGCTTGGCAACCCTTTGCCAGTGAGCGAAGGCGGGTTCGCTGAAGCCATAGAGATAGTTGAGTTTCCCCGAATAGAAATCGAGTACCGCCAATTGGGGATGCCCTGGGAAGCGCTTCTTGAGGCCGTCGATCCTGATTAGACCATCTCGGTAGCTACTCTCGAGTGCCCGCCGTCCACCGGCAAGAATGAGATTTCTCTTGGCCGAGTCGTCGTCAGAATTCTTTTCTAAGGCCTGTTCGAAGCGCTGCAAGGAATCGTCGAATCGTCCGCTCAAATACAGTGCAAAGCCGAGAG
>JBJHCR010000137.1:15313-15709 GCA_050486105.1 Vulcanimicrobiota bacterium
CGTTCGGGGTAGTCGTTTACGAGCTTCTCGAAGGCGCTGACCGCCCCTTCGAAGTCCTGGTTCTCCAGGAGTTGGTCAGCCCGCTCCTTGTCTAGGGCGTAATTCTGGGCGAATACGGGGGAAGCCAACACTAAAGTGGCGAGAGCTATGAAGAACCACGAGGTCAATTTGTTCACGGTATCGGCAATTTTGACGCCGTCAGGTTTCAGACCTTCGTAATGAGCAGGGTCAGAGGCTGTGCGCCGAATCAACCCACATCGCCAAACTCGCCATTTTTCCGCCATGGGAACCGCAATTTCTTGCAAATAGGTCCACTATGAGCCTCAAATTTGCAGTTCCCCTGACAAAAAAAATGCTTCGTTGGGACTCGGGGCGATTCGGCGCACAGCCTCGTCA
>JBJHCR010000138.1:0-6203 GCA_050486105.1 Vulcanimicrobiota bacterium
CGGGAGCAGGCTCGGGAAGAGGCCGCCGCCGAGGGCCGCACCGTGGAGCGAGATGGGGAATACATCAACCCCAGCGATGTCCGCCTCTACAACCAAGCCGACCAGATCGCCGCCCGGGAGCAGGCTCGGGAAGAGGCCGCCGCCGCTGATCCGAGTGAACCACTCGTCTTCCCTGACGGACATGTAGGCAATCCCTTTAGCGGCCACAATGCAACAGAGGTGACGGTCACTCCTTGGGATGGCGTGGGAGGCCAGCCCAACGATAGTGTGATCACCATCCTAAGAAACCAAGGGTTCACCGATGAACAGATCTATCAAGCTAATGAAGAGGGTCAAAACCTTGTTGATCTCGTGGCCACAGCCAACGAACTCGAGAATCCGAACATCATCCACCCCGATCAGCAGCTGATCGTCCCCACCACTCAAGGCGCCACCGCTCCTCCCACCCCAGAGGAGTTGGCTCGAGAAGCGGCCTTCGCCGAAGGGCGCACCGTAGAGCGCAATGGGGAGTACATCAACCCCAGCGATGTGCACCTCTACAACCTGGCCGATCAGGCCAGGGAGCGAGAGCGACAAGCCGCCTTCGCCGAGGGCCGCACTGTAGAGCGAGACGGGGAATATATCAACCCCAGCGATGTCCGCCTCTACAACCAAGCCGACCAGATCGCCGCTGCTCAGGAGCAGACTCGGGAAGAGGCCTTCGCCGAGGGCCGCACTGTAGAGCACGATGGCGAGTTTATCAATCCCAGTGATGTTCGCCTATACAACCAAGCCGCCCAAGCCGAAGAGGCTGCCCAACCCATCTCACGGGTGGTCGAGTCAGGCTCTGGAGAGGTTATCGAGACTTTTGATAACGGTAGTACTGTTAGAACCTTCGAACGAGATGGAGTCGAATTCGTTGAGACCGTCCGCGAGACCAACGGCGGAGTTCATACCGAAGTTGTCTATAATCAGGATGGTGTAGATTACACTCAGACCACGACTGTGGCCGACGACGGCCGCATCGTCAGGGTCATAGATGCCAACCAGGGCGACATCACCACGCGGACCGAAGAGATCACCGAAACCTCGGATTTAGCTTTTCAGGATCTGGTGGAAAACGAGTCGGTGACGAACGGCCTCATCATCCCGGCGATCGCTGATCCCGCTCAGGTTGTCACCACCCGACAAACCGTGATCGACAACACCGTCCGACCACCCGTGGAACGTCCGATCACCGAAACTGTCACCGTCAGTCAGAGAACCGACCTTCCCTCGGTCGAGAATGGGACGATCTTTTTCCAGAGAGCCGGTCTCACTCATGAGCTGGCTCCCATCCTTGATCCTGTGGATTTGGGCCAAGACCTTGAGCTCAATACCACTGAAAGCGGTTTCTATGTAACCAATCAAGTGGTGACGACCTTCGATGAGGAGGGGTCTGTAGCCACCTCGTCGAGTCAAGTCAGCACTGAGCAACGAGTGGTGGCCCAAGATCAAAACGGCCAAGACATTTTCATCTCCGACAACTTCAGTCTCACCACGGATCCCGAAGGA
The DNA here is from genome assembly GCA_050486105.1 of Vulcanimicrobiota bacterium. Taxonomy (GTDB): domain Bacteria; phylum Vulcanimicrobiota; class Xenobia; order Xenobiales; family JADMJV01; genus JAEXNA01. Next base: position 1,534 of record JBJHCR010000138.1, read on the forward strand.
CGCGAGGTCGCCACTCGAAGCACGGACTCCCGAGGAGTGGTCACTTCAGATCATGCCATTCGCGAGATCGGACCCTATCCTGAAGTCCGAGACCGAATAGGAGAAACCGCCGGAGAATTTCTTAACACCCGCAATACCGTGGTGTATGTAGACGGAGTGACCACCCTCATCACTCGGGAGTTCGGCGATTACGACACTCCAGGTGAGGACGGAAGAGTCGCCACTGTGCAAACGGCTGGAGGAGTTAGCACCGTCAGCTACCAACACACCTTCGACGATGGTCGTTCTGTCGACGAACAGATTCTCTTTCCCGGGTCCGACACCACCATCGTTAATCGCTCCCGCTTCGAGGAAGACGGGTCCTACAGCATCACCTCGGTAAGGTCGGGTCAAGGCTTCGTTCAAGAAGAAACCGTACGAGAAGGAAGAGTGGTCAACCCCTCTGATATCGCTCTCTATTCCGATGAGGACGTTCGGGCTACTTTTCTCGCCAGTGCTCAGGGCAGTTTGGTGGAAGAAACCGTCACTTCAACCAATTATCAAGGCGGCACAACTGTCCAAGAGGCAACGTCCTACACTGCCGGTAACGGAGTGGTCTTACAGCATAGCAATGGAGTGACCACTTTTGCGGGTCACAACCGGGAGTTCCTCGCCGTTGACGAGGAGGGTCAAACGCTCGAGACCGATGAGCAGGGTCAGCTGATGCTTGATGGGGAATTCCTCCGCACCGATAGAGGAGAGACGGTTTCCATCCCGGCTGTGCTCAGCGAGCCCCGTTCCTTGATCTCAAACGTCAATCGGCTCCTCGAAGCCAACAGCGACATACTCACGGTTGGTGGCCGGCCAAACCCCTTGAACGATCCCAATCCGCTTCCTCAAGGCCTGAGGAACAGTGTCTCCTTCTTGGGAGCAGCCTTTGCTACATTCAATATCGGGGCGCAGCTTGTCGACGGGAACTTGCAAGGAGCAGTTGAGGAGACCGCTTCTGGTGCAGTTTCGCTGGTCGGTGGGGCCAGGCTATTGAGTATGAATCAGCAACTGATCTCCAGGCTTGGGGTCGTTGGAGCCGGGTTTGGGGTCTACGTGGGAGCCAACCAGATCGCCGACGGTGAGCTGCTTGACGGAGGGGTGAGCCTGCTGAACTCAGCCGGCTTGGCTCTGTCGGTTTTTCCCAAGACTAAACCTGTAGGACTGATCATACTAGGAACTACCGGACTGTTTTCCTTTGCTCGAGGGGTCAGGGATGCTTTTAGCGAAACCGAGCAGGCCATGCTTCAAGTGTAGACCCTTGACGGTAACTTCATCGTTGCAAGCGAGCGGTTTAGCTCCAACCGATCAGTTTGTGACTGGCTCGTGAGAGAGCAGCTCCGCTTTGAGTTGGAGTGAATCGGAAAAGTTGGGGTCGAAGGACAAGGAGTCCTCCACGGCCTCCAAGGCCTCATCTATACGTCCTAGCCCCTTCAAGGCTGAAGCCCTGGTGTGGTGGGAGTGCATCAGCATCTCCGGATCATCGGTTAGGGAGATGGCTTTTTCGGCATCGTAGAGCGCCTCATCGAAGCGAGCCATCAGGACCCGAGTCCAGCCGCGGTTGTTCCAGCAGTGGGGCAGGCTGTCTACAAGATCCAAAGACCGAGTGTAAAGCTCTTCTGCCTCTTCCAACCTCCCGGCTCTTCGAGCCTTGTTGCCCTGGTAATAATAGGACCCGGCCTCGGTCCAGTTCTCTTGGCTGACGGATGTGGTGGGGGACACTGTCTGCCCATCTAGAGCTTCTGCCCTAACCTCAACAGCAGTGCCGCTTGCTTGCTCTGGGGAAGGTGCGTTTCGCTCGGAAATCATTTGAAAACCGATGGCGATAGCACAGACCATCAAGAAAAACTCTATCGTACCCCGGTCAAAAGGCAAGGACATGTTAGCTTCTTCGCCTTTGGCCTGTGGACGTCCCCCATTTGAGCCTTACAAGATTCGGCGTACCAAGCTTCGCCAAAGCCATTTTAGAAAAAGGTGTCATGTGACCCTCTTCCTCGACCACAGCAGTGCACTAGACTGTACCTATACTCCCGTGCGTTGAGTCGTCCGCATTCTTCGACCAGGATGGATCCGTTCCAGCCCAGCTTTGCTGGCCCACTCAACGCACAGAAGCATAGAAGATTGGAGGCGGCAATGAGAATACCTGAAGTCGTTGTCTTGATAGGAACCCTGGCTGCACTCGCCACAATCATCTCCGTTTCATTTGGTCGAATCACAGTGGCTGCGGCGCTCGACATCGGAATGTTGCTGGCTTGCTTAACCTGGCTGTTCTTCTTGGTCAAGATCCCTTGGGATCTGTATTTCGCCGCCCGTCGAGCCCGGGTGGACGGTCAAGAAAGTCTAAGTTTGGGGATTGAAGGGGTGCAATCGCAAACTCAACAATTAGCCAAAATGGAGAGATTTCTCCTTATGGGTGCCCTAGGTGGCCACGCTCTGACGGCCGGAGGAATCTATGGGTTGGCCTACCTTCATCCAGAGTTGGTGAAGCCGGGATTCACTTGGCTCTTCGTAGCTTCGGCCGCGCTTAGGCCGGCTTGGGAAGGGTATAGTTACCTGCGTCAGAGAGTCAGTGAATTGGCCTCTCACGTTCGCTACCCTCGTGAGGACATCACCACTCTCAAGCATCGGTTCTCTGAGCAAGTAAGCGCCCACAAAAATCTGGAGCGGCAGTTCAAAGAGTTTGTGGACTCCGGAGAGTTGCGTTTCCACCAATGGGACTCGCTCCTACAGCAGGTGCAGAGCCGGCAGATTTCGGAACACACTCGCCTAGAAAAGCGAACGATTCAATTGTCTCAACGATTCGAAGAGGCTGTCGAAAAAATGAGTTCAGATCAGGACCTCCTGGCGGGGGTGCGAGCCTTCGCCCGAATGATACGAGAACCCACTTCGGCATAAGAATTTGCTCGGAAACATCAATCGAGAGAATGCCTAATGCTCAGCGGCCACCGGCCGAATCTTCTCCCCCATCCTCCTCCCGAGCCTTTGGCAGCGAGATCATGAACAAGTTATGAAGCCCCCCAGAGGGCTGCAATGTGAGGCGACCTTGGAGGCGCTCTATAGCTTGGGCGGCAACCCACAGACCCATTCCGTTGCCCTCCCCACATTTCTTAGTCGTGGTGAAAGGGTCAAACACCGAGTCGAGGAGCTCTGGAGGGACTCCGGGCCCTGAGTCCTTAACCTCCAGGGAAATCGTATCCGCGTTCTGGGCCATTCTGATAGTGATTCGACCCGGCTTATCATAGCCCACGGCATCAGAGGCATTCAGAAGAATATTGGTCAAGGCCAGAAAGAGATCGCTCGGGACCCCACGAACTGAGTCCTGGCAATCCGCCTGGATTTCTATCTCGAGATTCTCTCGCTCCAATCGGAACGCCAGTTGTTCCAAGACCTCTTCCACCGTCTGAAGCGGAGAAAACAGGACTTTGTCCTCTAACGGGGCCGTTCTGGTGTAGGAAAGGACGCGATCTATGCTCCGGTTAGCAGTGTCGATGGAGCGTCTCATCCCTTCTAGTACTGCAGGCATACGCTCAATGTGGTTCTTGCTTAGGTGCTCCAAGTGATCTACCGAAAGCCTGAGTGCGCCCAGCGGAGTATTCACTTCGTGAGCTATCGACGAGGCCAGTCGTCCCATAGCCGCCAATCTCTCAACCTTGACCAACTCGGCTTGGGATTCGATCAAAGCTTGCTGGGAAACCCTCAAGGACTCGAGAGCCTTAGCCTGCTCCTGCTTGGCCAACAACGCTTGCCGCTCGCTGGTGAAAAACTTGAGCAGATGCCGCGCCTGCTCGAACTGGTCGGGGCTCGGCCGGACTTCAAAGTGAACCAGAGCCGAATCTGAATTCGGGGGATAACTGAAGGCCGGCTTGTAACTCGGCTTCCCGGTGACGATCTCTCCATCGAGATTCAGCTCCTTGAGGGCCTCGAGAACGATCCTTTCAAGTTCCCTTAGGGAGCTTGCAGATTCCAGGCGCTCCACTCCTTTAAAAACCAAGGCCTGCAGCCTACTCTGGAGATGCTCCTCATTCCCCCTTTCGTCCGAGCCCGTGGAGGCAGCGTTGTCCTGACCCTGAGAGATTTGAGAAAAGAGCAAACCTGGCAAAAGCAGCAAGAGAAGAAGAGGAGCGTGCACGGTCATCAAGCCGGTGGCGATGGCTACTGGAGGTGTCCAAGCCGATTGACTGTCGAGAGTTCCCAATTTTCTTGCCCGCTCGAAAAGGAGTTCATTCAAGATGAGATAGCCTCCTAAGGCCACGAGATGGGCGAACTCAGGCCAAGGAACGACTTGAAGAATCAAGCCAGTACAAGCTAGAGGAAGAAGCCTGGGTCCGGATTGCCCTATGACCTGCGTTAATGATCTCAAGCGGGCGGACCAATCGCTGCCAGAAGGAGTGACGAGAGCACCCAGAGCTGTTCCCCAAAGACTGGCGAGCACCATCGGAAAGACGACATTTGCCGAAGCCGAAAGCCACAAGAAACCGAGAGACAAGGCTTGGTTCCATTTGTGTGAACACCAACCTTTCACGTAGGCGAGATCGCTGACCAAGACCAAGGCGGCGATCAGACTTGCCGTGATCGGTAGTGGAGCCAGGGGTCGTGACCAAAAAGAGAAGGCGATCACCAGTCCGATGACTATCCAAGAGTTT
>JBJHCR010000138.1:6213-15650 GCA_050486105.1 Vulcanimicrobiota bacterium
GAGTGGTGGTCTGTGCTCCAAACTCCTCAGACGACTCTGTGGCACTTTTCTCAACAAAGGCCTGGACTGCCTGGAGAGCTTCACGAAACTCGTCCACGGTCTGGTAGCGATTCCTGGGTGAGGCGGCCAGCGACTTCTCGATGACCTCGGCAAGGCGAGCAGGAACAGTGGGGTTGAGAATCCTCAGGGGGGTGAGGCGAACAGATTCCGTCGGTGTGTTGGCTGTCCCAGCAAGAAGTTGATACAGGGTGGCCCCAAGGGCGTAAACGTCCGACCGCTGGTCTGTTTGGCCAAGCCCGAACTGCTCTGGAGGAGCGGTCGGTCCTTGCCCAAAATACTCTGTGTCTTGGACTCGTTCTTCCCTATATCGCCGGGCGGCGTGAAAATGGGTCAAAGTTGGCCTGCCGTCACAGAGATAGATCAAGTCCGGTTGGACGGTCCGAAAAATGATTGGGGGGCCTTGGGAGTGTAAGTAGCTCAAGATTTCGCAGAGCTCGATACCCCAGGTCACCACATCCTGCTGAGATACAGGAGAGGAGACTTCAGAGAGCCTGAGGCCCGCTGGAAATCGCTGCACCAACCAGTACCGCTCTTCAGCCTGAAAGAACTCCACCAGACCGTGAATACCTGGGTGCTCCAGACCATTTAGGAGGTTGGACTCCCTATGCAGTGCCAACACGCCTTCGCTGTCCTCAACGGCAGCAGACCTGACCAGGAAGCGTCCTCCTTCCCGAACGGCGACCGCATATCTCTCCTCGCCGACCGAATCGACCGACTCCAGAGTGTACCCTTTGATTTTTTGACCGGTCCTCAAGGTTTGGCAGCAGCCCCTTTCAAAGAGCGACTCTATCTCAACTCAAGGCTGGCTCTTCGTCAGTGTTTGGCAGATTGCCCTGTCGATTTTCGAACCTTGTCAGGCCTTGAGCCCAGGCGCCTCAGAAAAAGAGGCGTCCTTGGCCACAAACAAAGAGTGAGCTTCGGCCATGGACATCCATTCATGCTTGTGTGAATTCGAAATGTACTGAAATTTGCTATAGGTGAGTGTCTTACCCTCTATCTTGCCGTCGGCCCCTTTGACCACTTCGAAGCCTTCGGGTCGTGAAAACAATGACAGGGGTCCGGGTACGGTAAAGCTGCTTATTCGAACCGAACCGTCTGCAGCTTGCACACGCTCGGAGAAAGAACGACCGTCAAGACGCACCTTTACCTCACCGGCATCGCTGGATAGGGTCACCCGATCTTTGACCGGATCGGAATCTCCTGGCTTATTGTCCAGGCCCCGATATCGATTGATCACTTGGTTGAGGCTCTTCTTGACTTCTCCTGAACTCGCCGAACTGAAATTTCTCTGCAATATCATGGACATTCTCCTAAACTTGGTTTGAAAAAAGCTTATCAAATGACTCTGAAAGGACTCTGACAGGCCAGGGCTAGCAGTTTTTGCGCCGAACATACCACCGATGACCGAGCCGTCCTGCCCTCGATGCCAAATAGCCCTGCTGGACACCGACTTGGGCAAGCTGTGCCCTCGATGCGAGGGGTGCTGGTTGGGTTTTGACCAGCTCACCGTGGCCTTGAGGCTCTCAGAGGCCGAACTTCAAAGCTCAGAAATTGCGGCCACCCTGTACTTTCGAGAGCCAGGAGTTTCCCTGCGTCCACCAGTGGACTGCCCGACTTGCGGGGCTCGTTGCCGCAGGCACCTGTACTTGCAGAAAAGTGAAGTGGTGGTAGACACCTGTCAAAGCCACGGAATGTGGCTCGACGATGGGGAACTGGCGAAAATCCGAGAGTATCTTGCTGCACTCGAAGACCCCGATCCTCACCGCAAGCACTTGGTGGCCCGAGTCAACTATCTTCGTCGATTGGTGGCCTGGAAGAAGCGACGCAAGCAGGCGGATGCAGCTGAGTCAAATTCGGAGAAGACCGGACGGGAAGACTCAGCGCGGCAGCTTTAAGGGGCTGAGGCGCGAGCGTCATCAAATTTGCAGTGCTGGACATACCCGCCATGGGGTGGGTGAGGTGAGGAGCCTAAAGCGTCTGGTGCCGTCAGGGAGTGCTTCGTTGTGCGGGCAAACGCCTGAGTGACTCAGTCGGCTTGGCGAGACCGCAACTTTTGCACCTCTTCGGCCAATCCCGGGTGGGCTTCGTTGGGGTTCTTGGCGGCGCTCTGCTCTAAGTGGTCGGCGGCCATATCGGTGGTCATACCCTGAATGCTGGTAACCTGAGCCGAAGTGAGATTAGGACGGTCGTCGAGCTTGAGATAGCGACCCAAGACCCCATTACTGTTGTTCTGAGACGTACCCTCAACGGCAACGTTCCCATCCCCATCAGACTGTTTAGATTGGGAGCGTTGCTGTAGAATCCCCGCCGAACGCATCTCCGTGTTCACCCCAGTATTCTCAGTGTTGATGCGACTCTCTCGCACTACTCGGTTGCCTTCGATCCGAACTTGAGAACCGGAATTGCGACCTTCAGGGGTGCTGCCCCCAGAACTGGCTCCAGACTGCACCTTTTTCTGTAAAGCATCGATTGCTGATTTGGAGTCAGGGCCACCCCCCTTTGAGCCTGCCCCTTCTGCCCCATGAATGGTGCGCTCCATGTCAAACTCTTCTCGGATCACTCCAACTTCATCACCGGGAGTGTGCACCGTACCAGGGGTCATAGTGGGCTCCCAGGTGCGAGTCTGGGTTAGGTTCTCTTCAATCTTTCCAAGCTGTTGCCCGGGCTTCGGTCCGTCGGACTCTCGACTGAACGCATCTCTATCCTCTCGGACCTGAAAGGCCTCTTCCAAAGCGGTCACCAACGAAGAGAGCGAATTGCCAGACCCCCCTTTTTGCACTGCCTCCAGAGCTTCACTGGAGATTTCGGCTATGTCGATCCTGCCGCCCTGGTTGCCGTTGCCTTCACGTCCAGGTCCCGCCTGTTGACCCTGCTGAGAAGCCATGCGATGGGCCAACACCGAGTGGGCCGTCTCCGCCACTCGCGACTGCAAGCCGATATCGCGATCAACTTTGTCGTGGTCCCCAGAACCGATGGGTGAAATCATCCAATTCCTCCGTTCCCTTCAAGATTATCATGCAGAAGTTACAGATTCTTTAACGTATTCCATAGTTTTTTCAAGGTCTGGGAGGTGGGGCGAGGTGGGCTTGGAGTCGGGGGGCGTGAGGACGCTGGGAGGTGGGCTTGGAGTCGGGAGGCGTGAGGACGCTGGGAGGTGGCCCTCGAGTCGGGGGGCGGAGCTGAGGACGCAGGAAGGTGGCCCTCGAGTCGGGGGGGCGGAGCGGGGGGGCGGAGCTGGGCGGGCGCAGGGAGGTGGCCCTAAGCCACCCCGAAGGTGGCTTAGGATCCGGAAAAAACGTGGCTTAGCGGCGGGCGAGGCCAAAGCCACCCTGAGGGCGGCTTAGGATCCGGAAAAAACGTGGCTTAGCTGCAGGCGAGGGCTAAGCCACCCCGAGGGCGGCTTAGGATCCGGAAAAAACGTGGCTTAGAGGCGGGCGAGGGCTAAGCCACCCCGAGGGCGGCTTAGGATCCGGAAAAAACGTGGCTTAGCGGCGGGCGAGGGCTAAGCCACCCCGAGGGCGGCTTAGGATCCGGAAAAAACGTGGCTTAGCTGCAGGCGAGGCCAAAGCCACCCCGAGGGCGGCTTAGGATCCGGAAAAAACGTGGCTTAGCTGCAGGCGAGGCCAAAGCCACCCTGAGGGCGGCTTAGGATCCGGAAAAAACGTGGCTTAGCTGCAGGCGAGGCCAAAGCCACCCCGAGAGTGGCTTAGGATCCGGAAAAAACGTGGCTTAGCGGCGGGCGCGGGCCTAAGCCACCCCGAGGGCGGCTTAGGATCCGGAAAAAACGTGGCTTTAGCCCGGCGAGCCAGAGGGCCGGGGGTTGGAAGGCGCAGGCCAGCTAGAGCGGCGAGGTCGGGGCTTTGGAGTGGGCTATCGACCGACACGAAACAACGAAAGCCTCGTGCCGGTCGACAGTCGAGTCTATTCCTCGTCGATGGGGCAACTTCGGATGCACTCCAAGAGGGTGGGCAACTTTTCGTGAACCAGAAAATAGTAGACCTGGTTGCCGTCTCTGCGATTGCCTAAGAGCCCCAAGGTCTTTAGTCTACTCAAGTACATAGAGACAGTAGGTTGGGGTTGCTGGCACAAACCGGCCAACTCGTTCACGGTTTTCTCTCCGTGAATCTCCAGCAGGTCCACCAACTGTAAGCGCAGGGGGTGCCCCAGAGCCTTGAACATCTCCGAGGCAAAGTTCAGTTTCTCTGAGCTCAGAGCATCTATGAGTTGAGCGTCCTGCTTCAAGATGGAACCCTCACCGGCTCGGCTATGGCCGCGTATCCTCCAATAATGTCCTGGGGTTCGAAGCCTTCCTTCTCCAGGAAGCTTGAAGCGATCAGCGAGCGTAGCCCTGAACCACAGTAGAGGATAGGATTCTTCGGCACCTCGTCGAGTCGGTTGTGGAGATAACCCAAGAACAGATGCCTAGCACCTTCGACGTGCCCCTCGTTCCATTCGTTGGTGCCCCGAACATCCACCACCCGGTCCCTACTGCTACCCAGTACCTCGGGACCCGTTCGCTTGCTGCTGACCATCTGCAATCCCGAACCCTCTAGGTCCTGGGAGTAGAAAAGACCTGCGGTGTTGTCGAGTCCAATTGAGCGCAAAGCGGACAAGGCCTGTTGGGCGCCGTCTTCATTGGCAACGATCAGGTAGTGAGGCTCATCATAGGAGAGCATCCAGCCAGCCCAGTTGGTCAGATCCTTGCCATTGGGCAGAAACAGGGCGCTCGTCGGATGGCTTTGGGCAAACTCTTCGACTCCCCGCAGATCCACCACCATAGCCTTCTGTTCCTGCAAGATCTTCATCTGGTCGGAACTCACTTTAGGTGGGAGAGCGGTTGGCAACACAGCCGGCCCAATCTTGTTCAGCTTCTTCATCTGGGCAAAATAATAAGGGGGTTCGGGCTGGCCTTCCAGGATCTTCTCCACGAACTCGTCTTCGGTTTTGCACTGAAAGGCCCAGTTGGCGATCTTTTCGTAGCCGAGCACGGTGGAGGGCACAGCCCCCAACGCCTTACCACAGGCCGAACCTGCTCCGTGAGCCGGCCAAATCTGCAAGTGGTCGGGGAGCTTGGCAAACTTTTGCAGGGAGTGATAGAGAACCACCGCGCCCTTGCGCATGGTGTCTCGGAACCCGGCAGCCTTCTCCAGGAGGTCCGGCCGGCCCACATCTCCCACGAACAGGAAATCCCCAGTGAAGACCCCCATGGGCTCCTCGCTTGCCGGATGGTCGGTGAGCAAGAAGCTGATGTGCTCGGGGGTATGCCCGGGGGTGTGCAAGACCTTGAGGGAAATGCCTCCCAAACGAATCACATCTCCGTCTTTGACCAAGACATCGTTCGGTCCGTGGAAACTGTACTTCCAGTCGTCATCCCCCTCATCGGAGAGATACATCTTGGCACCCACCCGATGGGAGAGTTCCCTCGACCCAGAAATGTAGTCGGCGTGGATGTGCGTTTCGGTGGTGGCCACGATCTCCATACCCTGCTTCTCAGCGGCTTCAAGATAGATGTCCACTTCTCGAGCAGGATCGATCACGATGGCCTGTCCGGTTTTCTGACAGCCCACCAAATAGCTGGCCTGGGCCAAGTTCTCATCGTAGAATCTCTCTAGATACATTTTCGATGTCTCTTTTCTCTCGCCTGAAGCGAGCATTGGTGATTTTTTTGAGGTTAGGGCGAAGGTTTTAGGACTGACCCACGGCCCGAGTGGCTGACTTGAACGCGTCTAGGCGCACTTCTGGCAGTTGCGTTTGCGGTTATAGGGCAGTTTGGCCAGGACCATCGCCATACCGCAGGTGTCGGTCACGCCGGCAAAAACCAGTCCGCAGCCTACGAAGGCCGGCAGGGCCGCCCAGCGGGGGTCCACGGTCAGGGCCAAGAAAGCTCCCACCGCCACCATGGTTCCCGCGATGATGCGAACCTGCCGCTCTAGGGATATGCCGCTGCTTTGGCCTTGCTGCACGGGCAGTCCGGCTGCAGTCCATGCTTTCATTCCGCCATCGAGAACATAGGCCTCGACTCCGCACTTCTCCAACTCTTCTTGAGCCTTACAGGCTCGATTCCCTGAAGCGCAAACCAGCACCACCCGTTCTCTATCCTTGAGAGTCGTTCCGGCTTCAGCCAGGTCCCCCAGAGGAATATTGGTGGCCCCTTCAACTTTTTCGATTTCAAATTCGTGCGGTGTACGCACGTCGACCAGAGTGAATTCGTTCACATTTGCGTACACTTCGTGTGCTTTAACAGTCTTTGACATGTCTTGTCCTCCATTTGGGGCTTAAGGGAGATTCGGCGCAGTGCCCCTTTACAATCTCATTAAAATAGATTTATATATATTTGTCAATATGCTAAATTCGACATATACAAAAAAATTAATCTTCGAAAAACCACGGAGGCCCCAATGTTGGTAACCATCCTTGCCGCCCTGGTCGGTCTGTCTCTGGGACTCTTGGGAGCCGGGGGCTCGATCTTGGCGGTCCCCATCTTGAATTATGCGGCAGGGCTATCGGCCAAGGAAGCGGTTGCGGGCTCGCTCTTTGCCGTGGGCGCGGTTTCCGCTATCGGAACACTCCTGGCCCACCGCGAAGGCAGAGTCCTTTGGAAGCAAGGCAGTCTCTTTGCGGTGGTGGCGACTCTGGGCACCCTGGGAGGGGTACAGATAGCGGCCCGAATAAGTGGCACCGTGCAAATGTTCTTGTTCATCCTGGTCATGCTGGTGGCGATCTTCGCCATGATCAAGAAAGCGAACACCGCGCCATCCGAGGAGCCTTTCAAGCCCTCAAGCGGAGCGGTGGGTTCGGTCCTTAAAGCCTTGGGGGTAGGACTGACCACCGGCCTAGTCGGAGTCGGAGGCGGATTTCTGATGGTGCCGGCTTTGGTGGCCCTGTTCGATATGCCGATGAAAAAGGCCACCGGAACTTCTCTGTGGGTCATCGCCGTCAACAGCGCCGTGGGGTTGGCCGGATACTCACAAATGATCGACCTGAACTGGTGGGTTCTGGGCACCTTCACCGGAGCGGCCATTTTAGGGCTTTTCGGCGGCATGCTGTTAGCTCGCCGACTCGACGGGCCACGCCTGACGAAGATCTTTATTGGAGTGGTGGTCCTGGTGTGCCTGTACACTATTGGGCAAGAGGTCAGCCCCCTACTCTGACGGGGAGTTTGCTTAGTGGCTCGCTCCGGCCTAAGCCACCCTGCTCTGGCTGGCCTGCGCCTTCCAGCACCGCCCGCCCACCGCTTAAGCCGCTCCCAGGTTGGCTTAGGATCCGAAAAAACGTGGCTTAGCGGCGGGCGCGGGCCTAAGCCATCCTAGGAGCGGCTTAGGATCCGAAAAAACATGGCTTAGCGGCGGGCGAGGCGCTAAGCCGCTCCCAGGTTGGCTTAGGATCCGAAAAAACGTGGCTTAGCGGTGGGCGCGGGCCTAAGCCGCTCCCAGGTTGGCTTAGGATCCGAAAAAACGTGGCTTAGCGGTGGGCGCGGGCCTAAGCCGTCCCCAGGTTGGCTTAGGATCCGAAAAAACGTGGCTTAGCGGTGGGCTGATGTCCGGCTCAATTGATGAGGGGGTTTGACGGCGCTCGGGGTTTGTGCGAAACAGAAAAAAAGGTCTTTTAGCGAACCGAAGAAAGGCTTGGTCGGTTTGGAGACCATGTTATGCATCCGGTTTTGATCGAACCCTTTGGGTTTGCCATATATAGCTACTCAGCGGTCTTGATCCTGAGTTTTATCTGCTCTATGGCCTTGGCTATTTTTCTAGCCAAGCGACAAGGGCCCACGGACGTCGAGTACGTGCAGAACTTAGCCCTGTGGGGGATCATTTGGGGGTTGATCGGGGGACGCCTGGGTTATGTGCTCTGGGATCTTCCTCGCTTTGTCAACGACCCCATCCGCATCTTTGCGGTGCGAGAAGGGGGAATGACCATACTCGGCGGCATCATCGTGCCCCTGATCGTGCTAATCATCACTCTCAAACGCCGAGGGATCGAGCCTCGCAACGTCTTAGACACCTTTTCCGCTCCCTTGCTCTTAGGGATGGCCATCGGCCGCATCGGCTGCATCCTCCACGGATGCTGTTATGGCTCGGTTTGCGACGACTGTGTTTTCGGGCTGACCTACACCGAAGGAGCCTTGCCCCTGGGCGACCCCCTGGGTCCGCGTTATCCCACTCAGATCTTTGAAATGGTGGGTGACCTGATCCTGATGGGCTTGGTCATAAAACTGTTGCCCCACTTGAAGTTCGCGGGACAGGCTATTTGGGTCACCCTGGCAGGGTACGGGTGCATCCGCTTCACCAATGAGTTTTTTCGTGACGATCGGGTCTGGTACGGACCTCTGCCCATCGGCCAATGGATCGCTTTAGGGATGGTGACCGTGGGTGTGCTAGGACTTCTCGGAGTCTTTGGACGCCCCCCGGTAGATCACAGTTGGCAAGCCGGCGATACCGAAGAGCAACCCAAGCGCAAAAAGAAGGTCAAGAGCAAGTCAAAGTAAGCTGACCGTCTTGCTTGCCCGAACCCTAAGCTCCTGAGCCAGAGAGATTCTTGCTCAGTCCCTAGTCTCGAAAAGCTTGAGTCTGGCAAGTGTCTGAGAGTTGCCCCCTGCCCTTGATCAACCCCTTGGTCAGGGTTACACTTGAGGTGTGAAACAAGTCAATATCTCTCAGGCTAAAGCCCAGCTCTCCAGATTGCTCAAAGAGGCTGTCGCCGGCGAAGAGATCGTTATCGCCAGGGATGGAGTGCCGATGGTCAAGTTGGTTCCGGTCGAACCCCTACCGCAGTCGATTCTGGGATTGGTTCCCGATCTATGGATCTCCGAGGATTTTGATGAGCCGATGAACGATTTCACAGAATATCAATGACCGATGTTCTCCTCGATACCCACACTTTTCTTTGGGCACTTCGAGAAGATCGCAAGCTCAGTCCCAAAGCCAGAGGTATTCTTGCTCAGACCCAAGTCTCGAAAAGCTTGAGTCTGGCCAGTGTCTGGGAGATGACCATAAAGTCCTCACTTGGAAAGCTCAAGGTCGGCATCCCTCTAGAACTGGCCGTCTTGAGAGCCCGAAGTCGAGGTCTGAACCTTCTGCCTATAGATCTCAAGCATGTCCTGAGGGTCGAAACCCTACCCTGGCATCATCGGGATCCCTTCGATCGCCTATTGATAGCTCAATCCCTAACCGAGGATCTGCCGATCCTCAGCCAAGACGGCCTGCTAGACCAATATGGCGTTCGCAGAATCTGGTGAGCCCCAGTCCTCAAGCTTTAGCTGGACGGGATTCTAACCGGAGGCTCCGCCGAGCCTCGGCTAGAATTCCGTCAAGGGCCTGTTGGACCTCTCAGATTCAGGAACGACTACTCCTCGGCAGAGGGCTCGGCAACGTCTGCCC
>JBJHCR010000139.1:0-15646 GCA_050486105.1 Vulcanimicrobiota bacterium
GTGCGATACCCCGGGAGAACACAGATACGGGAGAGCTCCAGCGTGTTCTTCCGTCTCGAGGAACCGGAGCGCCCGTCCGGGCGCCCACCCAGAAGATCAATGGGCAACACGCCATCGACCTGCTCTCCAGGATGCTGGCCGATGGGGTGGACGCCAAGATCCGCGGCGGAGCCAATGCCTACATGGTCTTATACGGACCCGGAGCGACCATCGACATCGCCGGGGGCAACCATGTTTCCGGGGCCATCGTCGCTAAATCGGTGAGGATCATCGGTGGTTCTCATTTTCACTACGATGTGGACTTGAGGCAGAATTTGCCACCTACCCTATCCGGACTTGGCGGGGGAGCGGGTCCTGGTGGGGTCAGCGTGATCAGTTGGCAGAGGTTCTAGGAGGCCGCTTCCATCTCCATGCTGGACTTTGAGCGGATACTTGAACCTCCTTGGTGCGGACTGATAGTTTCATCTGAGGCGGTTTTTCTCAGGATAGGGTATGCTTGAGCTGTGACCTTGCGACCCTCCCATAGAAATCAGGCTGGAACTCTCCTCATTGAGGCCATGGTCAGCTTCTTGATCTTCTTGCTGGCGGCCATGGTCTTTTATTCACTTCTGGCCACCTCTCGGCGAGCCGAAAGCAAGTCTCGAGAGACGGTAGCGGCGGTGGCTCTAGCGCGAGAAGTTCTCGAGGGGGCCCAGGGATTAGGGTATGATGCTCTCCCCTTGGGAGAAGAGAAGGGGGAGCTGTTGTTGGCCTCTGAGCGAGACGGACCTACCAGACGCAGCGGAGTCACGGGACAAACCCGTTTAGTTTATACTCGAGTGGTACGGCAGGTCCCAGGTCGAATGGTCAAGAGCGTGGTCACCACCGTAACTTGGCACAACGGTCGGGTGGAGATCGAAGGCTATGTTGGCAATATCTAACAGAACAGCGGGCACCTGGGCTATGACTCTGACGGAGGTCATCGTTTATTGCTTTCTGTTGGCGGTCTTTTCGGTCACTGCGTTTCTCTCGATGCCCGCCTCTCAGAATCGCAGTTTGGAAAATTTGGAGCACGCTACCACCGAGATGAGTTTAGTCATGACTCGGCTCTCGAAAGAGATGAGCAACAGTAGCCGGAGCCGGGTGATAGTGAGCACCGAACCTAGGGGAGTCGTCTTTCTCTCCGCTAGCACCCCTGCCCGAGAGGTCTTCACCTACAACAGTAGCGGCGAGCTGCTGTGGGAAGGGTGGGTCGGATACTTTTTGGTCAAAGGCGAACTGCTTCGAACCTGGCAGCCCTTGAAGGTACCTGCGGTGGTGGCCTCGGTGGGAAGCGCGCCGATGACCCAGGAGCTGTTGGGAGCAAGGCCCGTGCCTGTAGCTCGAGGGATCAACGAATTTCGAGTTGTCCCGGAAAAGGGAAATGTTTTTCGAATAACGGCTCGCCTGGAAATTCAAGGGTCGTCTATGGAGCTGCAGTCTGGGGTGGTGGTGAGAAATCGATGATGATCATGATTCGCCAACAATCGAGAGGAGCCATCGTGGCCCAGTCGGTGAAAATCTCCGGAAACTCACGCTTTCATTACGATGAGGATCTTAGAAAAAACTGCCGCCGGCCCTGGACGAGATTGGCTCAGGAGCAGGTCCGAGCGGGATCAGCGTGATCAGTTGGCAACGCTTCTAGCCACCCGACCGGTGAGCATGCCATAGGTCAAGAAACGGATGGCTTCGATCCGTTCTCGCACCAGAAAGCGATCCAAAGAAAGCAAGAACTCGTCTAGGGGTGCCTTCTCACGGGAGCGGTCGGTCTCCAAGAAGTCTAGGATGGATTGAGGCAGCTCTCGATGTTTGGCCAATAGGTCAACAGCCTGCCAAAGCTGGGCTTGAGTGTTCACTGCAGGGAAAGACCACAGTCGATGCTCACTCAGGTTCCGTCCTAGTTCCAACCACAGGTTTTCCGGCAGCGGGCCCACCGCTTCGGCAGCCCGGCAGAGCGCGTGTGGGAAAAGACGCAGAGCCTGCATAAACAGATGCTGATCTCGCTGGGCCAGGCGTCGACATCCGGCGAGCAAGTTTTGGGCTCGTTCGGGTTTCCGGGTGCGGTCTTCGAGATGATTCAGGCACGGGTCGGGCAAACCCGACAACTGGGTCCGATTTTCGCTTGAAAGGTGAGGCCAGAGGGATCTCCAAAATTCGGCTGATTCAAGACTCGGGCTGAAAGGAGGTTTGCAGATCCGATCACAGAAACCGCGGAAGTCGTTCTGGTCTGACTCCGAAAAACTCGAGTTCTGTCTCAGGAGGAGGTCGCGCTTTTCTTGGTAGGAGAGATCCATCGATCTCAGTTTAGACTTCCCGGACCGGGGCTGGCAAGGGAGAAACACATGTTTGAAGATCTTTGGGATGAGTCGGACCTCGAGTTGACGGTGAATCGCTTGCGAGTTCACGTCCTTACCTTGAAAAAGAACGGCAAACTTTACGAACTGTTCCGACTCTATGGTGACCTTGCTCGGGCCCTGGCTTTGTCTGGGGATCACCATTCGGCTCAAGACTCCCTCAACGACGCCGAGTTCTTGGTGGTGGAGCATCAGTGGCGGGGTCAAGGTGCCGAAGCCTGGTGCTTTCTCTTTCGGGCCGAGGTGTTGCACCTCTTCGGCCACGCAAAGCACGCCCAGAGAAATCTTGAGAAAGCTCGAACTCTAGTGAGGTTGACCAGGGTGGTTGACGATGAGCTTGAGCAGCGTTTGAAAGACCTGGAGAGTGGACTTGAATTGGTCTGAGGCTCCACCTTTAAGTGGTCTAGAGTTGAGTTGAAGTGTGGATTTAGCTCAGCCAGTTCCCACTGATCGAGCGAGTGGGGGGGCACTGCCAGCAAACCCGCACCAGAATTTCTGCATGGGGATTGCCGCTCCGCTCTTTGGAGGCCCAGTCCGTTCTGGCAATGCCTGAGCGTTCCAGGTTCGACAACTCCCGGCTTCCGAGAGCCAAGCTCGGTCTGGCCACACAGGAGTCTTCCAGGTGCAAACCAGGTCGCTGCACCCGACTGGGTGCGAGTGGTTCAGGGGTTCGGAATTTGGATGAGCTTTTGCGG
The DNA here is from genome assembly GCA_050486105.1 of Vulcanimicrobiota bacterium. Classification (GTDB taxonomy): domain Bacteria; phylum Vulcanimicrobiota; class Xenobia; order Xenobiales; family JADMJV01; genus JAEXNA01. The sequence goes on from JBJHCR010000139.1 coordinate 3,068, forward strand.
GAGAGCATCTGTGTCTTTAGGTGTTTCACATTCTTAGAATACTCATATCGTTGGGCCGGATCCGTGGAAAAATTTGACTTTTTCGTTAACCATGTAGCCGGCTTGTAAACAGATGGTTAAAATCCTGGCACGGGAACTCTAGAGAATTCACTTTGGGGTTATGGACTCTTTGAAATGCGAAGAAAGAGAAGATCCGTCTTCTTTGCCAAAGCATTCATGAGCGCGCGCCCGCAAACGCAACTAAGCAGCCGATCCTCGGGTTGGGATCCGCTGCTTAGTTGAATTGTAGTGGTGAGCGTTTAGTTCGCAGAAACGGCTTTGCGGGTTTCGGCGATCTGCTTTTCCATCATTTCTCGGCCGGTCTTGATCGACTCGCTGACGAAGGACTCAGCGGCCTGACCCTGTTTGCCCATTAGGCCGAGGATGGCTTCGTTGGTGGCCATCATTTGCTCGCGGCTCTTGACCGCGTGGTTCAATAAAATCTGAACCATTTCTTCATTGCGCTGCTGCATTTCAGCCAGAACTTCCATGTTTCTCTTGGCGGCGGTGATCATCATATCCATCATCTTGGTTCCTCTTTCGTCGGAGTGTTGCTCCGTTGTTCTGACCACAGATTACGGCAGAGCGGTTGCAAACAGATTGCACGGTAGCGACAGTGATAGTTGCAACTAAGGGTTTTGGCTGGGAACAAGGGGCCGATAGGAAAAGCCAGGCGGGTCGACTGGCGCCAACCACATTCCTCGATTCACCAGATAGTGGTCACAAAGTCATAATTTCGAATCGCCAAGTCTTTGGAAACTAGTGAGCCTCCTAGTTTTCGTGCGGTTGCTACGATCATGCGGTCGGCGGGGTCACGGTGGAATTCTCCTGGCAACCGGTAGGCACCAAGAGTGATCGCTGGATTGAGGGGCACAACTTGCACTCTTGGAAGAGCTGCCTCAAACCATTCCTCCGGGGTCACCTTCAATTCAATTTTACCTCTGGAGAACAGTAAGGAAAGCTCCCATATGGAAATGCTGGAGATGGCGAGCTTGTCGCGAGGCGCGGAATCGATCGCTTCGCTCGCCTGAGCGGAAAGGCGATGGGGCTCACTCAAGGCCCACCACCAAACGTGAGTATCCAAAATCAGCATCAGTCGAATGACCACTCGTCTTGCGTGGACTCGACAATGTCTTCCGATGAGGTGCCCATTCCAGAGAGGCAGCCCAGCAGCGGAGTCGGTTTCCCGGGGATGTAGGGGACAAGTCTAGCAATAGGCTTTCCGCGCTTGGTAATGATGATGTCAGTCTGATCCTCGTTGACCAGGTCTAGCAGCCTGAGGCATTGAGCCTTGAATGAGCTGGCACTGTACTCCATGATCCTAGACTATTCAAAACATGGTCATCTGTCAATTGACTATTTCGAAATGGCCGATGGCGGAGGCTCGGCGCTCTCTGCTGAAGAGCGCTCCAGAGATTCGGCCTAATGGCCTAGAGGAGAGGGACGTTCAGCGCTTCACATAGTGGCTGTTCTTGGTCACGATGGTGACCTCGTTTTTCTTCTCCACCACGGTGGATTGAGACAGATGACTGGTGCCGTCGGGCAGGCGGTCGAAGGTGGCGTCAATCTCCACGACTTCGTCGGGACTGTCCAGGTAGGAGTTGACTTGGACCGATTTCAAGACCTTTTCGGAGGCATCAAAGACCAGGACCAAGATATCGTCAGGTTTCAGGTAGCCTTTGAATGTGAATCGCGTTTGGGTGGGCCCGCCAGAGGTATCCACTGTCATATGGCCGCTCTTGAAGACCGCTTCCAGCTTTTCCGGATCAGGGTGAGCGTAGGATTGAAGCAGTTGACCTAGCTTCTGCATGGAGTCCTTGAAATCCTCAACCTTGCGCTCTTTAATACGTTTTCGCAGCGGACCTCGGACCTTTTTTTCTGGCGCGTCTTCCTCGCTGATCTTGGTCTTGACGGGCTGCCCGTTGACATCTAGAGTCACCGTGGAAACGGTGGTTCGTTTCAGCTCACCCCCAACACTGAGGGTCTGCTCTTCCTGCCAACTGTATTTTGCCAGCTGGGCTTTGTTGCTCGCGGCGGAGGCCTTGAGGCCTTCCAGAGCCTCGGGTTGGGCGACGGCACTCGTCGTCAAGATTAAAGCGAAAAGTATCCACAGATTTCTCATGAACGGGGGTTCCCGAAGGCCTAGCCATTTCCTACCCGGGGGCGTCTCAAGCCGGCCTGTTTCCTTCCGCTTCCCATGCCCAAGCCTGCTCCGTTTTGAGCCGAAAGCGGCATCCTCAGGGCACGATTGGTATTCGCTTCAGGCTGGTGTTCAGAAAAACCACGTACCTTGGGCCTGCACACCCCAGGTGATAGTGCCAATCATTTCATCGAAAAAGGGCACGACTTGAAGGTCTTCTTTAGTCTGAGCAGTGCCCTGCATCTCCAAGAGTCTTTTGGGCCCGAACGACTCCGGAAGCAAAACGTACAGACGATAATAGACCCTGGTCAGGCCGTCTTTGTCCCGAGTTCTATAGACCCACCTGTGACCCTGGGCTTCCCGCAGGGTAAAAGCCTCATTGGTGACCAGAGGAGCGCCTTCCCAAACAGGAAGTTTTTGGGTTTCCTTCTTGATGATGTCGTCCCATTTTCCTGATAGGGGATAGACCTCGAAGCTGACGATCGATTCCACGGGGGACCCATCAGGGGAGTCGAAAAAGAGCAGCACATTGGGATCATTTTTTGGAGACGGAGGAAGAGCTTCCCAGTCGGACGGCACACTCACTTCCAAGGGAAAATTCTCAGCTTTCACCCGTTTGGTCGGGGTGGCTTGAGCCAGCAGGCTTAAAGACACCAAGAAGAGGGAGACGAGGACCATCGAGGTGGCCAACCTCAACACATTTTTCACTCTGATATTCCGCATGCAGCAAAGCTTCGTACCCGTATTTTTAATTCCCTGGCAACAGACAATCCTGTCTGCTGCCTCCTCAAGGAAGGGCCCCAGGGACATCGAGAGACCGAAAAACCGCATCCGGAGCTCAGATCCTCTTCAAACTCGGGAGCCTGATCGATGTTGAGTTGAGAAACACGATAAAGGAAGCAAAAGGCTGCATCGGAGTAAAGTGGCAGCCCCGTGCCCAAGGCTCAAGGGAAGGAACTTGCCATCTCCAGCGCGATGAAAAAGGTTATGGATCACCGCAAAAATTTCGCCTTCCTACTCTTCGCCCTACTTCTTCTGAGCTCAGCAGCAACCCCACAGGACACCTCGCAGACCTCTCTGGACTGGCACGGAACCTATAAGGGAATTCTTCCCTGCGCTGATTGTGAGGGGGTGAAGACCGTGCTCACTATTCGCCAGGATCATACTTATCTGCTGGAGATCACCTATTTGGGTAAGGCCGCTGAGCCGTTAACCTACGAGGGCAGCTTTGCCTGGGCTGCAGACGGGGGAACCATCTACCTCAACGACCTCAGCGATCGGCCGAACCGCTTCTTTATTGGAGAAAACTTTGTCTCTCAGCTCGACCTCGAAGGACAACGGGTAACCGGGGCGCTCGAAGACCAGTATAAGCTCAACAAAGTCCAAGTTCCGGCGAGTCCTTGAACGACTCAAGAACCTTAGCGCGAAAGTAGCCTAACCAAACTTAACTACCACGTGCCACAACCTCTTGAGTTGCTGAAGAAGGTGCTCTTGGGTTCCCAGATCGACCCAGGTTTCGGGAGTTTCGATTACGCTCCGGGCGGCTTTTCCGATACTGTGGGCGGTCACCAGAGGTGAGCCCACACGTTGAGCCAGGGCGGGCATGCTCGGTCCTCGGAAGTTGCGGGGGGTGTCCTCGGGGTGAAGTTTAAAGCCTTGGTGCCAGCTCAATTCGATCCCGAAGTTTTGGCTGAGCGCCCTGAGATGGTCTTCCGTAGGGGTACCAAGGAATGAAGGGTCGGCCACCAAGAGTTCGACGTCTTCCTTCAACGAGATGGGCCCGTGTACCTGAGCCTCGAGGTAGTGGTCGAGGTTGCGCCCTGGCGGTCTATCCCCGAGGGCAGAACGAGGTTTTTCCAGCTCGAGAATTCTTGCCAAGAGGTCCGCTGGTGGAAGATCACCCTCTCCCAGGGCAAAGTTCCGCTCGAAGGACTCGGTGAGTAATGCCGACGACAGATCCTCGAATTCTTCCAAGGTGCCTCGATGAACCGGACAGCGGTGGGAATCTCCAAAGGTGAAGGAGCACCTTCGGCTGACCTCTTGAGACAATAAAAAGTAGCACGATCCGAACCTCGGGCATGGACCGTCCGGATGCTGCAGTAGGTCCAAGGCCCCATACTTGGGACGCTCTCCTGCGCAGTTCTGATAGATCTCTCCAAACATTTCCACCTCCCAGAGATCTCTGGGGCCACCCTGATAAGCAGTGAGGCTGCCTGAAGACACGCCGGTCTCGAACTGACTGCGGTAGAACCCACTCTTGAGGAGAGACTCGACCACCGTGGTCCCACCAGCCAACAGACGGTCGGGATGAAATTGCAAACCAACTCGTGCTTTTGCCCTTAAGACAGCAAGCCCCCGCTGCCAATCCGAGCATGCGATATCGCTCATCTCCAGAATATGTTCCACGGTCTCCTGAGCCGCACTTCGTCTTTTCGAAGCGTAGGCGCGAACATGGTCTAGAGCCTCTCTTTGAGCCGGATCAAGAACCATCGGCGACCATCACTCTAACTCCAGGATTTGCAAGAGGGTGGCCAAATCCGTCTTGAGTCTCTCCACGGTCGATTGAGGCAGCACCTCGGATACTTCTAACTCCAACTGTTTGAGGACCCCCAAGCCTTCGAGGACGGCTCGACGCCCTTTCTCGGTAAAGACCACCAGGCGAGCCCTGCCGTCGACGGGGTCGGGCGTTCGTTCGACCATGCCGCCCCTCTGGAGATCGTTGAGCAACTGATTCACAGCTTGTTTGCTGGTACCAAGCTTCTGCGCGAGTTCCGTGGGTCGAACACCCCTCTCGAACTCTAGGTGCGGTAGAAGGGCCGTGTGGGCCATGGTGAAAGTGGGATGGATCCGCTGCATACGGGTCACGCAGATCTGGTTGTAAAGCCGGGCAGCCTTCAGAAGGAGCTGGCCCAGGTTCCCCTGTTTAGCCCTCTCGATATCTTCCATGAAAAGCCACTTTGACGCAGAGAGAGGTAACCATCTTGACTTTTTAGTAAAGCGTGTTTACTATTTTTTTCATGGAGCAGTTGGGTGAAGAGATCTGGGCCGTCCCCTTGCCCTTTTCTGTCCTGGGGTGCCGGTTAGGAACTCGGACCACCATTCTGCGGCGAGACGAAGAATTGCTCCTCATCTCTCCGGGTCCGCTGGACTGGGATTCCATCTCCAAGCTCGGCAAAGTGACCGCTCTAGTGGCACCCAATAAGATGCACCACCTCTTTCTTTCCGAAGCCCTGGTGAGATTTCCAGATGCCTGCCTCTACCTGCCTCCAGGGCTGGCGGAAAAGCGACCAGACCTCCCTCTTGCCACTCCCTTGCCGGCGGATCTTGCCCGCTGGGGATTGCAGAATAATCTGATGCCTGGGGTTCCTCAGCTCAACGAGGTCGTCTTCTTCCACCCCGCATCCGGCACCCTGGTCTTGACCGATCTGGCCTTCAATTTCGGATGCCACCCCCACCGGTCCACTCGCTGGATGCTTCGGCTCAACGGCGCTCACAACAGATTCGGACCCAGCAAGGTTCTCAAGCACATCATCATCCGCGATCGAACAGCATTGCGAGAAGCCTTGATTAGAGTCTTGGAGTGGCCGATTCAACAAATCGTCGTGGGACACGGAGAAGTTCTCAGGAACAATGCGAAAAAGACCTTGACAGAGGCCTTTGGGTGGTTGCTCGCAGATTCTCTTGAGGGAAACGATTGCCGGTGAGAAGTCTCCAGCCGCAACTCTCTTGATTGTCGCCTAAAGCCCTCAGTGCAAAACGTTTCCAAAGTCACGCTCTCTATCCGGTATTCAAGAGTTTCAAGCTGTTTAATGGTCAACGAGGTAACAAAGATCGTGCAAGAAGGAAACTCTCAATTCCGCCGAATCCTTCTGTTCGTTAGCATGATCAAGAAATTAGAAATTACTGGGTTTCGCTCGTTCCCAAAATTCAAGATCGGTAAGCTTGCTCGCGTAAACCTATTTGTGGGGAAAAACAACACCGGCAAAACCTCTCTACTCGAAGCGATCGAGATCCTTGCGCTCGGCACCCCGGAAGGCCTTTACCAGAGCCCTCGAAGACGATTGGAATTTCTTTTCCAAGATCAATCCGGCTCGCATCGCCCCTTTACTCACCTTTTCACCGGGCACGACCTGCGACCCGGTTCGAGCTTCAAAATCAAAGCTCCGAATCTTGGATCGGTCGAGTGCCGCATAATTGAAGCTGAGTTGAACGAGCAGATACAGCTTTTTGATGACCCTGACCTCCCTCCCCAACTAGACCGCTTAAAAATTGAGTTCAAGAGTCGAAAAGTGAGGCCGCCAGTTTCCTTCAGTGTCAGTTCTGATATTCGCCGTGTGTACCGGGCCGATAACCTTGACAAACCAGTGAACTTTGTGGGGACAGAAGACATCGTGAGCCGAGACCTTTCTCGGCAGTGGGATCAGGTCGTGTTAACACCGGAAGAGGAACTAGTTACGTCAGCGCTTCAGATAATTGAACCGCGCATTCAACGAATAGCATTCCTCGCTGAAGGCAGAAACACAAGGCCTGGAGTTTTTCTTAAGCTCAACGACACTCACGTCAGGCTCCCGCTCGGGAGTGTTGGTGACGGACTAAAGAGGATTCTGAGCCTTGCGATTCATCTTGCGACCTCTGCGGGAGGCTGGCTTCTGGTCGATGAGATCGACACCGGACTTCACCACACGGTGATTGCTGACCTATGGCGACTCGTGATTCGGACTGCAGAAAGACTTGACACTCAAGTTTGCGCAACAACCCATAGCCTCGACTGTGTTCGGGCCTTGGCTTCAGTGGTGGTGGCAGACGGTCTCGCTGCCACAGATGTCCTCCTTCATCGAGTGGAAAACGGTTTAGACGAAACTGTCATTTATACGCCGAAAGAACTTGCAATAGCTGCCGACCAGCGCCTGGAAGTTCGATGAAGCCAGACCCTAGCTGCCCGAATCGCCTGTTGGTGGAAGGAAAAGATGACCAATTCGCAGTGATCAACCTCATGATGGGACACGACTACAGCTGGACCTCACCTGAAGGCCCTTACGTCTCCGACTGCGGAGGTATTACGGAAATGCTTTCAACCCTACCGGTTGCTGCCAAGAGCTATCGAAAGCTTGGAGCGATAATTGACGCAGACCTCTCCCTTCCCAATCGTTGGAATCAAGTAAGGTCGGCTCTGAATGGAAGTGGACTGAGCCTACCAGAAGAACCGATACCGGGGGGTCTTATTCTCGATGGAGTGAGACCAAATACGAAGTTCGGAGTGTGGGTTATGCCGGACAACAGGAGCCCCGGTACCCTCGAAGACTTTCTTTCCAAGCTGGTTCCAGAGGGCGACAGAAGCATATGGGAATTGGCAAGGTGTTCCACCAATAAAGCCATTGCCAAGGGCGCCAAGTTGAGACCGTTGGATGAGGTAAAAGGCTCAGTTCACACGTTCCTCGCCTGGCAAGAAAAGCCGGGTTTGGCGTTCGGTACAGCCCTGAACGCTAAGATCTTGGACCATAAGGCCCCGGATGCAGAAGACTTTGTAAGTTGGTTCAGAAAACTCTTTGACCCTGCGTTCTGACATTGAGCTCCTTGCCACTCAATCCCAAGTCGCGCTTGCTTGCCCGAAGCTCCTTACCACACTCACCTCGAAGTCCCCAAAAGATCTGAGACCTGGAAAACCGTGGTCTCCGAGCACAAAGGAGTGACCGATTCGTCGGGAGCGTGCAAGGTCAGAGCACCATATTCGAAGCCGTAAGGTGCATTAGCTGAAGGGATCGGCGAGCGCCGAATCTCCAGACGCTGGTCTTTGAGGTTTAGGATCCAATAATCAGGAATTCCAGCCTTGGCATAGAGACTGGCTTTCTCTCCCCGATCGAGGGCCAGGGTGCTGTCGGAGATCTCCATGATGAGATCTGCGGTGCTCGGATGGCGTGGACACGCCTCCATGGCCAGGAGAGGAACCAGGGCCAGATCGGGTTCGGGTTCACTCCATTCGCTCAAGGTTAGAGGCAGTTGGACTCGGATGTCATGCGTTTGGTGGAAGGTGAGGACGAAAAGCTTACTGAGCTTGGTGATTCTGTGGGCGTGTGGCGGGTTTTGGGGGCTCACCGGGACGATCTCCCCTTCGAGAAGTTCCACCCGCTCGTGGGGAGCAAAAACCCCAGCTTCAGCCATTTTGGCGTACTCAAGGACTGAGAATTTGCGAGGTTGGAGATGGAGGCTCATCTCTAGAGTTGTTCGACGAGGCTCTCTTACCGCCTTCGCCTCTGCTCATGGGTTGAAAATTTTCCTCTTTTTCGAGGAATAGGGGAGGGAGTTCTGTTATAAAATTGAAAAAGTTTCCATGTCTATGGCGCCTGGAATCCTCATCCTTCTGGTCTTCTTGCTTTTTGCAGGCTTGATGATGAGCCGGCGCATGCCGGCGCTTTTGGCTCTGCCTTGTATGGCCGTGGTGATCGCAGTGATCGCAGGGGCCGCCTTCGATTGGTCCACGGTGCCTGAAGGCAGCGGCCCGTCCTCGCTGTGGGAGTTTGTGGCCGAAACGGTGCTCACCGATGGGCCGGCTCGCCTAGCCAAAGCCATGATGTACGCCATTTTCGGGGCCATATTAAGCCAATTGGTCATGCGCACCGGCATCGCCCAGCGCATCGTGAGTGTGGCCGCCGAGTACGCCGGCGACCGCAAGATGCTGTTGGCCTTCTTGATGACCGCGGTGGTGGCGGTCTGTTTCACTTCGGTCACCGGACTGGGAGCGGTGATCATGCTGGGCTCCCTGGTGCTCCCCATCTTGCTCGGAGCCGGCATATCCGCCGAATTCGCCGCCTGCTTGATGCTCTTTGCCATCGCCCTAGGAGGGGTTTTTAATCCGGCCATCTTGGGTTTCTATGTGGAGACCCTGCAGCTTGACATGGCAGTGGTCAAGAAGTACGTGGCCATCTACGGCGGCCTGCTGGCGGCGACCACGGTGGTGTTCTTTTTGGTCCGGGGTCGTCAAGAAAAGAGCAGCTATGCCTGGGCGGTGACCGAAGGCGTGGCTCCCACCGCCCGCATCCCTCTGATTTCCCTCCTCACCCCCATCCTGCCGATCCTGCTGATCATGTTTTTGGATTGGCCTATCATCCCGGCTTTTCTGCTGGGGATCGTCTACGGAGCCCTCACCACCGATTTCAAGAAATCTCTGTCTAACGTCACCGCCGCCACCTTGGAGGGCCTAAAGGACATCTCTCCGGTGATCGGCCTGTTCATGGGCATCGGTATGGCTCTGAACGCCATGATGGCCGAACCCACCAAGCAGGTCATGCAGCCCTTTCTGCAGGCCATTTTGCCCCAGAGTTCCCTGGGCTTTTTGCTCTTCTTCACTGTGGCCGCTCCCCTGGCGCTCTATCGGGGCCCGCTCAACTTCTTCGGCCTGGGCGCCGGGGTGGCCGCCTTGATCCTGGGCACCGACCTCATGCCGGCGGTTGCGGTCATGGCCGCCTTCTTCGCCGTGGGCCAGATCCAAGGGGTCTGCGACCCCACCAACACCCACAATGTGTGGCTGGCCACCTTCACCAAGTCCTCCACCGAACGTTTTCTCAAGGCCACCCTGCCCTATGTCTGGGGCTTCGTGGCCGCGGCTCTGGCCTACTCCTCCCTGGTCGACGGAGTGATGGCGCGATGACTACCTCTGGGGCAGATTTAGAACCCAGCTATCGCGCCATCCGCATCGGCATCGACGTCGGCGGCACCTTCACCCACGCCGTGGCGGTGGACAACCGCACCGCCGAGGTTCTCTCTCACTGCGTAACTCCCACCACTCACCAAAGCGAAGACGGAGTGGCTGCGGGAATTCTGCAGTCCTTTCGCGACCTCAAGGCCGGCCTCGGAGAGGGGTTCGAGGTGGTCTTTCTGGCGCACAGCACCACCCAAGCCACCAATGCCCTGTTGGAGGGCGACGTGGCTAAAGTTGGGGTCGTGGGCCTGGGCAGCGGGCTTGAGGGCATGAAGGCCAAGTCCGACGTGAACGTCGGCGACATCGAGTTGGCCGAAGGAAAGTTCCTGCACTCAAAGCTCGAGTTCGTGGAGCCCCAGGAGCAAGCGATCAAGCAAGCCTTGGAGCGACTGAAAGCCGGAGAATGCCGGGCCATCGTGGCCGCCCAGGGGTTCTCAGTGGACGACCCCAGCGGAGAGAAGATGGTGGCCGAACTGGCCCGAGGAAGTAGCTTACCGGCCTGCGGCACCCACGAAATGTCCGGGCTGTACGGGTTGCGCGTGAGGGCCCGAACGGCGGTTTTGAACGCCAGTATTCTGCCCAAAATGATCGAGACCGCCGAGATGACCAACAAAGCCTTGACCGAGCAAGGGGTTGAGGCGCCGCTGATGGTCATGCGCAGCGACGGGGGGGTCATGAGCCTGCAGGAGGTGCGCCGGAGGCCGGTGCTCACCCTGCTGTCGGGTCCGGCCGCAGGCGTGGCGGCGGCGCTGATGTTTTTGAGGGCCTCAGACGCCATTTTTCTGGAGGTGGGCGGCACCAGCACCGACATCTGCTTGATCAAGGACGGCAAGGCGGCCATCCGTTCGGCCTCAGTGGGAGGGCACCCCACCTATCTCAAAACTCTGGACAGCCGCACTCTGGGCATCGCCGGAGGCTCCATGGTGGGTCGGGCTCGAGACGGAGGCCTTTTGGTGGGGCCACGCAGCGCCCACGTAGCCGGGTTTGCCTACTGCGCTTTCAGCGACCCCGGCTTCTTTGAGGGCGAACTCAAAGTTTGTGAAGTGCAGCCCCTGCCCGGCGACCCCGTCTACTTCGTGGTGGAAAACGCCCGAGGAGAGCGAGCCGCCCCCACTACCACCTGTGCTGCTAATCTGTTGGAATACGTGAAGGCTGACGGCTATTCGGCCGGGTACTTGCCTGGCATCGAGAAGGCCTTTGAGGCTTTGGCTTCCCATCTGAAGATCGGTTCCTCCCGGGCCGCGGCCCGAAAAGTGCTCGACGGGGCCGCCGAAAAGGTGATCCCTACGGTGCGACAGCTGATCGCCGACTATGGGGTCAAAGACCGGGCCATCAAATTGCTGGGCGGTGGCGGAGGGGCCGGAGCCATCGTGCCGGTGGTGGCCAAGAAGCTCGATTTTCCCTTCGAGATCGCCGACCGGGCCGAAGTCATCTCGGCCATTGGGGCGGCGCTTGCGATGGTCAAAGAGACTGTCGAGCGCAACCTGGTGGACCCCACCCAAGAAGACTTGCAACGGATCCGGGCCGAGGCGGAATCGGCAGTGATAGCTATGGGGGCCGACCCGGAAACGGTGGAGGTCACGGTGAGCGTGGACTCCCAAAAAAGCCTGGTTTCGGCCACGGCCACCGGGTCCATCGCCTTTTCCGAAGGGGAAACCGGGGGCCAAGAGGAGGTCACAGAAGAAGACCGCCTGTCCACCCTCAAAGAGGCCTCCCCCAAAGAGCAAAGCTTCCAGCCCCTGGGCCACACCGACCACTTTTATCTGTACCGCAGCGCTCGGGAGGAGCGCTTCCTGTTCAACCTGTTCAAGCGGCAAAAGCGCACCGTCTGGGTCACCGACCGCAAAGGAAACGTAAAGCTCCAGGTGCCCGAAGGGCAATTGGAAGAGGCTCGAGGGGCCAAATTTGAATCGGCTCTGTCGGAGACCCTGGGCAAGCACACCACCTACGGGGATGCCGGAGCCCTGATCCCGGCCCTGCACGTGGTGGCCGGACGCAAACTTACCGACCTCACCTCTTTGACCTCAAGCGACCAAGTTCTGACCTTAGCTCGACAGGAACTCTCAGGGTTAGACCCTGAGGTGCCGGTCTATTTTCTCATCCATCCAAACCGGGGGTAAAGCCAAAATGAAAGTCACCATCTTAGAACAACTGCCCGCCTGGCACTTCGCCCGCCATCGGACGCCCTTGCGCAAGGTTGAGGTCGAACGAGCCACCGACTGGGCTCAGAAAGCCCAACGGGCCACCAGGCGCGAGCCCGAAGCTGAACTTCTCGGACGGGGCATCAAGCTGTCGGTGCAAAGCTTGAGTTTCGGTTCAGTGAAGTTCCGAGCCCGTCTCAACCTGCGCCATCAGGAACTGGTCGTGGATGCTCAAGCCGAAGCCGATCTGCACGAAGAGATGCTGCGACTGGGTTTTCCGGTTCACCCTTCGGCTCGGGAGCTGATCCTGGCCCACGAACTGTTCCACGTGCTCTGCCCCCGTTGCCCCAGCGACTTAGCGGAAATGGCGGCTCACCTCTACGCGGCTCTGGTGCTGGACTTAGACTACTACCCAGGGATCCTCGATGTCGCCCTGCACTTGGGCCTAGGAGAGAGCCTGAGCGCCTAGGAGGCTGCTGAATTAATCTCCGCGTCGCGAGACTCGTCCATTATTGTCCATGCAAAATCGTTTGAAAGCCGCAGGCGTTCCCGTAGGGCCATGT
>JBJHCR010000140.1:0-15620 GCA_050486105.1 Vulcanimicrobiota bacterium
CTGTCGTTGCCGACAGAGCTGCTTCGGTTTCAGCGACCACGAAGGGGTGCGTCCAACCTCTATCCCTTGAACCGTTGCCCGTAAGGGGTGATAGACCCTACCGCCTCTCTCGCTTGGCGGGGCGACTCCGTGACTGGAGTAAACGCAGACTACTCCCTATCGCCCCCCCTGTCAAGGACCTTATCAACAGGATTATACAGCCCACGAAGCCCACCACTAAGCCATCCTGAACCCTTCTCCACCGGTTGTGCACAGGCCGCTGTACGAAGGTTTACATGTTGGCAATAAACCTGTTACACCGTTAACAAGGAGATCCCCAAAGTGTTCGATTAACGGTTTGAGAATCTCGGGTCCGAGAACTGCTTCCTGCCCTGCTGTTGAGTTCTAGCCCACTCAAAAGGCTCAATCCCAGGTAATGGAGAATTCTTTGATGGAGGTAAAGTACAATTGGCAGAGCCGGCTCAACCCCTACAATCTCTAGAAGAGACTCTCCGTCCCGACGTCTCCCACCTGATTACCGAAGACGACCAGCCCGTGGATAACTGGTTCCAAGAGCGTCAGCAGAGGTTGCTGCCGGACAGTCTTTACGCTTCCTGGGCTCAGTCCGGGCAGACCGAGCCGTTTTTGGCTGCGGCCGATGTGGGTCTATTCCACAAAGTCTCAGACCAAGCGGTGGTGCCGGACGTCATGGTCAGCCTGGGAGTTCAGGTCCCGGAAGACTGGTGGGAGCACCACAACCGCTCCTACATGATCTGGGAGTTTGGAAAAGCCCCGGATATCGTGATCGAGGTGGTTTCCAACCGGAAGGGCAAGGAGGACGAGAAGCTCCTCCGTTACGCCGCCGCAGGCGTGCCTTATGCCGTGATCTTCGACCCCCTTTCCTACCTGGGCAAACGCCCCTTGAGAGTCTACGTGTTGCACGGTCGAAGCTATGTGGAGGTGGCCAGCCCCTCCTGGCTCGACGAAGTGGGGATCGGTCTCACTTTGTGGGAGGGCACCTTTGAGGGCCTGAGCGCCACCTGGCTTCGCTGGTGCGATCGGGAGGGGAACATCCTTCGCACCGGCCTTGAGTTGGCCAACCAAGAGCGCGAACGAGCCAACCAAGAGCGCGAACGAGCCAACCAAGAGCGCGAACGAGCCAACCAAGAGCGTGAACGAGCCAACCAAGAGCACGAACGGGCCCAACAGGAACGCGAACGGGCCGAACAAGAGCGCGAGCGGGCTGAAAGACTGGCGGCCCGATTGAGGGAGCTCGGAGAAGAAGTGGACTAGGAGACCTTTTCTCTGAACTCCGTCGCGGCCCCATCAACGAAGGTGATCCCGTAAAAAGGCTGTGCTCGCGTCTTCCCGTTTTTAGCCGTTGGCTTCCAACCAACTATGGGTGCTGTTGATGCTGGGCGATTTGGAGGTACCTGCGATCGATCAAGCCTCCCTCATCTACCCAGGAAGAGTGGCCTAAGCTTTCAGCCCAGGTCGCGCAGAATCGAGCGTGGCCAGTCGGCTCTGGCACGGCGAGCCCCATCTTGAAGAGTTTGTCATGGGTCATGAGCAGAGGAGTACAGGGCTCAGGCTACTATGCCCAGCTGAGCGTAGACTTCCATAGTGCGGTTGACCACTCTCTCAGAACTGAAGTTCTCGACCACTAATCGACGACTATTGCGACCCATATGAGCTGCGGCTTTGCGATCGTCGAGCACTTTTTCTATGGCTTGGGCTAGAGCTTTGGGGTCGCGGACTGGAGTGAGGTAACCATTGAACCCTTCTTGGATCACCTCTCGGCATCCGGGTACATCGGTGCCCACCAGGGGCTTGCCTAGAGCTCCCGCCTCCAAGAGGACCCGTGGAGTTCCCTCGCGATAGGATGGCAGAACCACCAGGTCGGCTAGAGTCAGAATTTCGATCATTTTTTCCACGTGCCCCAGGAGATCCACCGCCCCCTCCCGGCGCCACTCTTCCACCGTTTCAGGGGACACAGAACTCGGGTTCCCCGGATCCGGATCGCCGGCCACCTGAAAGCAAACAGGCCGTTTGGCTTTGACCAGGCGTGCCGCTTCCACGTAGTCGAAGATCCCTTTCTCAGCTATCAAACGTCCGGCAAACAGGACCACCGGTACGGCTGTGGCCGGCAATTCCGGCCCACTGGGTCTAGGAACGAAAGCCTTGACATCGACCCCAGAACTACGGATGATCACCGTCTTTTTTGGGTCCACCAGTTTGGCCTGAATGAAAGCTTCCAGATCCTCAGGATTCTGGAAGACCACATGACCTCGGCGGGCTTTCAGGATCAAGCGATACAGGACATGGACCGGAGGTCTGATGATTCGAGTGAGCAAACCTCGACCCAAGAACACATGCCCTAAACCGGTTACCGCGTTGACCACCGAGCGCACTCCGGTCAGTTTGGCCGCTATGGTTCCGTAAAGCACACACTTTATGGTGAAATGGTGGACTGCCCGGGGTTTCAGTCTCCAGTACAGTCGCACCAACTCTAGGAGGGCGACCAACTCGAGAAATGGGTTGACCCCTCGGCGACTGAGCCGATGCAGGGCGTGATGAACGAATCCTTCGGCTGTAATTCGGGAAACATAGGTATCCCTAGGGGAAACCATCTCCACCTGAAAACCCTCAGTACGAAGCCTTCGCGCCAAGGGCAATCGGAAATTGTAGAGATACCAGCCGGTGTTCGCTACCAAGATGATTGTTGATCTGTTCGCCACGGACGTTAAGTCTTCGTCAGCTAGGCTTTCATATCTTGCAAAGAAACTTCAAAAAACTCATATATACTATAGGGGGTTCACTTTGCCCTTGAGCGCCCCGAACTTCAGTCAAGGCGCAAAGAAAGCATATTCTCGGACAAATCTTTTCTGGGCTTGGCTCATGCTCACCAAACGCATGGGGGACTCACGGTCGGTGAGTCCGATCGCCTCCTCAACTTCGATCCCTTTGGCCACCCGATAGCAGGCCACGAAAGTGCCGGTGCGGCCTACTCCCATGGCGCAATGCACCAGAGCTGGAGTCCTATTTTGGTCCTCGAGAACTTCGAGGAACTGTTGGACTTGCTCTTCCTCGGGCACATTCCAATCTCTCACCGGCAGATATACGTAAAGGAGATCCGCTTGGGTGGCAAAGAACCGACTCTCTTCAGCCTCGAGTCTCAGATTGATCACCGTTTTGACTCCGGCGGATTTCAGGCAAAGCAGATCTTCGAAGTCCGGCTGAGGAGAGCGATACAGGACCGAATCGACTTGGGTCACGGGAATCTTTGGAATCATAGACCCAAAACTTCATAATGAAGAGCCTCCCCCCTTCTTGAGAGTGGCGGCTATCGGATTTCACAGAAGACAGAGCAATCTCTGAAAGGAGGCAGCCGAAGTGTCAAAGTCTTTTGAGCCAAGACTTTCGTCCTCCCAGGAGTTGGGGGGAAATGGCAGATCGACCATTTTGGCCGTGCTCAACCTGCTGCTGCTCTTCGGGATCACGATTTTTGTCTATCCGACAACTTTGAACCCCGGACTACCTATTGTCCTAGGCGCTTTCACCGCAGGAGCTTGGGCGATGATTCGGCTCATCCGAGGGATGGGTCCCTCTTACAGCAGGAGCTGTGACCTGGTGCTCCTACTGTTGTTTTGGCAAGCGATGTCCACGTTTTTGAGCGTCGATCCGTTTCTCAGCCAAAGGAGTCTGGCCAATCTGCTGGGAGCCGTAGGCCTCTTTGTGATGACCTGCTGCGCCATCGGCAACGGTCATCAATGGCGAACCCTCTCATTCAGCGTCGTGATATTCGCAACCATCACCAGTCTTTTGGCCTGGCCACCTGCGATCAGTTTGGCCATGCAGACCGGTGATCTGCCCCCATTGAAGGGGACCTTCAATAATCAGGATACCTTCTCCATCATCCCTATGATGGGGCTGCTCTTGGGACTGGGGCTCGTCAGCAAATTCCACCATGGGAAGCGTTGGACTTTGCTCGCCATAATGGCCATTCTATTCGTTTCTCTGTTGGCCACCGGATGCCGCTCAGCCATGCTGGGGTTTGTTGCTGCCGTTCTGTTCTTCGTTTTTGCTCTCTGGCGCTTCCGGCAGCGTCGCTTGCAGTCGGTGAGAGTCCTATTGGCTTTGCCCCTTCTGAGCGCTATGATCTTGTTGCCGACATCCAATTTCGAGATACCCATCCTAGGGAAGTGGGCCAGTACGGTTTCAAGCCAAACGGTTGAGGTTGAAAAGGTGAGAGTTGAGGTGTTGCGGCACTTTGGCAAAGCGGTGCTGGCTTCGCCGATCTTGGGCTCGGGACCAGGGACCTTCGGCCTATCTTTTCAACGCTTTCGTCCCAATGATGTCCTGCACGACGAGTACATCAACCTGGCCCATAACGATCCTATCGAGATCATGGTGGAGAGCGGCCTGGTGGGTTTTGCCCTTTGGTTTGGGCTCTTTATTTTGGCCTTTCGAAAGCTCCTGGATCATCTCAAGAGAGGTCGACGACCGGTGGAGGCAGCAGCAACTTTAAGTCTCTTGGTTGCGCTTGTCGTTTTTTCGCTCTTCAATTTCCTCGTTTCGCAGCGCCCGACACTCTGGCTCGAGTTTCTAGCCCTTGGACTGGCGTTTTCCTTTCCTTCTTCACGAAATCGGAGCTCAGAACCCATGATCCTCAGAGGGTTTTGCTCCACGGCCTTGATCGCTTTGGCGTGCTGGGCTGCCCTGTTTGGCTGGAGAACCTTTCAGGCCGATCAATGGGTGGTCGAAGCTCACCGAGCCACCCAGCGACTTCTGCACGAAGAGAGTGCTCGACTCCTCAATCAAGCTTTAGCCCTGCAGCCTCAACGGGTAGCATTGCTGCAGGAACGAGCCCAGGTCGCCGCTCGACTGTCAGCCTTAACTGATGACGCTCACCACTTGAGGACCCAAGAAGCCCTGCTGCAGCAAGCCCATCAGGTCAGCCCACTCAATATACCGGTCACCCTACAGTTGGCCGATCTCAAAGGCGATTTGGGCCAGATCGCTGTCCAGGGAGAACTGCTGGCTCAAGCAACAGCTCTAGCACCGGGGAATCCCGAAGTGCTCCAACACAACTTGGCCTTCGCCTGGCAAACCGACGATCTTTCAAGGCTCGCTGATCTGCTGCTCTACCAAGCTCGAGTCACCGACGGTCGAGGGCTCGCTCGACTCCGGGACCTAGTGCTGGTATGGGAAGCTCAGGACCCCGGGGCAGGGCTCGAAGCCCTGGACCGCTTCGAGGACCATCTGTCTCCTGAGCACTTGGCTGAGGTGGAGAGTCTTATCCAAACCCAATCGGAAAAACAAAAACAGTGGCCCTTCCTTCAGCAGTTAGTCGAGCGACAGCTGCGACGGAACCCCGGAGAACTCTGCCTCCAATTGAAACACCATCAGGTGTCGGTTCACTTGATGCAGCCCGAAGAGCTTTTTCTTGGCCTTCAGAAAACGGTGAAGGGTTTGCAGATCGTTGACCAGCCTTGTGCCGAAGAAGTGTTTGAGCTCTGGCTAGAGACCGGTTTGGCTCTTGGGCAGCAAGCTGAGCTTCACAGCGTCCTCGAAGAGCAGCTCGCCCAACACCAGCGTTTGACCTGGCTTCAGGTCTTCACTAGCCGGGCGTCAGAAGCTCAAGGCAACCTCAAACGAGCAGTGGAGATCGTGAACAGCGGGCTTCAAGAAAATCCCTATTCCTTTCCCTTGCTGGTTCGCAGCGGGGATCTTTACCGTTTGTCCGGTCAGCCTAGACTTGCGATCAACGCCTATCAGGAAGCCTTGAGTGTTCGTCCCAAGGATCCCCTTGCTACCAGAAGGCTCAAGGAGCTAGGCCGGACCAAAAAAGCGCCATAGAGGCGATGAAACTACCACGCAAGTGTATCGCTAGGCGTCAGATTCTTTGCTATGATCTTCGCGCGTGAGACTTTTGGAACTTAGATTCAAGAGAACGGCGAACAGCTTCGCCTTCAAGTTCTGGCTTTTGCTCGTGGGTGGAACTTTGGTTGTTTCGTCCCCTGCTCTAGCTCAGGATGACAATTCCGGTCAAGTGGTTCGAGCCGGAGCCTTGGAGATCACTGTTCCGGATGACTGGTATGCGGTGGATATTCCCCCCGACAAGCCGAAAGTGAGAAGCATCCTCGCCAGTGACGAGCCCGCCGAACTGCAAGCCCTCCTGATCATCTCCGTAGTGCCAAAACAGGGTCGAACTCTTGAGACCTTCACCAAGATGAGCCGAAACTATATTCTCACCAGAATGGATGGAGAGATCCATCAGGAAGAGTCCCATCAAGTGAAGGGATCACCAGCTATCACCCTGGTCTATGAGGGCCGTTCCGAGTACCATGCCGAACAAGGCCGCCGCACTTTCAGAAGAACCATCGTAGACCGCGGTCCCGACCTCTATATTCTCCACGCGATCACCGAGCCGGACAGCTACGAGCGTCACAGAGGGACCCTGGAAGAGATCGTGAATTCGGTAAAGTGGGTGGGTTAAAATCAAAGTTTTTTTGTTGCCCACCTAGGACAGTTCATTGTGACCACTAGAAGATATATTGTCAGTTTGATCGCCGTAGCTCTGCTCCTGCTGAGCTTTATGTTCGTGGCTTTAGCTGATTTCGCTGACCACCGTAAAGACCAGATTCTCCAGCAGAATCTGAGGCTGGTTAAAATAGAAGCCGTCCGGGGCCAGGTACTGCTCGATGGCCAAGTCGTCGGCTCAGAGCATTTGGAGATCGCCGCCGGAAATCGTCTGGTGACCGGACCCGACGGAGAAGCCGTTCTCCTGCTGGCGAACCGAAGTCGGGTCCGACTGGCCCCAAACACCGAAGTCACGATTTTGGAAATAGACGGGGACAAAGCCACCCTCGAAGTCACCTCGGGTCGCTTGTTGGGTTTCACCGAAGGAATGAGACTGCAGATCCAATCGGAAACAGCCAGTGTAAGCGCGAGCAAAGGGGAGTTCGTCTTTTCTTTGGATGACGACGGCCCTAGGCTCAAGGTCTTGAGCGGCAATGCCAAGATGAAAGAGAGTGTCATAGCTTCGGAGCAGACCGTTGAAGCTCCGAAGTCCGTGGAAGATTCCAGGAATTCGAATCGGCCGACAGCAGCTTCGACCCAGGATTCCACGGAAGTAGGTCCAGCGATCGCCAGCCTGGACACCCTCTTGACTGCTCCTGGTCTCCAGCCAACCCATACCTCGCCGAGATCGAAACTCGGGTCTAAGTCTAAAGGGAAAGGCCTGCGCACCAGAATATCTCATACCGAAGAAGAGCAGGTCGGTGGACTCGAAGAGATCGCACCCGATCTCGATCTTCTGGCCCCAGGTCCGCAGGAGATCGCCTTTGTCCCCACCACCCCTGTGGCAGCAGCTCCCATCCCCACTGCGGTCATCCCAGTAGCGCCCATGTCTGCCGTGGGTGGGTTATCTGGCCTGGCTCCAGCCTTGGGTGCCTTGGCCGGGGGTCTGGCGGTAGCCGGGGTGGTGGTGGCAGCAGCCGAGGGGGATAGCGACTCCGAGGTGACCCTGCTGCAACCCGTCCCTTCACCCTCGCTTCCCTAGGTGGGGAAGGTCGAACCTATCGAAGCGTCACCCCAAGAGGCAGAGCAACAATCATGAGATTCCGACAAATCCTGATCGTCATCACCGTAGTGATTTTTCTCACCCTAAAGGCCTCAGCCGAGCCTTTCAGCGTCCGTCCGACGGTGGGTGAAGACAGCGAGTACACCGTCCGGGTCGGGGACGATCTCTTGTCCATCGCTCGACAGCATCGCTTAGCCATCGAACACTTGGCTTTTGCTAACGGCTTCCCTGAAACCGCCTTAGACGTCCTGCCGGGAACGATCCTGACCATTCCCCGACGCAGGGTCTTGCCTTTCGCCCCTCCGAAGAACGGTTTGGTGCTGAACGTTCCCGAGCGTGGTCTTTATCTCTTTCGGGATGGGGTTTTCGCCGATTTCATCCCGGTCTCCGTGGGCCGGGCGCCTGAAGCCAAGACCCCCTTGGGGAGCTTCTCGATCATCGAAAAAATCATCGATCCCACCTGGTTTCCCACGGCGGGATCAGGGGAAACCGAACCGGTCCCACCGGGTCCAGACAACCCTTTAGGCGATCGATGGATCGGTCTGTCGGCTCAGTACGTGGGCATCCACGGAACCAATGACCCGCTGAACGTCGGAGCTCCCGTCACCCGAGGTTGTATTCGCTGTTATCCGGAAGAGGTGCGAGCGCTCTTCCCCAAAGTTCAAGTCGGGATGCCCGTCCGCATCGAATACGAAACCGCAAAGCTGGGCAAAACAGCTGATGGCCAACTGGTTTTAGCCACCTTCCCTGATCTTTACCAGACTTCGGATCCCTGGAAGCGAAGCGAGAAACTCCTTCGTTGGCTTAAGCGAGACGATCTGTTGTCGAATCGCGGCTTCGTTCAGCGAGTTCAGCTCATATTGGGCGTCGGAGTAATACTGCCAGACCTTATGGAGAACGTCCAACAACCACCCGTATCCGTCTCAATTCAAGGCCCTAAAAAAACCAACGAGCCAGACCAATGATGCTCAGGATATTCGCACCGCGAAACAGATTGAATCCTTCTTTTCCTTTGGCCGGAACGTAAACCAAGTCCCCGTCTTGGATGGGGACCACAATATCGGTGGTCCCTTTCTCCAGGTAGTCTTTCAGGTTATATTGCTCTTTCACGTCCCTTTGATGGCGGACATCTTCAGCTCTGATCACCAGAATCTTCTCGATATCGGAGTCGTTTCCGATCTGCTCCGGCAAGACATCAATAAGGGTTTCATGCCCCCGCAGTGGCATAGGGCCGGGAGTGCGCACAGCTCCGAGCACCACCACTTGGCGGGGCGGAATCACCAGGATGTCCCCGGCTTGCAGTTGCTGAGCTTCTTCGGGGATGGGTGTTGGACTGTTGGGCCTCAGGTCTAGATGCAGGGGCTCGGAGAAGGTGGCCCGCACCAGTCGAACTCGGGCCAAGGAGGCCTCTTCCTTAGCGCCTCCGGCCGCCAAGATGGCCTCCCATGGACCACCTTGACTTCGGCTGATGGAATACACTCCGGGTTCGGTGACCTCTCCACTGACGCTCACCGGGGCTCCTGCCTGAATGTAGAGCACATCGCCCGAGCGCACTTTGGTCAAGCCTCCCCGCTCTTCGGGCTTCAGAGAGACCTCTAGGCTTTCATTTCCTCGAAGCAACACCATTTGGTCGCGGTCGGCCTTTTCGGTGAGACCTCCAGCCTTGGCGATCACATCCAAGAGGGTGGCCCCCACCGGCACCTCGTAGCTCCCTTGAGACTTGGCCTCTCCAAGAACGGCCACTTGATGGCGAGCCACCTCTTTGAGGCCCAGGCGAAATTTCGGATTCCGAAGCTCTTTGGCTAGTCGAGTGGTCAGCTCGGTCCTCAGCTCGCTTAAGGTTCGACCATCGGCTTTCACCTCTCCCACCACCGGATGGAAGAAGTGGCCATCCACCCGAACCAAATAGGTGGTGGGCAAGTCCGGCAAAGCTGTGATGTGCAACTCGAGTTGGTCGTTCGGCCGAATCACGTGTTCTTCGCTCTGCAGAGGTATGCTGACCCCGGCTCCTCCCGGCGAGAGTTGGGGGGAAGCTCCCTCCTGGGCCAAAGCTGGAGTGGCAAAAAGACAGAGCGAGAGAAGCAGCAGCCGACAAAAACTGACCATTAAAGGGGTATCCCCTAAGGTGAGGGCAAACTCCTTCCATCCCTTTGGACTATGCTCAAACAGGCTCTAGTCGCCCAAGAGGGTTCACCTCAGGGGAAAGGCCTCAGAGCTTTCGTCGACGACCACCCAAAGCGGGACGTCCTGGTCCCGAAAGTTCCGAAGAACTTTCTCCTGAACTCGGTTCCAGCGTTGATTAGGCCGAGCCAGGCAGAGCACCAAGTCGACCCTATCTTCCAAGCAACCCAAGGGCGAGGTGAAGCTTGCATCGACCACCAAAAGCCCTCCTTCGATAGAGTTGAAGAGCTGCTGCAAGGGCTTTTCTGGAGGCGCCTTCTCTTTCCAGGTCTGGCTGGTCCCGGCCGGGGCAAACTGTAGGGGCTCACCAGACACCGAAGCGAAAAATTCTTCTGCGGGCAGCGAACTGTTCAAGAGATCGCTGATTCCCAACGAGTCCGCTTGACTCAAAGAACGGCTCAAAGCCTTGTTCTCAAAGTCGAAATCGATCAGGTAGGCCGGCCGAGTCCCTCCCACAAAGCGAGCGAAGCTTTTGGCTAAAGATAGACTCAGGCTGGCACGTTGCTCCACTCCGTCAGCCCCCAGAATCAGGAGCTTTGAAGGCGGCCGACCTAAGGCTTGACTCAAGCGCTGATAGAGGTCTTGAAAGAAGGGCTCGGAGAGAGGAGTGTTCGAGGTCAAGGCAGATCGCTCCTGAGAAGCATCGAGCCGAAATCCAGAGCAAAGGTCTTGCTCCATGGGAGCTTGGTCCTTCGAGGCACCACCCCGGGTCTTAGCCTCGTTAGCCCCGCAAAGCAGCACTCCGAGAAGGGATAAAAGGCTCAAACCCCAAGACCCCGCCGCCAGCCGATAGCCCCAGGGGGCTTCTCGAGTCACCACCGGACTGTTTAAGGGTCGCAGCTCCGCCGACCGCAAGACTTTCTGCGTCTCTTGCTCCAATTTGGTCGCTTCTTTGTCGAGCCAATCAGCAACCGTTGGTTCTGGCGACTCATCGTCTGCGGATTCTGAGGTTCTCTGTTGCTCGTTGTTAGCAATGGCCGCTAGGGTCTTCTCTTCTAGGCCCTCAAGCTCGATGCGATGAGATTCCAAGAGTGCAGCAGCCAGGTTCAGTTCGAGATTCAAGAGTTCTGCCTTGGTTTGCTCCACCACCCGGTGCTGGGCTGCCACTGCGCGGCTTTCCGCCCGAAAAACCTGGGTCAAACGGTCGAGTTCGGCTTCATCGTTTCTCAGCTTTTCCCGGGCCCGACCCAAAGCTTCACGGTCGAGTCGAGCCTCCAACCAGTTCGGTCGAGAAACCCCTTGAAGAAAGCTCGACAGGTCATCGCTCTCTTGGCGCAAGAGCACCGCTCGCTGCAAGTCTTGGGAGCCCAAGAGGGTGCTCGTTGAGGAGTCGCCCACTTGAGTGGTGGAGGCGGAACGCTGAGCTGGAACCCGTCTGTTTCGCACTTCTTCGCTCCTGAGTTCGTCGACATAGGAGCGGGAGAGTTCCAATTCTGCCACCGCCAACTGTCGTACCTTAAGCTGCAACAGGTCTGCGGTCTGCTCAAAACTTGATACAGCCACCTCGGTTTCCGGGTGCCTGAGCTGAAGGAGAAAGGCCCTGTTCGAGCCCTGCACCTCATTGACGGTGATCTCACCTTCGATGAGGTGATGGAGATCTCCAGCAGAGACTTGAGCCTTGAGCATAGAAATGGAGAGGTCATCGAGTTCCGTGGCAAATTGACCGGAAACCCGAGTGGTTTCAGCCCAGGAAAGATCAGAGCCGAAGGTCGTCCAACAAGCCAGGCAGGCCCAGAAAAGGGTGGAAAAAACCAAGAGGCGCATGAGCTTAGGCGCATTCAACTTTCTGGAGGCCTCGGCGCTGTCGACGCTTTCAAAGCTATAGAAGTCCTATTCCGCACGTTTTCTTTTTCGATCACCTGGCTCAAGTTCCCACCAAAGGCGGGTAGGGATTTCTGTCGAATAAAAGGATCCGCGTGAGATCAGGCGCTATCTCTCCCTATGTCCATCAAAGACCGCATCATACTGCTCAAAGAGCCGAATTCGCCGGTGGCTGAGAGCTATCGCTCTTTGCGGGCAGCCTTGTCCCGCAATTTGGTGAAGGGTAAGCGTCGCTTCACCATTGTCAGTTCTTGGGGTGGGGAAGGCAAGTCCATGGTCTCGGCCAACCTGGCGGTGGGTTTTTCTCAGCTGCTCATTGAGGTGGTCTTGGTGGACGGGGATCTAAGGAGACCCACTCTCAGCCGAGTCTTCGAGCAGCAGAACAATAAAGGTCTCAAAGAGCTGCTGGCCGGAGAGGCCGGCGTCGCCGACTGTTTGTATTCTACTCCTATTGAGCGCCTGAGTTTTCTGCCAGCGGGCTTGTCGAACGACAACCCTGCTGACCTCTTGGGAACGGGTCGCCTCAAGCGAATCTTGGAGGAGGAGTGCCTCAAAGACCGCTGCCTGGTGATCGACACCTCCCCCCTTTCGGCCTGCGCCGACGCTTTGATGATCGCCGCCCAGACCGATGGGGCCATCATGGTGGTCAGCCCCGAGGCTTGGAGAGGGGATGCTGAAGCGCACTATGCCGCCGACCTCGAGGACCACGGGATCGAAGTCTTCGGGGTGGTCCTCAACAACGCCGACCCTTCGGAGCAGGTCCCGGGTTCTGGATACGGAGACAACTACGGATATGGGTATGGGTATGGGTATGGACAAACTGCCGGATATGGGCAAGAATATCGAGCACCAGAAACCACAAAAAGTGGGTTTTTTAAGTTGTTTCCGAAGAAAAGAGGCAACAAAGGACATCTTGACTAAAATTTCTTCACATTTTGGAGTAATTGACCCGAATCCATTCTATGGACATATTGCACGTCATAAAGGCCGTTAAGCGCTACCGCTGGATCTTCATCGGAGTGACGCTCTTATCATTAGCGTTGATCACCTTCGGTTCACCCACTCCGGCCCCCCATCAGCCGGTCACTCAATACATGTCTCAAGCCAAGATCCTCCTAACCCCACCCAGCGGGAACGTCAACGCCTTCACCGGCGGTCGCTCTATGGTGGGGCTCGACATGGCTCAATCCTGGTTCGCCGACCCCACGGTGCTCAAGGAGCTTTTGGCCAGCGAAGAACTTTTGCGTCGGGTGGCTTCCCAAGTTTCTGAGCCGGTCCCTTGGGAGTCCCTTCGAGGCTTGGTGCAGATCGAGCCACTCAGCATGAGCTCTCGGGGAGTTCAACTCTTTCAGCTTTCGGTGACCAGCGCCGAGCCGAAGCTCGCTCAGCAGATCTCTCAACAGATCACCGAACAGTTTTCAAACTATGTCCAGGAGATCTCAGCTCGAGAGTTCGCCAGCACCCGAAAATTCATCGAGGAATTGGTCCTCGAAGCTGATGAGCGCCGCCTAGAGGTGGAAGACAAGCTGGTGGCCATTCGGGAACTCTACCTCGATACCCCGAGCGATGTTCAGCTTCAGACGGATCTGGCAGCGCTCAACAGCCAACGTCAAGAGTTGAAGGTCAACCTTCCCGCCCTCCAAGCCGAGCTCGAAGGGCTGCAAGGATATCTCACCGGCCAAACCTCAAGCCCTCCTTGGTCGGTCTTACAAAAGGGAGACGCAGCTTTAACCAGTCTGGAGTCTCAGGTCACCGAGGCTCGGATTCAACTCGAACAAGCCAGAGAAATCTACACCGAAGAAAACGATAACGTGGTTTCGGCTAAGCTCCGCTTGAAGCGCTCTGAGGAGCTCTATCAATCCGGCTTGCACGAGTACGCCAAGTCGCTGTACGAGTCCAAGGCTATGGAGATGCAGCAGATCGCCTCCAGGGAGCAGAGTTTGACCCAGCAGCTCAATGCTCTGCTGGCCAATCAGATGACCCCAGAGGATCGACGAACCGTGCAAAAGCTCGAGCGAGAATTGACGGTTTGGGAAGAAAACCACCTGGCCCTGACTCAGCAACTCTATCAGGCTCGGGTGGTGGAGCAGAGCAGCCGGCGCCAGGGGTCGGTTACCGTTTTGGAACAACCCCTCCCCGGAACCCCGATCATCGCCGAAGCTCCCAAGAGCCGGGGGTTGAGCCGCAACAAAAAGCTGGCTTTGGCCATCCCGTTTTGCTTGCTCTTAGGGATCGGTGCCGCTCTCCTGAAAGACTATCTCTCCACTTCTATGAAGCTGCGTCCACGCATCGAAGAGATCCTGGAGTTGCCGGTGATCGCGGTGATCCCCGCCAGCCCGTCGGAATTGGTTGAAGAATGGGAGAAGTTCAAACGACCCCTCCCTGACGACCCTGGAGATCGGACCCTCATCCCTGTCAACGGGGGGCCTGGTGGTCAGGAGTCAAAGCTGAGGTCAGACTCAGAAGTGGTTTCCAGTATCGTCGACGACTTTCGACGGCCGCGAAACTAGGAGTGGGTCGCCCCTGACCTGTGGTCATTCCCGATGACAAGCGTCTGGCGAAGGTCTCAATGGACTAGTGGTCCGTGCTTAAGCATCTAGCTGTTCTCTTGGACCCCGCAAGCCGCAGGCAATACGCGCTTCTGGCAGTCTTCTCCGTGGTCTCCAGTCTGCTTCAAACAGTTGGGGTAGCGGCCATATCCCTTTTTTTCACTGTTCTCCTCGGAGGCAAGCTGCCGGCCATGGCTCAAGCCATGGTGGACCACTACGATTTCGTTTTTCTGGGCTTTTTGGTTTTGCTGGCCGCCCTGTCCGGTACCTTGAGTTCCGGATTGGTCACCTATTTCGGCATAAAGCTTTCCTGGCGACAATACGAGAGGATCTCAAGCCTGCTGCTGCAGAGATTCTTGAGCAACCCCTACGAATGGCATTTGCAGCGAAATTCTTCAGAGTTGACCAATGCGGTCCTCTCGGAAGCCAAATCTGTGGGGAGCATCCTCCAAAACTGTGTTCTGGTCATGGTCAAGAGCACCGAGCTTCTCTTCCTCACGGCGCTCCTGTTCGCGGCCAAGCCCTATGTGGCGATGGTGGCCTTTCTCTCTTTCGCTAGCATCTATTGGATGCTCTTCCGGCTCAATCGGGGGATCGTTCGCAACCAAGGGCGCCTGCTGGTCCAGGCCAATGGCGACAGCCAGAAATCCGTCGCCGAGGCTCTGGGTGGGATCAAGGCGGTCAAGGTGGCTGGGAACGCTCTGTACTTCCGGGAGCGATTCCAGGAAGCGGCCCGACGGGCGGTCAGGGCCACCGCCAATGTGCAATATTTCTCACTGATGCCCAAGTATTTCATCGAGATTCTTCTCTTCGGAGGCTTGGTAGGTTTTGTGGTGGTCTCCCAGCTTAGGCACTGGGGAGTCTTTGAGAGCATTCCCCTCATCGCCCTCTACGGTGCTGCAGCCTTGCGCATGTTGCCGGCCGCTCAACAACTCTACTATTCGGTGATCAACCTGGTGGCGGGACAGTGGGTGCTGGAGAAGATCGCCGAGGAATTGAGCGACGAAGGGCCGTCTTCATCCAGCCGCATCGACAGGGAAATCTTGGAGAGCGATTCAGAGCAATTGCTGGCCCTGCAGCAGGTGTGCTATCGCTACCCCAACGCTCACCAAAAGTCCATCCAAGACGTCTCGGTGACCATCGAGCGAGGTGAGAAAGTCGGAATTGTGGGAAGCACCGGAGCGGGCAAGACCACCCTGGTCGATCTGCTCTTGGGCCTCTTAGCTCCCAACGAAGGGAGCATCTCCGTAGCCAGACAGGAGAGCGGCCGAGAGCATCTGGTGGCCTATGTGCCTCAGCAGATTCATTTCTTAGACGACACTATAGCTGCCAACATCGCCTGGGGAGTCCCTCCGGAGAAGCGCGACAGGCAAAAGATCGAATTGGCTGCCCAAAAAGCGCGCATCCACGACCACATCGAAAGCCTCCCCCAAAAGTACGACAGCATGATGGGCGAGCGGGGACTTCGCCTCTCCGGGGGACAATTGCAGCGCATCGGCATCGCC
>JBJHCR010000141.1:0-15612 GCA_050486105.1 Vulcanimicrobiota bacterium
CGGGAACCCACGCAAGCGCGGGTTCCCGGCGCCTGACCACCATTCAGTAGGGACGAACTTCACAGAGGTTGCACCCGTCACCCGTCATCCGTCACCCGTCACCCGTCACCCGCAAGCGGGTCCCCGGGTCCCCGGGTCCCCGGCCCTCGAATGGATTTTGCCAAACACCCACTGCGCGGGTACCCGGCCTCGTCAACCGAACCCGCAAATTTAAACTTGACAGAGCACTAGCCGTCTTGCAAATACCAACCCCAGGGATCGGGGGAGCGATAGGTGGTCACCTGCTTAGTTTGCAAGTAGTTCTCCAGGCCCCAGCGACCGAGCTCTCGGCCAATTCCACTGTGTTTCATTCCACCCCAGGGGGCCTCGCTGAAGGTCGGTTGAGAACAGTTGACCCAGACGATGCCGGCTTCGAGTTCTCGCACCACCTTTTGGGCTCGGGTGAGGTCGCCGGACATGACGGCCGCCGCCAATCCATAATCCGAGTCGTTGGCCAGACGCACGGCTTGCTCTTCGGTTTGGAAGCGCTGGACCACCAGCACCGGCCCAAAGATCTCTTCTCGCCAGGCTTGAGAGTCCAGGGGGAGGCCATCGATGATGGTGGGGGAGTAGAAATACCCGCGGGGTCGGTCTGCGGGAGGGCCGCCTCCGCAAAGCACACGCCCCCCGTCTCGGACTGCTTGGTGCACGGCGGAGTCCACTTTGTCTCGCTGAGAGGCTGAAACCAGGGGGCCGAGCTTGACCCCGTCTTCCATACCACTACCGATGGAAATCTTAGTGGTTTCGGCCACCAGGCGGTCCAACAGTCGATCGGCGATGATGTCTTGCACCAGCAATCGGGAGGTCGCGCTGCAGACCTGTCCCTGGTTCCAGAAAATGCCGAACATGATCCACTCCACGGCGGCCTCCAAGGAGGTGTCATCAAAAACCAGGATGGGAGATTTACCACCCAATTCCAAGCTCACGTTCTTGATCTCCTGGGCGCAGGCTCTCATCACCTTCTGACCCGTGGGGACGCTGCCGGTGAAGGCGATCTTGGCCAGTTTCGGATGTTCGGCTAGGGGAGCACCCGCCTCGGGGCCGGTCCCGGTGACCACGTTCAAGACCCCCTTCGGTAGCCCCACTTCCTGGGCGATGTCTGCAAGTTCCAAGGCGGACAGAGGAGTCAGTTCCGAGGGTTTGAGGACCGCCGTGCAGCCTGCTGCCAAGGCCGGCGCCACTTTCCAGGCAGCCATGAGCAAGGGATAGTTCCAAGGAACGATGAGCCCAGAGGGCCCTACGGGTTCATGGTAAACCTGACAAGAGAAGCGCCCATCGGGCAGCTTGATCTGTTCTCCTTGCTGCCCCACCAGTTCCTCGGCCAGGTCGGCGTACATGCGAAAGCAGTAGACGGCATCGGCGACATCCCACTCGGCTTCCGGGAGGGGTTTCCCATTGTCTCGCACTTCGAGTTCGGCAAGTTCTCGCTGCCGGTCTTCTATGGCTTCTCCCATAGCCCTGAGCAAATCGGCTCGGTGGGAGCCCGAGGTCCGTCCCCAGGAGCGTTGGGCTCTGACCGCTGCGTCTACCGCCAATTGGACCTGTTCTGCTCCGCCTGCTGCCACCTGGGCAATAACCTCTTCGGTGGCGGGGTCTACCACTTCGAAAGTTTGTCCGCTGCCGTTGGTCCATTGGCCGTCAATGAAGTGCTGCTGACGTTCTATTACCATCTGGATTCTCCCTCGGTAGTCAGGGTTTCGATGGCTACAGCGAAGCGCCTTTTTCGCACCTGTTCGAGATAGGTATCCACCTCGAAGGCTTCCTCTGGGGCCCAAACGCCAGGTCCCGGGGAGCTTTGCAGCAAGAGTTGGGTTCCAAGGGACATATTCATGGAGGTAGCCGGATCGACATAACCCTCATAAAGAGGGTCGGATTTGGCCGTCACTTGCACCGTTACCCTGGTTTCCTTGCCCTCCTTGCGGCCAAAGCCTCGGGCAAAATGAAGGTCGTACGTCTCACCTTCGCTTTCGAGGGCTGTGCCGTACTTATCCAAGTTTCGCTGGATTGCGGCTTGCAGAACATCTATGGGCTTCACCTCAACGCCTTTCACCTGAACCGGAGTGTCGAAGTCGCCAAAGCCGGCGCGCACTAGGGCAAGCCAGGTCTGATGGTCGGCTTCGGGAAAGGCCAAGCGCCAGGTAAATTCCTTGATTCCTTTGTCGGCGATCCCTTTGGCAAACGGGACGGTCAGGGGTTCTGAGTGCTGAGTGAACATGAAGGTCGTGGGACCGAAAGGGGGCGGGAGTTCTATGGTTTCCAAGCCGCTCCTGGCGGGAACTTCTTGCAAACGTCCATCGAGAAACTGTTGGCTAGGGTTGGCATATTCCGCCAGGATGGTGCTCAGGGCGTAAGGAGGGGACAGGGCTGGACCCGGGGGGGCGTCCGAGCGACCGGTCCAGTAGAGATTGATGCGGTCGATCTCGTCCAGGCGGTCGGCGCAGGCCTTACAGATCATGTTGGACATTCCCGGATCTGCTCCGAGTCCGATGACAGCGGTCACTCCGGCCCGGACGAACTTTTCGTGCATGGCTTTCTGCTTGACGGTGAAGACCCCCATGCCGCCGTAATCCACATAGGTTCGTCGGGCTTTCAGGCAAGCCTCGAAGATGGCCATCTGGAAGCCGGCAAAGGTTGGCACCCCATTGATGCAAAGATCGCAGTCGGCCAGAGCTTTTGCCAGGTCGTCCGGATTGGCCACGTCAAGGACTCGAGTCTGCAGGCGAGAATCCGGCAATTCGCGTTTGAGCCGATCTAGGCGGTCCTGATGGCTGTCGCAGGCGATCACTTCTTTGACCTCTGGGGATAGGGGAGAAAGCAGGTCGCGGATGGTCCCAGAACCCATCAGACCAGCTCCCCCTAGTATGAGAATACGCACGTTAATCTACTCCAAAAGCTCATGGGATTTAACCAAGTAGGTGGGGATAATCAGATGCCTCCGTGACCGCTTTGAGCTCTATGCTCAGGAACCTTCATAGAGGATTGTTGCCCAAGCTCCAAGAGGGAGCAGTTCTCGGTGTTGAGATGCCTCAAACGAAGTTCGCCCCATTGTCTGGCATAGATCGAGGGTCTGAAGGTTAACGAGTTAAGGTCGATTGCCTGTTTTTCCATGTTTTTCGAAATCCTTATAGACGCTATTGCTCCACTGGGAGGTGGGCAATTCCAAGGTGGGATTGGTCATTTTGAAGACCTTGCCGTCGGTACTTCCACTAAAGCCCGAGGCCTGGGGGGTAGTTACTGATTCGAGGTGGATTTGCCCGCTGTTCGGAACCCAGCCCCAGTGGGTCAGATTTTCTCGAAAAAGGTCAGAATAGTTGACGAACATCCGCCAGGCTTTATCATCGTCGGGGCCTTCATAGACGAACTTGAAGGAGTAGTTCTTAGCGATCTCGTCGAGAGCTGAAGTGTTGCCGGTCTCGAGCATTTGCCGGAGATTGGGGTGACCATTGACCTCGAAGTAGGCGATCATTTCTCGAGCAAATGAGCGAGCAAAGATGGCTCCACCGTAACTCTCAGTGCTGGCCAAGCGGGACAGGCTATGCTCGGGGACCGAAAAGGTGGTCGTTTTTTCCAGGAAAGCGATCTCGGGCTTCACCGCAAAGTTTGTGGATTTTAGGGCATTCACCACGATTTCGGTGCCGGTTTCGGCTGAGAGCGGTGAAGCAAGAAGACAGAGGAGAATCGACAGAAAAAAAACAAGACGTTTCATGGGTATTCCTTTCAGATGAGATTTCCGGAGAAAGTGCTGGAGCTACGAACTCTCCTAAGTTCGAGGTGATCAATTTCGACAGGGCCCTTGTTTATGGCGGTAAAAAGCCTCATCCGGATAGGGATACCACCAGTCGTGGATCTTCGGCTCCGGGTCGATGATCACCATTTTGCTTTGCCGGAACGCGTTCAGGCCATCGCGAGCCAGGGCCCGGCCCACCCCGGAGTTCTTCCAGCCCCCGAAGGGGAGGGCGTCGTTGTCCACCAGAGGGTTGTTGACCCAAGCCATGCCCGCTTCGATCTCCTCGGCGAACTGCATAGCTTCAGCCAAATCGGTGGTGAAGAGCGAAGCCCCCAAGCCAAAGGGCGAACTGTTTGCCAATTCGAGGGCTTGGTCCAGATTCTTCACCTTGCAGATGGAGGCTACCGGCCCGAACAGCTCTTCGGTAAAGAGCTGCATGTCCGGGGTTACCCCAGTCAGAACCGTGGGTTCGTAGTACCAACCGCTTTGATGCCCGGGAGGGATACGTCCTCCGGTCTCTACTTTGGCCCCTTCGGCCACCGCTTGCTTCACCAGGGCCATGACTTTATCTCGGGCGGCCTGGCTCACCAGGGGGCCGATCTCGGATTTCTCCAGACCTGGACCTATGCGCAGGGCCCGAGCTCCGGCCACCAGTCCGGCCACGAATTCGTCGTGCACCGCTTCGTGCACCAGAAAGCGTTCCGCCGAGGTGCAGATCTGCCCGGACAGATGAAAGGCGGCGGTCACCGAACCGGCGATGGCCACCTCTAACGGGGCCTTTTCGCTGATGATCAGGGGATCGCTGCCGCCGGCTTCCATCAAGCACGGCTTGAAAGCCCGGGCGCAAGCCTCTCCCACGGCTCGACCTGCGGCCACCGAACCGGTGAAGGCCACCACCTGGGTTCGGGGCGATTCCACCAGCGCACGACCGACATCAGGTCCACCGGAGAGCCCGGAAAGCACTCCAGTAGGGAGCTCTTCTCCGATAAGTTCCAAGAAGGCCCAGGTGCACAGCGTGGCTGTTTCGGCGGGTTTTACGATGGCCACATTCCCCGCCGCCAAAGAAGCAGACAGTCCCCAGCACAACAACAGTATAGGAAAGTTGTAGGGAACGATGTGCAGGCTCACCCCGTAAGGGAAGTACTTGCAGTACTGGAAAGAGCCGGGTTGCATGGTCGAGGCGATCTTGCCGGCGTCGTCTCGTGCCATCTCAGCGTAATAGCGGAACACGGAGGCCACGTTGGCGAGCTCTCCCATGGACTCTGGGAAGGGCTTGCCCACTTCCCGAGTCATGAGGACGGCGATCTCGGTGAGATCCGAGGTCTCAATGCGGTGAGCCATTCGATGCAGTAGGCCCGCTCTGGTCTTTCCGTCGAGATGGGCCCAAGGCTTCTTGGCGGCCTCGGCTAGATCTAAGGCTTGGGAGATCTCGGCAGCGGTGGCGTCGGCAATCTCGCCCACTTTGGACAGGTCGGAGGGGTCGGACACATCTCTTGCCGGTCCCCCGGCAGCCACTAGGCGGCCTCCTAAATACTGGAAAGGCGTCTGCCAGCGATTCATAACAGTTTCTCCAGCAGGGCTGCGGCCTTTTTTGGACCGGGGCTGGCCTGCATTTGGGCCGAGGCCTTGGCCAGTTTCTGGGCCATTTCGGGGTTGTTCAGTAGGTCGTCCATCACTTCTTGGAGTTCCTCTAGGGTCCAGTTGGCCCGGTGGAGTTTTCTCCCGTGACCGGTTTCTTGCACCCTGGTAGCGTTGTCGTGACCATCCCAAACGTAGGGCATGATCAAGGCCGGCTTGCCGAAATACAGGCACTCGGTGAAAGTGTTGTTTCCTCCGTGATGGATCACCGCATCCACCTGAGGGATAACCGAGGGTTGTGGAAACCAGCTCTCCACCAAGACGTTGGCAGGCACCTCGGTGTACTGCTCCTTCTGGGTACCCACGTTCACCAAGGCGCGCACCGGCAGTTGACCGAGGGCCTCCACCAGTCTCTTGAGGGTAGGCACATCGCCGCATCCAAGAGAGCCAAAGCTCACATAGACCAAAGGCTTGTCCTGGTTGGCGGCAAAGTCCGGAACAGTGTAGGGGGCGTCCTGGCGGACGCAGCCTTCCAAGTATTGAAAGCGCTCGGGGTCCAAGGGTTGGCTTCGCCGGAACTTGACCGCTTCAGGGTAGAGCAGCAGATTGAGATAGGGAGAGGCCTCGAAGAATTCGCCGATGGGGTAAGGGTCTTCACCTTCCTCCATCAGAAACTGATTGAACTCTCCGTGGAGGTCGGCGATCACTTCGTGGAAGCGCTCTTCGAAGGCCTCGAAGCACTCTTCATCGTTTTCCGAGCATCCCGAGAGATGAGGAGGGATGGCCGGATCTGGGATCTCGTTTTCGCTGCAAGAGATGATCCGAACCCAGGGACAATCGAATTGCTTGATGGCGGGGAAGAGGATCACATTGTCCACGCAAATGAGGTCGGGCTGCACTTTCTCTAAGACCTCGGGAAGGGATTTCTGAGCCCAAACGGCGGTCTCCACGATGGCTTCCCAACATTCTTTGACGTAGTTGTCGAGTTGTTCGTAGGGAGACTTATTGAAATTCGGGATGTGTTTATCCACGAAGTCTTGCCAATAGCGGGCGGCCTCCTCCTCGGGTATGGGTGGGGCCATGGGAACTAGGTGCTCCTCAAAGCCGTACTTGCTGTAGGTCCCGGCCATGTCCGGGGCGGTCAAAAACACGGCCCTATGGCCGAGCTCGGCGCAAGCCTGGGCGATGCCTACTGAGTTCAAGGCCGGCCCGTAAGCGGCTTCGGGGAAAAAGGCTATGGTTTTCTGCGACACAGGGTTCTCCCAACTTGAGGTCTGGGCCGGTTCGGCGATGAGCAGGGGGGATCCTGGAAGGCAAAACTTGGGGAGGACTTAGCAGGGACGAGGTTCTCGCCGGACAAAGCGCCAACCCAAGATGAGAGAGGTCTAACCGGCTCGATGGGACAGGAGTCTGACACTAAGCCTAGAGACGACTCGAGCCTCAGGTTGCTGACTCGACCAGGTCTCCTGTTCTTCGGCCTGAGTTTTCTCTTTTATTCACCGGTGCTGTTTGGGCAGATCTTTTTGCCCACGGGTTACCTAAGTTTAAATTCTCTCTGGTACGATCCCTCTCAGAATCCTGGAAACGTCGATATGTTCGACGCCGTCGTATACTACTACCCCTTAGACACTTTCCTGAGATCCGAACTCCTGCAAGGGTGCTTTCCATTTTGGAATCCCCACAATTTGGCTGGACATCCGGTGGCTTTCAACGGCCAGAGTGGGTTCTTCTATCCCATAAAGCTCTTACTCCTAGCAGTCTTTCCGGCTTGGGTCGCCCACAGTTTGTCACTGTGGTTTCACACCGGGTTGGCCGGCTTCGGCAGTTGTCTCCTGGCCAAGGAACTCGGTTTATCCGAGAGAGCCAGTTTGTTTTTCGGCATCGCCTGGATGTTCAATGGGTTCTTGTCCGTTTGGCTTCAACTGGGATTCATCACCACTTGCGCAGCCCTATTGCCTATATGTCTGCTCTTTGCCCTGAGAAGCCTGGACCGTCCGATTTATATTCCAGCTTTCTCAGCTGTCCTGGCTATGCTCTTGGTCTCGGCTCATCTTCAGTTCGTGGTCTATTTTCTCATATTTGGACTGGCTGTCGGACTGCTAGCGGGGCGGCCTTGGAGCCTCAACAGGGCTGGAACGGTCCTGTTCGGCGTTGCTGGAGGAGGAGCTCTCGCCGCTCCTTATTTGCTTCCTTCGATCGTCTTGATGCTTTCCTCTCAGCGCCCGGAGCGCAGCCCGGAACATCTTATGGACAACTATGCACAGTTTTTCGCCTCTGCGCCGGGAACTCTGGTTTTTCCCGACCTTTTCGGAAACCCAGCTTCCCTGTTTGCTTTGGCTCGGATCCAGGGGAGCGGAAACTTCATTTTCTCCGAGACCTGCCTCTATCTCGGCATAGTTCCCCTTTGGCTCGCATTCGTCAGCGTTGGTCATCGCCTAGGACGCCTCTATTTTGGGGCGGCGATCCTAACTTTCGTGCTGCCTGCGACTCCTTTGTATCTCGTCTTATTGCAAACTGTTCCGGGTCTAGACCGTTTAGGCTCGGTGCGCTTCGTGGGCTTGGTCCACCTTTTCTTGATTCTAGCTGCGGCTTACGGATTGGAGTCCGTTCTCAATAGACCCAACTCCAGGACCATGGATTGGGCCTGGGCAGGGATTTTCGCTTTGGGATGTCTGGCTTGGTGGCAAGGGATGACCTTGAAGGCTCAGGGTTGGCAAAGGCTGATGGGAAGTTCTGAGCTAAGGCTACCAACTCCAGACCTGGCCTATAATCGGGAGGAGTTTGTTCTTCTGCTTAAGGAAGGCTTTGAATTCTGTTATTCCTGGCAGAACCCCAACCTCTTTGGACCAGTGTTGATCTTGATTGGACTCACGGTGTTCGTTTTCTCCAAACGCTCTAGATTCTGGATCTGGTTCTTGATCGGAGCGACGCTTTTGGACCTGGTGCTCTTTTCCTATCGTTTCAATCCCCCATCCTCTAGGACGCTCTTGTTCCCCACTCGGCCGGAGCTGAGCTATCTGCAAGAGCATGCCGCTCTCTCCCGTGTAGCCGGGCTTGGAACGGTCAAACCGAACACCCTTCTACCCTTCACGCTGAATGATGCCGGGGGCTACGATTCCTTTTATCCCAAGGATTCGAACCTGTTTTATAGCGCCTTGCTCGGTTTGCCCCCTGGTCGGAGATTGGGCCAGCAGGTTTTCTTGGGAGAGCGCCTCAATCCCAGGTTGCTCGATCTTCTAGGCGTGCAGTATCTGATCGGTCGTCCAGGTGGCCTTAACCCCGGAGGGGAGAGAATCGAGAGCGGGGTTCTTCCTCTGTTTCGCAGAGAAACGGCTCTTCCTAAGTGCTACTTGGTTTCGTCCTACGAGGTGATCGCAAATGATGAGGAAGTCCTTACTCGTCTGAAGGACTCTGACTTCACAATTCGAGATTCCGTGGTGCTGAATCGGGATCCGGGAGTGAACTTGGAAGGCGCAACAGAAGCAGGCGCATCTCTCAAGATTGAAAGCTTTAGACCGAATCGAGTGGATCTCCAGGTCGTAAGTCCCCAGCCTCAAATCCTGGTTCTCAATGATGCCTGGAGCCCCGGATGGAGGGCCCAGATCAACGGGAAACCCGTTGAAATTTATCGAGCCAACCAAATGTTTCGAGCTGTGAGCTTAGAGTCCGGCGACTCCCAGGTGACCTTCAGGTTTATTCCCCCATTTTGGAGGTTGTCCTGGATTCTCTTCGGATTGATGCTTTTGGTACTATCAATCACGCTGTGGGTTCAACTCCGAACGGGCCCAGTCGGAAAGGGAGTGCCGACGAAGGTGCCCTAAGGAGTGGTCTAAGCGTTGGGAATTGAAGACCGTATGGCCGGATTCTTGGAGCAGGGCTTCCTGTGGCCAAGGCATCAATTCCAACTCCGGCGAAAGTAGCGAGGCGGCCTCTCGCAGACTAAGGTCTTCTCCTCCGACATTGAAGATCTGATTCCAACACTCGGACTTTCTCGAGGCGCTAGTCATAATCCGGCAGAGATCCTCCACATGAGTGAAGGTTCTCCTCAGGCTCCCGTCACCATAAAGAGAAATGGGGAGTCAGGTACGAACTCGATGGAGCATGTGCCATAGGATGCCGTGAGGTGGCTTGGAATCGGCGGGGCTCGGTCCATAGAGCACCCCTATCCGAAAGGTTAGAAACTTGAGCCCTCGTTGTGAGGAAAAGATTCTGAGGTACTCTTCAGCAGCGAGTTTGGTCAGGGCGTAAGGCGTCTTGGGGTCCTTGGGATCGTCTTCGAGGAGCGGGTTCTCCGAGCCTCGGTACACCAGCCTGCTGGAGGGAAACACCAGCAGGGGTGGCTTCTCTTTCCTGAGGAGGGCGTCCATGACATGAAGCACGGCCAAGACATTGCTCGATAGGAAGTCTTCGTACTCCTGCCAGCTTTGACTGGGGCCGGTGCGCCCGGCCATCATAAAGACCGTTTCCACTTCTAGATCCAGACCATCCACGTCCCTCTTAGAGCAGAGATCCACTCTCCCGGGAGCGACGACTTCGAAACCTTCCTTCCTGAGGTGGGAGACCAGGTGTCGTCCGATGTAGCCGGTGTCGCCAAGGACCAAGACGCGAGTCATTCAGGGGAGGTTTCTTCATCAATCAAGTAGAGTGGTCGGTCTTTCACTCCCTGAAAGGTCTTGCCCAGATAAAGCCCGATGGTTCCAAGGACGGTGACGATCACTCCCGAGTAGAAGCTGACCATGGTGGCCAAACTGGCCCATCCAGGAGCGTGATAGGTACCCATAAAGAACAAAATAATTAAGAGAGCGGCACCGAGGACCGAGAGCATAGTGAAGATCAACCCCAAGGTGACTACTAGGCGAAGCGGCTTGTCCGAGTAGGCGATAGCGGTGTTCAGGGCCAGTTGGAGCTTCTTGCGGAATGAGTAGGAAGAGCCTGAGCCGTCAGGTCGAGCCTGATGAGTGATGGGGACTTTGGTTCGCCGAAATCCGACCCATTCCATCAGGAGAGGAAAGTAGCGGTCGTTCTCCTGGAAGCGGCAGATAGCGTCGACGGCTTTTCTGTGGAGTAGGGCAAAGTTTGCCACCGTGGGGTCTTGTTGGGTATCGGTGAGAAAACCCATAAGGCGATTGAATAGGAAAGAACTCAGCCTTTTCCCTGCGCTGTCTTCCCGGACTGCCCGACTCCCTTGGACGATTTCGTATCCTTCTTGGGCCTTTTGATAAAGGAGCAGAATGTCTTCGGGGGGGTCTTGCAAGTCGCAGTCAAGAACGACCACCCATTCTCCTCGACTAGCTTGAAGTCCGGCGTGGATGGCGGCCTGTTGGCCAAAGTTCCGGCTCAAGCGGAGCCCTCGGACTTGTTGGTATTCCTTGCTCGCCCGCAAGACTGCTTCCCAGGAGTTGTCGGGGCTTCGATCTTCCACCAGGATGATTTCGAAGCTCGTGCTGATTCGTGAGGCTGCCTGAACAGTTCGGCGGGTGAGTTCTTCGATGAGCTCGGCTGCCCCATAAACAGGAGAAACGACAGAGAGATGGACGGAACTCACTTCAAGGTCCTCACAAAGTACTGGGCTCCCAACGGGCACCACTCGAAGTAGCGGTCTAGAAAGGTGAATTTCTTGAGCCAACCGAGAGGTGGGATGAAAAACAGAAAGCCGCCAGAGCTCTTTCTGAAGTTCAGCTCTCTCAGGCAAGCCAAGAGGTTTGGTCTTGAGAGCAGCTGGGCGTCTTCGTCGAAGGGGCAGTCGCGAACGACTTTGCGGGTCACCGGGTTCCAAGGGTTGTGTTCGAAAACATAGAGCCTCCCATTGGGCGTGAGAACTCTTCGGGCCTCGAGGAGAAAACTTGCTTGAGCAGGCGGAGCTATGTGATGCAGCACCATTGAGATTAAGACGGCTTCGAAATGATTGTCTGGGTACGTGAGTCTCGCTCCGTCATAGGCGGTCAACTGGGCCCGAATCCCTCGGGCGGCCGCTGCTTCAAGACTTTTTTCGGAGACATCCGTTCCGTAGAGACGGGCTTGAGGGAGGGCGTGCTGAAGCTGCTCCAAGATTCGCCCAACGCCACAGCCCAAATCCAGCATTCGACCCCCGAATTCTCCGGTTTCACACTCTACCAACTTGTCGACCTTGCCTTGAACGAAATGGCTGGTCTCCATGCCACAGAGCTCTGCTGCCCGGGCGAGTTCTTGCTCGTAGTGGGCAGCAAAGGGGTCGAAGTTGTCGAACTCACGGGTAGCCGTCAAATCAGATGTTCTCCTTTTCCCGCACCGGTGCCGGGATGCTTCCCCTTTGCACATCGGCGAGAACCTCGAGCAAGTACTGCCCGTAGCCACTAGCTTCGAGTTCTTTGGCCAAGCTTTTTAGTTGGGCGGCCGAGAT
Source organism: Vulcanimicrobiota bacterium (assembly GCA_050486105.1). GTDB lineage: Bacteria > Vulcanimicrobiota > Xenobia > Xenobiales > JADMJV01 > JAEXNA01. Next base: position 11,724 of record JBJHCR010000141.1, read on the forward strand.
CAACCCCAGCCGATAGGCGATCTCTTCCGGGCAGCCAATCTTGAGTCCCTGCCGCTTCTCGATGGCTTGAACGAAAAGGCCGGCGTCCAAGAGCGAGTCGAAGGTCCCGGTGTCAAACCAAGCCGTTCCTCGCCCAAAAATCTCCACTTTAAGCTTGCCGGTGTTGAGGTATTCTCGATTGAGATCGGTGATTTCGTACTCTCCACGAGAGCTGGGTTGGAGAGCCTTGGCTTGTTCGACCACGGAATTGTCGTAAAAGTATAACCCGGGAACGGCATAGTTGGACCGGGGATGTTTAGGTTTCTCCTCGAGAGAAACGGCCAAGCCCCTGGAGTCAAACTCCACCACTCCGTAGACTTGTGGATTGGCGACACGATAGGCAAACACCACCGCCCCATCAGGCTGTAGGCAGCGCTGCAGAGTTTGCTGAATTCCCGTCCCATAAAAAATGTTGTCCCCTAGTATGAGCGCTACTGAATCGTCCCCAATGAAGTTCTCCCCAAGGACGAAAGCTTGGGCTAAGCCGTTTGGGACATTCTGGGGGCAGTACTCGAGAGTGAGGCCCCACTGGGACCCATCCCTGAGTAACGTCTGGAAGGCCGGAAGTTGATCGGGACTCGATATCAGCAAGATCTCTCGAATCCCCGCCAGCATGAGGATTGACAAGGGATAGTAAACCATCGGCTTGTCGTAGACCGGAATGAGCTGTTTGGAGATGGTCAGGGTCAGAGGGTTCAGCCGGGTTCCCTTACCCCCGGCAAGGATGATGCCCTTCATGCTTGAGTTCCCTCTTTGGTTGCCGCTGAATGCATGACCTCATCGATCCACCGGCGGTTGTCCAAATACCAGGAAACCGTGGCACGCAGTCCAGATTCAAGCTCCGTCCTAGGCTTCCAGCCGAGCTCTTGGCGGAGCTTACTCGAATCTATGCTGTAACGGAAGTCATGCCCAGGCCGGTCTGAAACGAAGCGGATCAGCTGATTTGAGGTCCCTTCTGGGCGACCCAGTTTTTCGTCGGCCAAGCGGCAGAGCTCTTTGACTAAAGTGAGATTGGTTTGCTCGGAATCTCCTCCAACACCGTAACTTTCTCCCACCCGTCCCTGCATGAAAATCAGATCGATCGCTTCGCAATGGTCCTCAACGTACAACCAATCCCGAACGTTTTCTCCAGTCCCATAAATCGGGATGGGCTCTTGATGGAGAATACGATGGAGGCATAAAGGAATGAGCTTTTCCGGAAACTGAAAGGGGCCGTAATTGTTCGAGCAATGGACAATCTTGATCGGGAGACCGTAAGTGGTGTGATAAGACCGGACCAAGTGGTCCCCCGCTGCCTTGGAGGCGGCATAAGGGCTCCTGGGAGCGTAGGGGCTGTTCTCGGTGAAGCTGCCTTCGGGACCCAAACTCCCGAACACTTCGTCGGTCGAGATGTGACAAAAGGGCCCTCCAACTTCCTGCCAGCTCTCCTTGGCCACCTCCAGCAAACAACTCGTTCCCAAGACGTTGGTGGTAAGGAACTTTGCCGGGGACTCGATCGACCGGTCCACGTGGGTTTCGGCGGCCAGATGGATGACGGCATCCACTCGGTGCGTGCTGAAGACTTTTCGAACAGTCTGAGGGTCGGAAATGTCTCCGTGTTCAAACCTGAAGTTAGGGAGTGCCTCGACTTCGGCCAAGTTCCGCCGGTGACCCGCGTAGGTCAAGAGGTCCAAAACAATGATCTGCGTCTCGGGATAGAGCCGGACAAAGCGCTTGGTGAGGTGAGATCCAATAAATCCAGCCCCTCCGGTGATCAAAATTGAATGGTACATAGGGTTCGCGTGCGGTCCGTTCATTCTCGTCTTCCCAGGCTTTTCGGATATTCAAGGCTACATCCCTGGAAAGACAGGGAGGTCCTCGCCAGGCTCTGAATGAGTTGGGCATGGACACCGCCAAATCGCAAAGATACCAACGGTCTTGGCAGAGCTACCGAGAAGCTATCAAGGCTCAGTTTCCGGACCTTGAAGAGAGGCAACTCGAGTTTCAATTTGAGTCCCTCGAGGATTGGTCCCTTTTTCACTCTTTGGAAGAGGTGAAATCCTGGTTTCTTGAGCAGCGTAGCCATCCCAGTATGAAGGTGGAAGAGGTTCCTTTGGCCGAGTGTCAGGCTTGGTCGGTGGATCGCCAGACCGGCAACATTGGGCACCAGAGCGGAGAATTCTTCGTGGTCCACGGGTTGAGAGTGCGAACGCGCGACAGGGAAGCACCCGGTGGCTGGGACCAACCGATTCTCACTCAAGTCGGCTTCGACGGCGGATTGCTCGGTTTGCTGAGGCAGCGCCACGCAGGGGTTCCCCATTACCTATTGGAAGCCAAGTTTGAGCCTGGGAACTACCATCTGGTGCAGTTGAGCCCCACGCTTCAAGCGACCTTCAGCAACCTCAAACGGGCCCACCACGGTCGCAAACCTCATTTCTCGGAGTTCTTTGAAGAAGCAGAGCAACATCTCGTTCACTATGACCAATGGCTTTCCGAGGACGGCGGGCGCTTTTTTCGAAAGCGCAACAAAGGAATGTTGGTTGAGGTTGAGCCCGAAACTGAAGTCTCATTGCCTCCAGGCTTTCGGTGGTTCAGTCTTTATCAGATCAAGCGGCTCCTCTGGGAGAATGCCTGGGTCAACCCCCACATAAGAGGGATCATCGCTCACCTATGAGAGAAGCAGCAGCGGTTGAGAGTTCTCAGGTTCGGCTTGGGGTGGCCGTGGTGGGACTCGGGTTGCACGCCGAGCGGAACACCATTCCAGCCTTGGGCGAGGTGCCTGGGGTGGAGTTGGTCGGACTCTATTCCCGAAGCCTCAAGCGTTGTCAGGAGCTCTGTTCCAGGTTCGGCTTGCAAGCATTCCGGGACCCGTCTGAGGTGCTGGAAAGCGAGAACGTTCAGGCGGTCTATCTGGCCAACCTTCCGTCGAACCGTGCTGAGTGGATAGCCTCCTGCTTCAAGGCTGGAAAGCACGTCTGGTGCGAGAAACCGCTCCTTTGCCCCGAAGACGACTTGGTGTCCTTGATGAGTCAATCGAGGGAGCGAAACTTGGTCTTAGCTGAATGTTTTATGTTCGTTCATCATCCTCAGTTCGGAAAAATCCGAAAGCTGCTGGCCGATTCGGTCATGGGTCGTTGCTATAGCCTGAAAGCGAGGTTTGGGTTTCCCCATCTCTCACCGGGAAACTTTCGTTATGACCCCAAGCGTGGAGGGGGGGCCTTGCTCGACGCAGGAGGCTATCCCATTAAGGCTCTCACCGCGCTCTGGGGCAAGCCTGACCGGTGGCACAGTCGCCTCCTCAGAACCGCCGAGTATCAGGTGGACCTAGGCGGGGAGATTTGGGCTCTTTACGACGATGGCCGTTCGGCTTATCTGGAGTGGGGATTTGGTCGCTGTTACAGCAACGAGATGGAAATTTGGGGCGAGACCGGTGTTCTCTATGTCCCCAGGGCGTTCTCCAAGCCTCCAACGCTTGAGACAGAGATTTCCCTTCGTCGTTCCGACGGCACCCTCGAGCTTCATCCCGTGCCAGCCTCAAACCATTTCATAACCATGTTCTCTAGTCTTAGGCAGGCAACCGGGGAGCCTGCCCTAGCGGAACAGTGGCGCCGAGAGGCTGAGCAGCAATTTGACTGGCTCAGGAGTATATCCAGGTCAACTTAGGCTCGCCCTTCAGCGCGGGCTTTCATGCGCTCGGCCAATTCTACGCCTCTCTTGAGCACCTCGGCCTCGGCCGGGGTCAAGGATTCCGGGTTACGTCTGGCCAACTCGCGAATCTTCTCATCGGCTTCGGTAAGCAACAACTGATGCTCTTGCGGATGAGAGCCGTCCTCTCGAATGGCGCGCTCTACCGCGCGGGCAAAACCAGGAT
>JBJHCR010000142.1:0-616 GCA_050486105.1 Vulcanimicrobiota bacterium
TTCTGGGACCAGAGGCTCTTCAGCGACGATGGTCTCCTCAGGGGTAAGCGGCTCCTCGGGACAGCTTAGCTCCTCAGAGATGAACGGCTCTTCCGGCTTAGACACCTGGTCATCGAAGTCTTCACCCCAGCCCTGAAAGACGTTTTCGAGCGGCTCTTCAGGAAAAAGAGACTCTTCTGGGAAGAGTGGCTCTTCAGCGACCGCCTCTTCACCCCAGCCCTGAAAGACGTTTTCGAGCGGCTCCTCGGGAAAAAGGGACTCTTCTGGGACCAGAGACTCTTCAGCGACCGCTTCCATCGGGGTAGGTTCACAAACCTTTTCATCAGGAACTCCCTTGGGTATCAGACGGGTGAATACTGGGCGTTCATCGCTTGAGCGATGAGCAACTTGCTCGGGAAGAATGAGACCTTTGCGCAGTGATTTGCTGTGGCTGTCACCCAGAACAGGTTTTTTGGACAAGCCTCGGTGGAGGAGTCCGGCCCGAGTCACCTTCTTCGGAGCGGTGGGATTCTGACGACTCGGGCTTTGGGACGGACCCGGGGCTTGGTCTTCACTGCTCGGCGCATCTCCACTGCTCTCGGTCGACTTTTCCCTCTCAGGGCAAGAGGGTTCGGAT
>JBJHCR010000142.1:626-15436 GCA_050486105.1 Vulcanimicrobiota bacterium
TCCGGGATCGGCCAGTTCTCTGGCAGTCATGGGCGCCCCCAGGTTGGTGAGTCCTTGCTGAGCAACCAGATGATCCGGCTCGATTCCCAAAACCAATTGAAAGGCTTCGATGGCTTTGTCCGTCTCGTCGGCTTCCAGATAGTTCACTGCCACTTCAGCAAAAAGGGCGCCGGCCTCTGACTGCATTCCCTGCCAAGAGTAGAGGGTTCCCAACCCAACTTTGGCCTCCAATGAGTCCGGGTTGTTCTGGAGGGCCTTTCTGTAGGCTAGAATCCCACTTTTAAAACGACCTTGAAGCCCAGACACTCGCCCCAACTCGAGAAGGGCGGCTTCGTGGTTGAGGTCGTAGCGCAGCACCTCCCGGAACTCGATCTCGGCCCGGTCGAGTTCTCCGAGGCGCGCATAGAGGCGTCCCAATTTCAGCATCAACTCCGGGTCGTCGGAGCAGACCACCTTCATTCGCCGGTAAACCTCGGCAGCCCGGAACCAGTCGCCGGCTTCCTCCCGGGCGTTGGCCACTTTGCGATAGCCGTTGGTCCCGTCCTGAATCAGGCCGTGAGAGACTTGCATTTCGGCGATCTCCAGACAAAGGTTCAGGTCCTCGGGATGTTCGGCAAGAGCTTTTTGAAGAAGAGTGATAGCTCGCTCCCCCTCACCCTGATCGAAAAGCAGCCGAGCAAGTTCCCGGGTCTGAATGAGGGCTTCCCCTAGCTTCCCCCGGAGCTTGCAGATCCGAATCCGCTGCTCGCGAGCTTCAGGGGAGGTCGGCTTCAAGCCGAGCACCCGGTTCAAGACGTCTTCGGCCTCCTGGAGTTGAGCTTCTTCAATGAGGTGTTCGGCAAGTTCGAGATAGATCTCAACCACCGTAAGAAAGGATCCCCGAACAGTGTGAACCTGCGCTAGATTGATGTAGACTTCTTCGCTGCCTTGACTGTTAGACTTTAAGGTCTCCAGGTGCTCGAGGGCCTGATCCCATCGACCTTGTAGGATAGCGGCTTTGGCTTCAGCCAGCAGTTCGGTTCGACTCATGGCGAGATCCTTTCTTGATTTTTGGACAATGCGGTGGCTAGTGCAACGTCCGTGAAGTTCGTCGCTACTGAATGGTGGTCAGGCGCCGGGTACCCGCGCTTGCGTGGGTGGCCGCGCTTGCGTGGGTGGCCGCGGCCGCGTGGGTGATGCAAGGAGAAGCGAACGCTTAATACCTGGCGTATTTGAGTGAGCTTCGACGCCGCGAGAGAGGATGCATGGCCGCCAGGGCAATGCGGTGGCTAAGCCATGGTGCGAAGCACGGTTCTAGAGTCGTGAGGGTGGCCGGTTAAAGGGACCGGCCCAAGCCGGTCCCTTTAACCCTAACGGTCGAGAAACTCGAGCAGCGCCATCTCATCGGCCGGGACGGCCGTGCCCTCTTCGAGAGCTTCCTGGTGGTCGCTGAGCTTCTCCAGAATGTCCAGCATTCGTAGGTGTTCGGCGTGAGCCGGACCAGTGGTGCGTAGAAAGGCAGAGACCAGGTCGATCATTTGGCCGATCAGACGCAGTTTCTCAACCGTGGTTTTGGCTTCCCTAAGTTGCTCGATCAGAACTTTCAACTCCGAAAGATCTTGGGCAATGCGAGCGGGCTTGGGAGCACTGACACTCGGGTCCGGGCCCGACGAGCCTGGTCCGCCGAACACGGACTGCGATCGGCTCACCGGAGGCGCCGGGGGAGCGCACTCTTCGAAAAGGCTCTCCCCGAAAAGGCACTCGTGCTCCTGGTCTCTGGGGGGGAAGTCTTCCAGGGCGTCTTCCAGGACTTCTTCCGCAAAGCCCCCTCCACAGAAAAGATCGTACTCTGCGCCTTCGGAAGCCAGTTCGAACGAGGCTCCGTCCTTGCCTTGCTCTTCGAAGGAGTCGAGCGGTCGTTTTCCCCCTAGAGAAAGTTTGCTAGCGAATCCTTCCGCACGCAGCGAAGGTTTTCCAGAATCTCCCTTCGCCACTAATCCGACCCTCTTCGCACTAATGCTTGGCGCGCTAAGTCCCGTACGATTCAAAGTCGGCTCCACCGGTTGCACCACTTGGTGGAGAGGCCCCTCACTCTCGATCTTCTCGGCCAGATCGATGGCGGTGAAAGCCGTGAAGCGACACAATACTTGGGCATGCACCGACAGGGTCACCAACTCCTGAGGCTTAACCTTACCTAGGATCCATTGGTCATCGAGATCCAGCAGCCGGGCTCGAGCCCAACAGCGGGAGATGGTCTCGCTCTCCACCTTGAGAACCGGTATTTCCTTGGAGTATGGACCCTGCTCAGCCCGCCACCCCCCGAGAGTGACCATGTCCGGGACCTCCTCGATCCGGCCAAAAAAGGTGGTGGGCACTTCCTCCCAGACATCCCAAAATCTGGGCGCACCTTCGCGAACTTCGACCCCATGGAGGGAGAGGCCCATCCAATGTGGTCGGCCTAAGTTGCGGTGCAGCGTTCTCAAAGTGTCTTCGAGTTTGCTCTCCTCTTCCACCAAGGTGCAGAGCCCGCCACTGACTTGAGCGAGCCGTTCCAACAGCCCCCCTCGGGAGGCATAGCCGATACCGACGGTATGCAGGCGCACCCCGTTCCCGGCTCCGGCGATCAGCTCAGCGTCGTTGGCCACATCCCCGTCCGTCAGGAACAGTATGGCCCGGTCCGAGGCGTTGTCCTCACCCAGGTATTGCATGGCCGTCTGTAGAGCCGGTGTTGCATAAGTGCCTCCTCGGGCGTCGATTTTATCGAGGTAGGCCAGCGCTCTTTGTTGATTGAGTGCGTTGGCCGGAACCAAACCGTCCTCGAAGGACTCGATCCGATCATCGAAAGCGATCAGGGCGAATCGGTCTCGGGGGGTGAGACTCTCCACAATGCGGGCGGCCGCCCGTCGTGCTGACACCATATTCCAGCCTTGCATGGAACCCGAACGGTCCAGCACGATGGCCAGATCTCTGGGAGTCTCGACCTGCTTAGAATTCACCGGAGGCACCACGGTTAGAGCGAAAGTCCCGCTACCAGTGTCCACCGCAAGGCTTGACTGCAGAGTGTTCTCCCGGAGCTTGAGGGTGAGAACAAAATCGTGATCGAGACGCTCGTATCCGGGGAGGAGCCCCACTTTGTAGGTGCCGTCTTGACGCTCTTTGATGCGGGCCACGTGGCAGGTGGAAGCCACCCCTTCAAGGTCTAGCCCAGAGGGGTCGACCACAAAAGACAGTCGCAGATCGACCGGATTCTCCGCTCCTTCAGGGAGGCGAGGGGGGGTGATGCGACTGGCGTCGGGAGCCAGATCGGTGTCCGGCTCCACCCCGTCTCCCACACTGCGTCCCGAAAGCGCCTCTCCAGGGACGAACACCTCCGGCACCACCAAGGGAAACCGCAGCGAAGCCTTCTGGCCGAAGCACTCCAGCGGCCCGCTCAGCTCGAAAGAAACCTGAACTTCTTCTCCAGGACCGATGTTGCCAACCGTAGTAGTGAACACGTCGCAGCGGTCCTCCTCCATCAGGGCCGCCCGATGCCCCTTGGCCACCGCCTCTTTATAGGCTCGTCGCGCTTGGCCGCGTTCGGCGACTTCGCCCTTGATGGTGCGCTCGCCGATCTTGAGAGTGAAACCGTGGACCGCCGCCTTGGGCGGGAGGGGATGGATGTAGATGGCCTCGAGGGGAGTGGCGCGCTCATTTCTGTAGGTTTGACGAACAGTCGTTGAATGGAGTAGGCCCGTGACACGGCCCGTCACTTCCATCTTCTTCAGGGGGAGTGAGTAGTCTCCGGCTTTGAGGCCGCTGATGGTGGGTCGGGTGGGTTGAGTGATCATGGGTTACTCCTTTTCATCCTTTTTCTGATATTGCTCATAGGCCCTCTTGAGAATTCGGGACAACTCTTGGGCTTGGGACATGGCGAGGTCGCTCTCCTCGAGGTCGAGAACCAGGCTGATGCCGGGGGCGATCTCTGCGGAAAGAAGAGAACGTAGTTGAGTGTCGGTAGGAGTGGTGGTGGTCGTCGTTCGAACCGAAGGTCGCTGGGTCCAAAAGTCCAAGGAGCGGCGGTCTTCAGGCTCATCACCTTCGACCTGCTTCTCGGCAATACGGCTTTCCAGATCGTCGTACCACTGCTGGTCGAAACCCACCAGTTTCAGCATCTGATCGATGGAGGCCCCCAGCATCGCCGCTTGAATCTCGGCCAATTTCAGGTCTTGGTGTTGGAGATGCTTGATGCTCAGCAATTGGAGAAGATGCTTGGGACCGTAGAAGGCCTTCTTTCCCACCATGGACGGTTTATCGAGTATCCCCAGGGTGGCATAGTACCGAATCTGGCGCCCGTTCGGCTTCCAGCGAATCCGTTGAGAATCTCCCTGCTCGAGATATCGAGCACTCTCATCGGCGAGTTCTTTGAGGGTCCAGAATTGCGGCACGCCCCAATATTAACACTGTCACGTTACAGTGTCAATGTCTTGAAATCAAAGCTCTTTCCCCAAAGTCCGAAATGGGTTGGCGGCCTCGGGCGAGATGGAACTCATCCGAGCTCATCTTCTGTCCCTTGAGAATTTCAACAACTTTAGGGATAAACTGGATCAAGGTTCAGAAAGAGACACTGCGCCAAGCACTCGAACTTGAAACCCACTGCAACCACGCTGCAATAGCGTGGATTTAAGCTCAGAGCTATGAAGAAAATCGCGATAGCTTGTCAGGGCGGAGGGAGTCATACCGCTTTCACTGCTGGAGCTTTGTCCCATCTTGCTGAGAATTGGCCCGAAGACCATCGGCTGGTGGGGATCAGCGGAACTTCGGGAGGGGCTATCTGTGCCGCCCTTTTTTGGTCGGCTTTCATCCAAGGGGACCCCAAGTCCGCCTCCCAGCGCCTGCAGAACTTCTGGATAGACAACTCAGCCCGAACTCCCTTGGAAGCCAGTCTGAACGCGCTTTTGGTATGGGGAACGTCTTTGAGGGGCTGGGTTCCGACCTTGGATGTCACGCCCTATCAGGTGCCGCCCTGGGGGGAGCAGGAGTTTTGCAAACTTCTGCAGCGCCATCTTCACTTCGAGCAGTGGAACACCCACCTCGATCAGGATTCTCCATCTCTGCAGCTGGGAGCGGTGGAAGTTCTGGATGGGGAGTTTACAGTGTTTGATTCTCGCAAACAGACCCTCTGCCGGAAAATGGTTCTGGCCTCGGCGGCTATCCCCAATCTCTTTCGAGCCGTCGAGGTGCAGGGTCGACACTATTGGGATGGACTGTTCAGCCACAATCCTCCCTTAGTTTCCTTGCTCCCCTATGACCCGGCTGAGATCTGGGTGATTCAGATCAATCCGAAGCGCGGTCGTCGACTGCCGACCACCTTTGAAAGCATCGAAGACCGAAGAAACGAATTGGCCGGGAATCTGTCTTTGAAGCAGGAACTCTCCACCATCCGTATGGTCAACGCCATGATCAAAAGAGGAGAACTCAAGAGTTCGCGCTGCTCCCCAGTGGAGTTGCGCCATATGGAACTGACCTGCGATCTGAACTACGCCTCCAAGCTTGAGCGCAGTCCGTCCTTTTTGCAAACCCTGATCCGGAACGGATTTGAGGAAGCTGAAAAGTTTCTCAACGGGCAAGAGTCGAGATGCCGTCTCTAAGGAGCCCATGTCAGCAGGCGCAGGAGCCCCTCGTTATAAAACTCCTTTTATGAACACCTCATATCATGAACTGTCTCGAAGACTTGAGGCCGCTGACCGCCGGGTGGCCCTTCTTCCCATCGGCTGCATGGAGCAGCACGGACCCGAATTGCCCCTGGAGACCGATTCCTTGGTGGCCAAGCACCTCTGTCGGGATCTCGCCGAAGAACGAGCTAGTTTCTGGGATAAACACGAGTTTGAATCTCGATAGAGTTCTCACCGCCGGTAGGTGACGGGTCGCCCAGCAGTCCGAGTGTGAGTTCGTAGAAGTGAGACCCTGTCCGGACCTCACGAGAAATCCTCACCGACTGAAACCTTTCCACCCGAGTCGCCAAAGGTCGCACCGGCAGTCCCGAGGTGAGAAACCAAGACACCTCGATGGGAGGCTCTAGGTTCCGCGCGATCACAGGGTTGCCGGAAGGCCCCATGGGCTCGAAGCGCCTCAATAACGAGAGCGAACCGTTCCAATCCTCAACGGAATAGCAGACCAAGCCCTGCCATCGAGGCCGGCCTTCGGCATTCAGTTCGACTTGGCCGTCCAGGTTGCGCATGGTGGCGAAGAGCATCCCAACAGCCGGATCGATTTCCACCGAATTCTCTGCTGACTCCGAAAGCTCGGCACTGATAAATTTCAGGGCTAGGAGCGCACGACTCTCGAGTTCGACCAACATCTCAGTGCGCCGAAAGTACTGAAGGCTGGCCCCAAACACCGTAGCCACACTGGCTAACAGCAGTAGCATAGCCGCAGAGCCGACCATAAGCTCGACCAAGGTCGCTCCGCGCCTAGTGACTCCAGAAGACATCGCTCTCAAAGGTCAAGGTCTGCAGACCTCGATTTTGCTCTTCAAAACTCACCGTCACCAAAACCTTTCTCATAGTGCTGACGGTGCTGGTCTCATAAGCCACCTCGGTGGTGAACGTCGAGGCTTGAGGGGTTCCATTGACCATTCTCCGCACTTGGAATTCTTGGGGCTCCGCATCGGCTCGATCGGGAATACCATAGAACCCTCCCGCCAAGACTCGTTCCATTTCTGCCTGCAGGATATAGTTGGCGATCAGCCTGTTCCTGGACATGTGAAACGATCTCTGGTGGGTTTGCCACAGCATGGCCACTCCCATCAAAACGGTGACCAAAATGAAGGCCCCTACGATCACCTCCAGGAGGGTGAAGGCCCCAATTCGCTTAGTATTCGTGCCCCTTTCCAACTTGGTTATCGAATGATGAGCCACTCGGGGACCCCTTGTAATACCTGGCCGGCCAGAGTCTCGTCATAGATGATCCGAGCCCCTGGTCCGGCAAAGGTCACTTCTTGGGCGTCCACGGCCCCGAACAGTTGGGCTCCGGCCTCGAAAGTCAAACTCAATTCTCGACTGGCGATAACAAAACTTGAGCGCGACTCCTCCTTCAAATGGAAGTTGTCAAGGCCGAATAAGTCGGTGTCGCAAGTGTAGATCTGCAGGAGTCTGGGACGCCGTTGCCAGTTCACCTGGGCCCTGGCTCCAACCTCAAAAGAATGTCCCAGGTAGAGAACGCAGGGGTCATCGGTGCCGGCTCCCACCACTTCCACTACCGCATCTTCGCCAATAAAGAGTTCATTGATAAAGTAGCTTCCGGGCCCCAAGACCAAGCGCCCACCAGTTTGGACTTCGACCCGATCGAAAGGGCCCGGAGCCAAATTGAGGTCAGTGCCGCTCGCCGTACCGTAGGGCAGAGGCTGATAGTCTCTTGGTTCGCTGAATTTGTAGTGTAAGGGCCCGTTGCGAACAATGGCGATCCCCCGGGAAACGTTACCCAAAACCTCGATATCGATGGTGGGAACTTCCACGAAACCAAGGATTTGGCTTCCTCCCGTGATGTTGGCTCCACGAGGAGCTCGCACCAAAGCCTCTTCTCTAAAGCCCGCGTCGGGTTTTGGGTCGTTGTCATCCGATACCGACTGGTAGGAACCGATCACAATATTGTTGTGATCGAGATTGAGGGGAACAGCCCGACAAAACACAGCGTAGTTCAGGACCATCTCGGGCTGCACGGCTTCGTAAGTCGTGGTTCCGCCCACCTGACGGGTGGGCCGACCATTGACCAGACCGGTGGCCTGAACCCACACCCGACCGGCAGGAACAGAAATGTCCCCGCTGACCAAGGGTCCGCTACCCAGCCTGTTGTTGTAAACCTCAAGCGAACATCCCAAAGCCGGGTCCCTGAAGTCGAATGCCTCGGGGTCTCCATCGGGCAAAAGGAGCAAGCCGGGGTCCCAATCCGGATCTTTGGACAATTCATGCAGGGCTCGGTTCAACCCGGCCCGAGCTGCATAATGACCGAGGTTGTCGGTGTAACCCTGATTGGTGAGCCGTTGATGATGAACAAAGCGGTCCGCAGCAACCAGCGTCAAAACCATGGTGGCTGAAACTAAGAGTAAGAGGACGGCAAGCCCCATGCCCTTTATAGAATTATTCACTCTAGGGTTATCCCTCCCCATATGGCGAAACACTAGCACAAATCTGCTCCCTGGCCAAGGCTTCCAAGAAAAACCCGGCCTAGCCGAAGAAGCGATAAGTCGGTGAGGGCTTACCTACCAGGCCCTTCTCGTTGGCAGGCTCTAAGACGGTCCAAGTTCGCCCAGGTCCTGCCGTCCTAAGGGATTCCCAGGCCTCACCTCACAGCAAGATACCGAGGGCTCACCAGGACCTTTCTGGGGGGTCGTGAAGAGGGATGGTGAAAAATTCCGTTCCTGGAGCAACCCCAATGAAACGCTTAGCGATCTCCCTACTGATATTTCTCACTCCCTGGATGGCCGGATGCGGTACCCTAGGTGATGAATTCATCGTAGTCGACACCTTCGACACTTTTTACGAAGATGACATCCCCCCCCTGATCGCGCAAAACGACGTCTACAGCACTCCCAAAAACACCGTGCTGACCGTGGGGGCGGCCAACGGAATCCTGGCTAACGACACTTTCTTTGACGCCTTCATCGAGATCCCCACCACCTCTGATCAGGGAGGGACGGTAGACGGAAGAGCAGATGGCTCTTTCACCTACATTCCTCCGGTAGATTTTGTCGGCAACGACACCTTCGAATACTTCTTGGAAGACGACTTCGGTGTGGTCTCGGCCATCGTAACCATTCAGGTCACCGGGGATCCCACTTCCGGAGGGACCGTGGAAGTGGATCTACAGAACGGAAACGACAGCACTGGCCAACCCTTTGCCACTATTCAGGCCGCAGTTGCCTCAGCAGGAAGCAACGGCACCATTATCGTCACCGCCAGATCCGGACAGACCTACAGCGGCCAAGTGGTTCTCTTGGACGGCCAAACCTTGGTGGGCTCAGGTTTCGAGAACATCAACGCCCAAGGCGCGGTTAGACCGACCTTGTCCGGTCCCCTATTGATGTCCAACGGCAACACAGTTCGGGGACTACGAATCCAAGACTCCCCTGGAGATGGCATTGATGCTGACGGCCAAAACACTGGAGTGATCACCGACTGCGAAATATTCGACAGCAATCTGGCTGGGATCTATATCGGTCCAGGACGCGGCACTTGGCAGATCGCTCGAAACGAGATTCGAGGAACCGGTGACGGAGAGCCGGGCATCCTGGCTGACTCTCAAGACTCTTCTTCGGTGGTCTACGCCTTCCAAGACAACATCGTAAGTCAATGTTCGGATAGCGCCATCAATCTGTTCGCCAGCGGCAGCAGCACTATGCGAGTCCAACTGCAAGACAACAGCTTTTCAAATTGCCTGCCTGGTTTCACCTTCGAGGTTCAAACCGATGGCAATGCCACGGCGACCTTGGATATCGAAGGGAACTCCAACGATGATGTTTACCTTTTCAGTCGTTTGGCTTCGTCGTCCACTTTGGCCGTCGAAAGGTTCTCCATTCTCCAAAGCTTGAACACCGGCACCGTGCTCCAAGGACCGGACAGTTTCGAGATCGACGACGTCCCCGAGGGAAGCGCCGGTTTTCGTTAAGCTTTTTTTCATGCCGGTCTTCTATATTAGGGTCGAGAAGAGAACTCGCCCTAAAATAGGAGACCGGCACGATGCAGATCATCACATCCAATCAACAAATCGCTCCCAAGACCGCCTTGGCCCCCACCAAGGCCACCGTGGTCAGCGCTCAGCCCGAAGAACAAGCTGAGCTTCCCAAAGACAGTTTCGGCTCCACCGTGAAGCGCGAAGCCCTCGGAGAGGCCCGCGACCTTTCCCGCCGAGTTTCCAATATGACCGCCGGAGCAGGCGGCATCATCGGAGCCTCCGCCGGCGCCTGGACCGGAATGGTCGGCGGCGCTATGGTCGGAGTCGCCGCCGGTGGCGCCGTGGCCGCTCCCATCTCTTCCATCCTCAGCAACGGAGGCTGGGATTTCATCAAGACAGGTTTCCAAACCGTCGGCACCGCCGGACAGATCGGAATGGCCGTCGGAGCAACCGCGCTCGCCGTCGGCGGCTGGGTGGTCGGCAGCAAAGTCGGCGAAGTAGCCGGAGCCCCCCTGCCCTACGCCTTCGGACTCGGCACCGGAGCGGTCAAAGGCACCTTGCGCCACCTGGGCCAAGAAGCCGGCGCCTTGCCTCCTAAAGCTCCCGAGCCCAAGCCCCCGGCCGCTCCTCCCTCCGTTTCCAACGACAGCTTCCTGGTCAAGAACGCCGGTCGCGCCCTCGGCGGATTCGGACTCCTGGCCGGAGCCGCAGGTGGTGGTACCGTCGGAGCTCTCCTCGGCACCGGTGCAGAAGTCGTCAGCGGCCTGGTCAGCGGAGACCTCGGACTCTCAGCCGTCACTCGCGCCGGCCTCATCTACGGCGGCATTGGTGCCACCGCAGGCGCCGTCACCGGTATGGTCGGCGGTATGGCTCTGGCTAAAGGGGTGCAGAGCGCCGTCAGCGGAGTGGTCGACGGTACCCGAATGTCCCGCCACTGGCTGGAACTCGAAAAGAAAGACAGCCTGATGAACGACCTCGAGCGCCGCTTGGTCACCAACGAATCCGATTTCGGCAAGGAGCAGCAGGCCGGAAACGCCAACATCGCCCAACGCGAACAGGCCCTCGGTTCCCGCCAAGAAAAACTCACCGAGCAGCGCACCGTCCTCAACGAGACCATCTCTAACGAGCAAGGCCTCACCAGCGGTCGCAGCGACCAACTCTACACCCAGAAAACTCAAGACCTGAACGCTTACGAGGGCAAACTCGACGGCACCAAGGCCCACCTCGACTCAGAGAACAGCCGCCTCCAGACCAAGGAATCCAGCCTGGAAACTCTGATTCGCGACGAGGCCACCGCCCGCCGGGAGAACCATCAGAACACCAACCAGGCCAAGTATGACAGCCGTAAGACCGGCCTCGAAAACCGAGAGGTCGACCTCCAAGGCCAGGAAAAGCGCATCGACCAGACCGCTGAGAACCAGGCCCAGGCCGAACTCCAGCCTCTGCGCGATGAGACCGCCAAGGCCAACCGCCAAGCCAACGACGCTCGCAACGACGCCTCTAGATTGCGCTCCGAGACCTCACAAATCGAAGCAGCCATCCCGGGCATCATCAGCGAAGCCAACCGTTACGAGAGCCGGGCCAGCAGCCAGGAAGGCACCAACTCCGGTCTGCGCATCGAAGCCGGCCGCCTCTCGTCCCGAGAAAGCTCGCTGTCTTCGGAACTGTCCTCCTGCCAACGCGACCGCGACGCCGCCAAACGACGTCGCCAAGAAGAAGAACGACGCCGACGTGAGCAAAGCAACCACGGTGGTGGCGGCGGCAGCAGCAGCCCTCCCCGCCGAGGCGGCAGCAACTACGGTGGCGGCAGTGGCAGCAACAACGGTCGTCGCAGCGGAAGCAAGTACTAGCCCGGACTCGGCCTGATTCTTCAGCACTCTTTCAGGCCGACCCACTACACTACTCACTAGAGAATGCCCAAGGAATAAAGATATGAATATCAGCCAAAGCTTCAGCCCAGTAAAGCGGTTCTTCCAAGAGAACCTTCGCACCGAAAGCGACTTCGATGTCAGCAAAGGCCGCCAAGAGGCCCAGCGCGTGGACAGCGAACTCGAACGCATCCACACCGACACCGTGGATGTTAAAGGCCAACTCGAGAATCTCGAACAGGATTCCGCTCTCAAGCCCCCGTCCTTCCAAGACGTCTCCGACAAGGATGTGATGCTGGCCACCACCGCCGGCGGTGCCGTCCTCGGAGGAGCCGTGGGAACCCTCAAGGCCATGACCGCCGGTCCGGCCACCGCCGAAATCCGAGAAACCGTCCACGATATCACCCAGCCCGCTCTCCGGGGAACCGGCTTTGATATCAGCGTCTTCGAAGTCGGGCCTTCCACCGGAGCCCCCGACGGTTGGGATGTGGACATCACCCGAAGACCTCTCACCACCGAGAAGGTCGGCGAGTACACCAGCCGGGAAGCGGTGGGCACCAACACCAGTAGCATCGCCCTTTCAGGCGCTCTCGGCATCGCCGCCGGAGCCGGCATCGGCGCAGGCGTCGGCCTAGCCACCCTCGGTCTGCGAAGGGTTCTCAATAAAGAGTACAACGGAGCAGCACCTCGGGAAACCGAAAACGACAACCGCGTCCTCCTCACCATGGGTGGAGCCGGAGCCGTCATCGGAGCCGGAGCCGGAGCCCTCTCATCCGTGCTCCAATCCAACACCGTCAAGTTCCAAACCCAGACCTTGCCCACTCCCGACACCAAAGTCATTGGACAGGTCCCCTCCGGTCCCGGCTACTACGTCCCCAACAGCGGCGGTCACCAGGCCCCCGCCAACGCCGAGGCCGTAGCCGACATCATGAAGAACGGACGGCAGATCGACCGCCTGGCCCGAGAAGGCTACCGCGGCACCGAAAACCTCCGCCCTGAAGATGTCACCGCCCAGGTCCCGGCCCGCAACCTCTTCGGACAAGTCAAAGTCGACACCGAAACCCGAGAAGTCAACGTCGGCCCCAGCTTCGTCGGCTCCGTGGTCGGCGGCGCCGCCGTCGGAGCCGTCACCGGGGTGGCCGGTGGGGTTCTGGTCAATGTCTTGCGCAAGACCTTATAACCACGACAGACCCAAAGTCGAAGGAGGACGAGCCGGAGCTCGTCCTCCTTTTTTGATTACCGAATCGGAAAACTCATCACCTTGTCAGGGCTGGGAGCCCGCCATAAAGAGTTCTTGAAGTGTTTGATTGGGCGCTCCTATCACTGTGCCCTGATGGGGAAGTCTGACGTCTTGGGAAAGGTTAAGCCACCGCGCCTAAGGTCGCCCATGGTCTACCGTTGCCCGTCTGCTCGGAGTACGGATTCCAGATTGCACTGCAACTCAGACTCGAGTTCGGGGTCGTCTGAGACGGCGTTTAGACCTTTTTGGAACTGCTTGGCAGCCAGCGAAAGCATGTTGAAACCAGATTTTCGGGAAAAGCACAGGCCCAACATATTGTAAGATCTAGCTTCGTACTGCTGGTTTCGACGGGTGTTCTGGAACTGCTCGATGGCTCGGTCGAGTTCCTTGAGATGAAAGCAAAGTTCACCGAAGGCCCACCGGCGACTCAGGTTGGTCGGGTCGCGTGCAATCCGGAGTTCGAGTGAGCCCAGAAGGTCCGGTACCACGGAGTCGGTTGAGGTCGCAACCGTTCGTTTCAATCCTTCGGCAATGTCTGAGCTGGTATTCTTGGCGAGCAAAGCCTCCATGAGGTCTGCGGCTCGATCAGACTCTCCAGCTAAGCAGTAGGCCTTGGCTAGGGCCAGCGTTTCCGCCAGGATTCTTTCGCTGCGACCGAGCTTGTGATGGAGACCCACCAAGATCTTGCGTTGCTCGATGCACCTCGGAACAAGTTCCAGCAGACGCTCGGTGACCCGGGCCGCTGCCTCCCAGAGTTGCTCAGTTTGGTATTTATTCTGCAGCTTGGAGTAGCAGTCTATTGCCCTTTCTCTATCTCCTCTAAGGCGGTGAACTTCGGCCAGGAGTTCCTCCTTCTGGGGGTTTTCTCCATAGGTGAGCAAACGCTCCAGGGCCTCGGCGGCCTCATCGAACCGGCTCTCGGAGAGCGCCCACTCGGCTAGGTGCCGCAGATGATGAGAGGCCAGATTGTCCTCCTCCAAGCAGCAGAAAACCTGAACCAACAGCTTACGTCCTTCAAAGTGGCTGGGCTCGAGAGAGAGCAGGGAGCTGAGGGTATCCAAAGCGTGGTCATACTCGTTTCGGTCCAAGTGGACCCGGGCTCGGGCCACCAGTGAGCAAGCCATGCCTTCATAGTCTTCGTTCCAGAATTGCGCCTGGGTCATAAGGTGAAGAAGGGAAGGAGAGTCCGGATGCACGCCTGCGATCTGCCGGTACTCTCGCGCCGCCTCTTCGCTGGCCCCGAACTTCAAGTGGAGTCCGGCCAAACGGGCTCGCAAAACCAGATTGCTTGGCTGCTCTTGAATGGCGCGACGATAGGCGGCCAACCTGGTCGCGACGTCGTCCTGAGAGTGCTCCTCTTCCAGGCGGTCGGCGTACTCCAAATCACCGAGTGGGAATTCACTCTCCAAACAGGTGACCACCGCGGTCGTTCTGGTGGCCACTTCCCCTTCCAAGGTGGACTCTTCAAGGTGCGATGTGTGTTCTTTTTCTTCCCGTTCTGATTTCGATTCCAGCTCACACAACTGTGCTTCCACGGTCGATACCTGAACGCTCAAGAGCTCAGGCACATCGATCTTGGGGGCCCCAAAGCGATCCTTTTCCTCGATTCTCTTTTCCACAGGTAGATCTAGGGACAGAGTCGGACCCAAGGGCATTGTGGCCTCTAGTATGGCCGAGAGGTCGCTTGGGCAGAGGGGCTCTTCTGCAGGAACGGACTCCTCGAGTGAAAGCAGAGCGTCGGGGAACAAGGACTCATCAGGGAAAAGAGGTTCATTCGGGAAGAGAGGCTCCTCAATGACGATGCTCTCCTCAGGGGTAAGCGACTCCTCGGGAAAGCTTAGCTCCTCAGAGATGAGCGTCTCTTCCGGCTTAGGCACCTGTTCATCGAAGTCTTCACCCCAGCCCTGAAAGACGTTTTCGAGGGGCTCCTCAGGAAAGAGGGACTCTTCTGGGACCAGAGGCTCTTCAGCGACGATGGTCTCCTCAGGGGTAAGCGGCTCCTCGGGACAGCTTAGCTCCTCAGAGATGAACGGCTCTTCCGGCTTAGACACCTGGTCATCGAAGTCTTCACCATG
>JBJHCR010000143.1:0-14415 GCA_050486105.1 Vulcanimicrobiota bacterium
GCCTTGGTCTGAATTCGGATAAGCACAGGCGTCTCACCTTCATGGTATTCCTGCAACCGTGCGGCGAATTTGAAGGAATGTGCCGGAACCACTCGATCATCGTGGTCAGCTGTGGTAACCAAAGTTGCCGGATAGGAGATATCGGGCTTCAGAGCGTGGTAGGGCGAGTAATTCAGCAAGTACTGGAACATCTCTTCCGAATCGTCCACCGTTCCGTAGTCGGCCGACCATCCGGCTCCCGCCGTGAATGTGTGGTACCGTAACATATCTAGAACTCCCACTGCAGGCAGAGCCACGCGAGCGAGGTCGGGACGCTGAGTCATCGTCGCCCCAACCAAGAGTCCTCCGTTGGAACCGCCGGCGATGGCTAAGCGCTCCGGTGAAGTATAACCTTCGGAAATAAGATATTCTCCGGCAGCAATGAAATCATCGAAGACATTTTGCTTGCTCAGACGGGTGCCGGCCAAATGCCAATTCTTGCCGTATTCGCCGCCCCCACGGATGTTGGGCACTGCATAGACGCAGCCTTGCTCAAGCCAGGCGATCCTTGAAGTGCTGAATCCCGGTGTCAGGCTGACATTGAAGCCTCCGTAGGAATACAGATAAGTGGGGTTAGTGCCGTCGAGTTCAAGGCCCTTCTTATGGACGATGAACATGGGAACTTTAGTGCCGTCCTTGCTGCGATAGAAGATCTGTTTGGTCTCGAAATCTTCAGGCTCAAAGTCCACTTTGGGTTTGCGGTACAGCTCCGAAGACTTCGTCTTAAGATCATAGCGAAAAATGGTGGTCGGGTAGGTGAAGGAAGTGAAGGAGTAATAGGTTTCTTTCTCGTGCTTCTTTCCACTGAAGCCCCCGGCCGATCCAATTCCCGGAAGCTCGATCACCTTTTCGAGCTTGCCATCGAGAGAATATTGCTTGATCTCCGATCTGGCGTCCACCAAATAGTGGGCGAACAATTTCTCTCCCACGGTGGAAACATCCAAGACGTTGGGTCCTTCGGGAATTACGTCCACCCAAGAGTCCTGGGCGGGGTCGGCCAAGTCGAAAGAGACCAACCGATAGTTTGGCGCATCAATATTCGTGGACATGTAAAAACGAGTGTTCTGATTGGTTATCAGCTCGCAACGGGCAAAGAAATCGTCTTGCACCAAGACGAAATCTCCCTCGGGGTCCTTAAGGTCCTTGATGAAAATCTGATTGCCACTGGTGTTCTGGGCTGCCGAGACCACCAGATACCGTTGGTCCTCGGTCACCGCTCCGCCCACATAGCGGATGGGATCCCCCTCGCCTCCAAAGACCACCTGGTCCTCAGATTGAGGAGTTCCTAACTTGTGATAATACAGCTTGTGCCGATCGGTCTTAGTGGACAGTTGACTGCCATCGGCCTTGTCGGGATTGTCGTAGCTGCTGTAGTAGAATCCCTCATTCTCGTACCAAGACAGATCGCTGAACTTAACGTCTTCCAAAGGCCCTTCGAGAACTTTCTTGGTTGCCGCGTCGATAACCATGATCTTGCGCCAATCGGAGCCACCTTCGGTGATCATATAGGCCGCCAAAGAGCCGTCTTGACTGAATGCCAGCCCCCGGAGAGCGGTGGTTGCATCTTCGGAGAAGGTGTTTGGGTCTAGAAAGACCTCTGGTTCGGCCTGGTCGCCACCGATCTTGGTACGGTAAACCACACTATGATTTTGAAGCCCATCGTTCTTATAAAAGTATTCGTAATCTCCACGCTTGAACGGGGCCGAAACCCTCTCGTAGTCCATGAGAGTCTTGATTCGTTCTCGCAGGTCTTTCCGAAACGGGATGGCATCGAGGAAGCCAAAGGTTACTTCATTCTGAGCCTCCACCCATCGCTCGGTCTCGGGTGCTCGGTCGTCTTCCAACCAGCGATAGGGATCGGGAACTTCGTGACCGTGATAAACGTCGACCTGATCTCCTTTTTCGGTGACCGGGTAAACAATGGACTCTGGGTCGGCCAAAGCGGGGTGAATAAACATCAGACTACACATGAGGGTTAGAAGCGGTTTCTTCATGCTCCAGCCTTCGCAATCCTGGCCAGGATTCCGCCTTATTATCCGAGATGGACGACCGGAAAAAAGAAAGCCCCTGTAAGGGGCTCCTTGGAATAATGTGAGGTTTGAGGTCAATCGGCCATAAAGCTCAGGCCCAGTTTCGCACCCGCAGCTCCAACTAGGGCCAAGCCCACTCCGAGCACGGCAGAATTGGTCGCAGAGCCAACGAACGCACCCACCGCTGCTCCCACTCCCGCTCCCAAGAGGGCGTTGCGTGAGTAATTGGGGCTGTTACCGGACATTTCGTCGAAACCTGAAAGGATGGTAGCTGCCGTGGCCCCTGCAGCCCCTAGGGCGAAGGCGCCGCCAAGCCCGCCGGCTACACCGTTAGCCATACCCCCGATGAGTCCGGCAGCTCCACCCAGAGCGAGGCCACTGTACGGAGCTAGGGCCGCCATAGCTTTGGATTCTCCGGGATTCCAAGAATCGATAGGTTCATTCATTTCTGGTTGGGCCAAGGTCGCTCCTGGACCAGTCTGAGGACTTCGTCCAGAGGTAACTTGAGAAGGTAGTGTATTTATGAGCATGGTCATGTTCTCCTTAGAGGTCTAGTCTAGGGAACTTCGTTTCAGAAAGCGTTAAAGACTCGTTACGAGTACGTTAAAGGCAAAAAGAAGGGCCGTCAGAAACCCTCCACAAAAGAGGCCGTAGGAGGAGCAAAATACTATGTCAGACCAGACCGTCACCATCACCGCCGACGAGGAAGGCAACTTCACCTCTCCAGCACTTCAGAGCCTACTAGAAGTGTGGGAAGATTTCGAAAATGAGCAGGTGGGGACAGACGAAGTCCTCTCGGTCATGCAAAAGATTCGAGCCTTTGTGGATGCCCAGATCCATGAGATGGAGAAAGGGGCGGATTCTCCCGATGTAGACGTGCACGACCCCAATCGTGTCGCCATTCTCAATGGCTTCAACGAACATCTGAGCGCTCTGGATAAGATGTCCACATTCTTTGAAACTGACGAAATCGAGTTGGTGGAGGAGGCCTTCGAACAGCTTCAATTTGCTACGAATCAGATGGTCATGGGTTTCCAAGGCTTGATGGAACACGAAGAAGAGTTCGCTCCTAAGCTCTGTCTCCACTGCTCAACGGAGAACGAACGGCAAGCAACCCAATGTAAGAAGTGCGGAGCAATGATGCCTATCATCGAAGCTCCCAACGAGAAAAGACTGCTTGGAGTGGCTGAAGATGAGTCCGAAACTTCCGACGAGGCGCTCACCACGCCAAACTACATGGAGGTCGCAGAGGCTCACGAGGCGTGGGAGAGCGAAGCGTCAACGGCTGAGGAATTCTACCAGGTGATCGATACTGTGAGACAACGGAACTTGGCTCAGTTCGATGAAGCGGTGAAACTTTTCGAGGAAGCTCAGCAGAGTGAAGATGAGCAAGTCGAAGAATATTTGGACTATCTCGAGCGCACTTCTCAGGTGCTCGGTTCCAACGTTGAGTCCTTAGAAACCATGCTTTTGGGCTTGGAACAGGGAAAAGTCGAAGTTGTGGAAGATGGGCTAACCGCTTTTGCCGAGGCTACTATTGCGCTGATCGAAGTCCAAAAAGTGGGGGAACGTTTCAGCGCCTCCGAAGACGAAGGTTCGCGTGAATAAGGACTGAAATCAGTCTCCTTGGCCGTCGAAGTCTGCCCAACTCGAACCATCCCAGGACTCTAACCAACCCGAGACATCCTGAGCGGGCATGGGTCTGGCTATACCGTACCCTTGGCCGATACGACAGCCCAATTGAACTAGGAAGGAGGCGATCTTTCGGTCTTCGACTCCCTCAGCCACCACTTCCCTATTGAATGCTAGGGCCATCCAAATCACGCTTTCGACGATAGCCAAGTCATCGGATGACTCCAAAATTTTGGCCACGAAACTGTGATCGATCTTCAAGCTGTGCACCGGAAGTCGACGGAGATGAACCAAGGAGGAAAAGCCGGTACCGAAATCATCGAGAGATAGGTGCAGACCCAGTTCGACACAAGCTTCCAAGACTGCTTGGGCGCTTTCGATGTCTACTAGGGCGGAGCTCTCGAGAAGCTCTAATTCGAAGTTTGTAGGTCTCACCCTTGGGTACTTTTGAAAGCTCTCGTGGAGGCGCTCGACAAAGCCCGCTTTCAATAACTGCTTACCGCTGACGTTGACGCTCACCGACAGGTGCAAGCCCAGGTTCAACCAGTCAGTCATTTGAGCCATAGCGGCACTGATCACCCAGTCTCCGAGCGGAATTTCCAATTCACTACCCATCAACTCCGGCAAGAAATGACCAGGGGCCAGGATTCCGCGTTCGGGATGGTTCCAGCGAAGCAAGGCTTCAAAACCGAGAACCGTCCCTGAGACCATGTCCACCTTGGGCTGATACCAAAGGGCCAACTCCTCTTCTTTGAGAGCTTTGCCGAACCTCGAGAGCAGCTGCCTACGCTGCTGCACGGTCTGCTCTTGTCTGGTATCGAACAAATGATATCGATTCTTGCCGGCATCCTTTGCTCTGTACATGGCCATATCGGCGTGCCTAAGCAAGGTGTCGGGGTCGGAGTTGTCGGTTGGGAACAAGGTGACCCCAATGCTGGCGGAGACCGAGACCTCGCGACCGTCAAGCGAAACCGGTTCGGATACGGAATGGAGAACGCGCTCGAGGATGGGGAGACATTCGTCAGCACTGGAAAGTTCGGTCAACAAGAGAACGAATTCGTCTCCCCCCACTCGGGCCAGAGTATCAACTTCCCTTAAACTCCGTTGCAGCCTTTGGCTGATCTCTATTAACATCTGGTCGCCGGCTTTGTGCCCGTAAACGTCATTAACCGGCTTGAATCCGTCCAAATCGAAACAGCATACCGCCAAGATGGAGTTTCCTCGACGAGCCCGAGCTAGGGCTTGACTCATTCGCTCTGAAAGCAGCCTCCGGTTCGGGACACCCGTCAAAACATCGAAGTGGGCTATGCGTTCGAGCTCGGCCTGTTGCGCCTTACTGCGGCTGATATCACTGAAAATGGCCAGGTAGTAACACAACTGGCCCTCGGCGTCGTTGATGGTAGAGATGGAGAGTCGTTCAGCGTAAACTTCTCCAGATTTTCGGCGGTTCCAAATCTCACCCTCCCAATGACCAAACTCTGTCAACTCTTGCCACATCTGAGCATAGAATTCAGAGGATTGGAGGCCAGAGCTGAGCAAACTGGGGGACCGGCCCAGGACATCTTCGGCGGAGTATCCCGTGATCTCGGTGAAGCCTGGGTTCACCTCCAGAATGACATTCTGGGAGTCGGTGATCATGATTCCCTCGTGACTGCTCCGAAAAACAGCTTCGGCCAATAAACGTCGGTGAACGTCGTCAATCTTTTCCCTCTGTAGTGCATCGCCCAAAGTCACCAGGAAAGATTCCCACTGCGCCCGGTAGTCCCCTGTTGCCCGGAGCGCGGGATAGTCAGGCGAAAGACAAGTCTGTCATACACCGAACGAGACTTTGAGCCAAAGACGGATGAGCATCCGAGGCCGGACAGATACCGAACCCAATTGAACTCAGGACATGGAAAAAGTCTGAATTTCTTGTAAAATCTCAAATTTCTGCGATACTTAAAGTAATTTCCTAGGAGCAGCTTGAGCATGAGTAGATTTCAGCGCAAAAGAGTATTTGGAATGGCCTTGGTTTCGGTATTGATGGTTTCCATCGTCCTTCTGGCCATGGCGGCTGCCTTCTTTACCTCCCACAAAGCCGACCTCTCCCTGATGGTTTCTACCCAAGCTAGAGAGCAAGCCAAGAACGGTTGTCTGTCGGCAGCAGAGTTTATCCAATACAAATTGGAGAACGATCGCTTCTTCGGTCGAGCGCCGTTCGGTTCGAATCCGGCCTACCCTATCAAGGAGAAGTTCCCTGAGGATAGCGATGAGCCCATCCTGACGGTGACCTATGAGGGGGATCGAGTCGATCCCTTGAACAATGTGGTGAGGGGCTACTTCCCAGCCACCGAGACCCACTTTGAAGCGTGGATACTCAACAATTTGGACAACGATATCCCCGCCGGTTGCTCCAAGGGCCAAGCTCCTCCCAGATCGGTTCGAGTCTGGATCGCAACCAAGAAGGACAATGTCACCAAGAATTTGGATTTTATTCTCAAGCGAAGTCCATTTGCCAGCGCAACTCTATTGTCGGGACGCGACATCGACGTAAGTTTGTCCAGTTCGGCCACTGGGGCTTGGTGGCTGGGTTCCCGCCAGCCTTCGGGAAATGCCGTCCGCGCCAAAGGAACCATTCGCGGACCCGAGGTTTACAGCACCCAGAACCTGGCCATTCTCTTCGAACCGTCGGAGGGAGTCGATGACCGCCAGAGCGCTCCTTACGGAGTCTTGCAGGGCACTTCCATTTCCCTCCAAGTCAACGGAGTGAGCACCGAAATCGACTCCGACGACCATCGACTCAGCCTCATTCAGTCTAACATTCAAGGCTCTGTGAGTCCCGGCAGCGGAGACTTCAACGTCCCTACCCTCGACAGTGAAGAACTTAGAAAATCGACTCACCGCTTTCGGGTGCCCAATCAAGAAGTCTCCTTCAGGACTGTCTATGTGAATGGAGATCCGGTCCATCAACTGCTGGGTGACGGACAAGTCATCCACGAATACAACCCTAATGTCACCAGCTATTCCACTACGACTTCTACGACCACCATAGAGTCCACCAGTGGAACCAGCGCTCCCCCACCACCGGCTACTTCCCCAGGCAAATCGGCATTCGGCCACAGCAAAGGGAAAGGTAAATCCAGCAATCCCTTCGACGAATGGCCGGGACAAACCGGAGGAGGCGAGACCACCACCACGACGACGATAACCACTCACGAAGTGGTCTCAATCGATCGCTTCCACGCTTGGAGTGACGGAAGCTATCCCGTGGCCCTCTTTGACTTGGAAACTCGAACCATGGCCATAAATCAGGACGTGGAGTTGCACAGTGATCACAACTTCACCCTGAACGCCAAGACGGAAAACAACTCTCCTGACCGCGACGGTCAACCGACCCTCATCCTAGGCAACGAATTTCGGGGATCTACCTTGGCGGCGCAAGGGATCAACATCGACGGGTCCGTCGGCGGCCAGGGAGCCCTGAAGGCCCTCGATGACGGCTTGAAAATTCGAGCCAAGAGTTCCCTCTCCACAACCCCTGATTTTGGCATCGCCCTTCACTCCACCGGAGACGTCGAACTCTCTCGGCCAGAAAGGTCAAACAGGGATGGCCTACCCATCGACTGGGAAGCCTTCAAGATCGCCGTGGAAAGTGGGTCAAGCGAATCCAGAGCCCTGTCTGAGCAGTTGGACAACTGGATGGATCAAGAAAACCAGCAGATCGTAGCCGACCGACTGCAGAGGGTCAAGCTCGCTGAAGCGGGGAACGACGACGACTTTGAGGCGATATGGCTGGGTTTAACCCGTGAGTTTCCGGCCGACGAGCTGGCCCAAGAAAAACTGAAAGAGTGGATGTTTCCAGGTCAGAAAGCTTCCCCAGGGAAGGGCCCCAGCGATGACGGGCCGGGTCCCGGAAAAGGCCCTGGGAAAGGAGGTCCAAACCAAGACGTTGAGACGGAACACGGGGGTGGAGACTCCGCCGCACCGCCCTCCGAGAGTTCTGGGACGGAAGCCATCCCCAGTGGGGGCGGAGTGACCTTGGATCGCTATATTCGACTTCGAGAATACCTCAGAACTGCTAAGCGAGGAGAGCCCGACGCCAGCTGGCTGGACCCCATCTCCACCGAGCAGGCAGAAATGCGAAGCACCGATGTGACCAAGCTGATCACCAGTCAACTCAGTGCTTATCAGGTGCATGCGGGCCAGTCCGCGTTCGAAGTTGATGGGGTGTCCGCTCTTAGGTGGAACTCACTGAGGAGATTCTTTGCAGGTTCAAACCCGTTCTTATCCGAGTATCACCCCGATATGACCTTCCGAGGACTCATTTACGCGGGAGGAGACTTCAAATTTGACACCAAGAGCCTAGGGGTGGAGATTGAAGGCGCCCTGGTGGCTCACGGAGACGTTAAAATCAACAACGCCACTGGAGCTCGATTCATCTACAACGGCGAGCTTTTGGAAAATTTATTCGCCACCTACGATGGAGATAACAGTGTCAAACTTGAGAGAAGCTTTTGGACCTTCTATTGATGGCGGACAACAAGGCGGACTGACACGCGCTGAGATTATCGATCTCATCCACGAGCAAACCCGCTTTCGGACCGGGATCGGCTACGATGTCCACCGCTTCGTCGAGGGCAGACCCTTGATCCTGGGAGGGGTTTCCGTGCCCTATCACCTGGGACTCCTAGGCCATTCCGATGCCGACGTGGTCACCCGCGACGCCATGGATGCGATCCTCGGCGCTTCGGGTTGCTCGGACATCGGCACCTACTTCCCGGACGACGACAGCAGTTTCTTCGGGGCTGATTCTTTAGAACTGGCAAAGAAAGTGTTGGAAATCATCTCTACTGCCGGCTTTGCCCTGGAAGGACTGGATTTGATGATCGTGGCCGAAGCTCCCAAGCTCAAACCACACGTCCCAGACATGAAAATGAAACTGGCTGCTGTGTTCAAGCTCAACGAACGGCAACTCGGCCTTAAAGCCACGACCAACGAAAAGATGGGTTGGGTGGGTCGCGGCGAGGGAATCGCCTGTCTGGCGAGCGCTCTGGTCCGTCAGGTTTCCGAACCTGGGTGAAACGGGTAGAAGTGCGGTTAAGGAGGAGCCTAATGAAACTTCACTATCACGGCCATTCAGTGGTGGCCTGTTCCAATGACACTCACAGCGTAGTATTCGATCCGTTCTTCACCGGCAACCCCGCCAATGGAGAGATACCCTCGGACCTCAAACCGGATACCATCGTACTCACCCACGGACACGAAGATCACGTCGGGGACACCGAAACCCTAGCCAAAAACCACGGAGCCACGGTGATCGCCGTCTATGAACTGGCCAATTTTCTGGGCGGGAAAGGCTTGGAGACCATCGGTTGTGGCTTAGGAGGGCGGGTCAATCATCCCTGGGGCTGGTCCAAGTTTGTCCCGGCTTTCCACTCCTCGTCCTTCGAAGGGCAGTACATGGGTATGCCGGCGGGAGTCATACTGGACTTCGACGGAACCAGAATCTACAACACCGGGGACACCTGCGTTTTCGGAGACATGAAACTCATCGCCGAGCTTTACCAACCAGAAGTCCTAATCTTGCCTGTGGGCGGCCACTTCACGATGGATGCCTTCGAAGCTCGCAAGGCCGTGGAACTGGTCAGTCCTAAGTTGGTCCTTCCAGTCCACTATAATACTTGGCCACCCCTGGAAATGGATATTCAAGCATTCAAAGCCGAGGTCGAAAAAACCACCTCGGCCAAAGTTCAGATCATGCAGAGCGGTGAGGTGTTTGAACTGACCGCAGGTAAAGTCTAAACCTTCAAGACCACCCAGGTATTGAGCCGGCGAAGAAACTTTCGTCGGCTCTTTGCGTTTTCTGGATGAGACTCTCCCATGAGCAGATCTTCGAAAAAACGCAATCACCCGAAGGATTCTTGATTATTTCTCAAAAACCTCAAAAAATGCGCGCCATTCTGATTGTCCACCTAGCTGCCCTGCTCTTGTTCACTGGCTCAGCCGAAGCTCAAGCCCCTACCCACATCGACAAGATCGTATCGGTGCGCCAGAGTGTTTCCGGAAACACTCTGCGTCTGGTGCTTGAGACTTCCAGCCGCCCCCCCGTGGGCAGCGTTTTCTACTACACGGGCCCCGAGCGACTTTTTGTGGAACTCAACGACGCTCTTCCGGCCACCAAGCTCGGCGCTCCTCCAAATGCTCAAATGGTGAAAGCCTGGACCCTGAAACAGACCGCAATGAACCGCTCCCAGCTCATCTTGGAGCTCGATCATCGACCCGCCACCTCGGAACTCAACGTTGCCATCCTATCAAATCCTCATCGCCTAGTGGTTGATGTTCCTTTGAATGCTGGAGTCTCCGACGACTTTCCCCTCACAGAGGGAGTTCGCTGGGTGCGAGAAGACCGTTTCTTGGACGGACGATGGGTGCGGCTCAACCGCCTGCTGTTCGACCCCAAAGATCCCAACGTCGAAGTGAAGATCGGCCTAGCCAAAGAGAACCTCAACGCTCGGGAGACAGTGACCTCCATGGTGAGCCGACACGGGTCCTTAGCTGGGATCAACGGAGGGTACTTCGCTGGCGGTGGAGGGGTCCTGGGCCTAGTCTACAGGGACGGCAAAATAGTGGCTCCCCACGTGAGCCGTAGGCCACCGAGAAGCAGCTTCGGACTGACCAAGCAAGGCCAAGCTCTATTTGGACGTCTGGCGGCGCAAAGTGGACGTATAGTGGACCTCGAAGGGGGCGATTGGAGCCAGGCAGAGTTGGCCCTTGGAGGAGGCCCTAGATTATTGCAAAACGGCTCAGCCAGGATAACCGCCAAAGAAGAAGAGTTGGGACCTGGAGGGAACGATATCACCAGAGTCGCAGCTAGAACTCTGGTAGGGCAGCAGCAGAACGGTGAAATACTGTTCGCCACCGTCTCAGGCTTTCGGGACAACCACTCCCAAGGAGTGAAGTTCGAGCCTCTGGTAAGTTGGCTCAAGGGTCTCGGGGTTAGGGACGCGGTCAACTTTGATGGCGGTGCTTCGGTGGACATGGTCATCGGAGAGCACATCGTCTCCGATGGACCAGGCAATGCTTCCCAAGAGAAGCCGGTGGCCACCGCTCTGCTGATCAACGATGGCCGAGAGCGACTCTACCCCTCAAAAGCCGTCTGGCAGATTGAACGCCGAACTCTGCCCGGAGATGGAAGCAGCACCTCGAACGTGAGCGTTTCTCTGACAACTCCCAGCGGACAACCCGTGCCTAACGGGACTCTAGTGCGCTTTTTCGCTCACAATTTGGCAGTAGAACCGGCGGAAGCCAAGACTGAGAATGGGCGGGTCGAGGTGAAGGTGAAAGCCATGCGTCGAAGGGGGCCTGCCCGCCTCACCATGACCTGCGGCCCCATCACCCAGCGCGAAGTTTTCGAACTTCAGGGTGGAGCGGTGACTCGAATATGGGCCCAGGTCACTTCTCGCTCCGAGCCTACGGAGAAGGAGAAAAAAGGGTGGAGTAGGACGCAGTTCAAACTGCAGTTGGTGGACCAATGGGGAACCTCGGTAGCCAACCAAACCTACCGCATCAGCCTCGACGGAGCAGCCTTTCAAGAGTTCCAGACCGACGCCCTGGGCATGTCTCATTTCACCGTAGACGCCCCCCCTGAAGGTACCACGGTAACCATCTCCAGTGGTGGAGCTCCCAATCTCATAATCCCTGTCCCTGCGGTGGCTGTTCCCTAGGGCGTGTCATCAATCAACCTTCCGTCGCTAAACTCGCCCATTTTCACCCTCTGCAAGCGATATTTTTCTGAAATACAACTCGGTATTAGGCGAAAAATCTCACTTGCAGAGTGCAAAAATGTTCTTCGCGTAGCTTGAAACGTTGATTGATGACACGCCCTAGAAAAGATCCCTGAAGCCTGAGAAAGGCAAGCCCTACCGAGCCGTCGTAAACATACCTCGGGGAGAGACTTGGGTGTGTCCAGTGGGATCGAAGCTCATAGATTGAAGGCCGTCGTGGCTGCCCTGCTGTTGGCGGCGTTTTGGACCTTGCCTTGCGCCGCCCAAGAGCTTCCTATTCGAATCGACGCCAGTCAACAAGGGGCCGTCTTTCTCAGA
Source organism: Vulcanimicrobiota bacterium (assembly GCA_050486105.1). Classification (GTDB taxonomy): domain Bacteria; phylum Vulcanimicrobiota; class Xenobia; order Xenobiales; family JADMJV01; genus JAEXNA01. The sequence goes on from JBJHCR010000143.1 coordinate 11,783, forward strand.
AGCGTGGGCCAAGAAGAAGGTTACCGCAAGGTCAGCGACACTGTTCCCATTTCAGTGACCACCCAACCTGGTGAGCGGCTCGATATCAAAGTTCGTGGATACCGAAACTGGTGGACCGACTGGCAGGGCGAACAGCAAGGTCGTATCGGGCCCGCCAACATCACCGTTCGTCTCGAGCCGGTCCCATCCTGGCAGCGCCTCAGCCTGTCGACGTTGCTCTTAGCTCTGGTCCTGGGATCCCTGATTTGGCATGGGAGAAGGCGAACAACGAATCGTCTTACGAAAGTCCAAGACGCCATGGAAGAGTTGCACCACCGGGTCAAGAAAGCCGAATCTGTAGGCTCCATTCCCCAACGATTGGGGCGATTCCGAATCCTGAGGGAGTTGGGAAAGGGAGGAATGGGAATTGTCTACTTGGGCGAAGATGCCGACGGCTGGCAGTTCGCCCTAAAGGTTCCCCAACGCATGGACGCCCGAGCGATGCGGGAGGCCGAGATCATGACAGGCTTGCAATCTCCTCATATCGTGCGCTACTTTGGCCTGGAGACTTGCCCCGAGAATCACAGCCCACCTCACCTGGTCTTGGAGTACCTTGAGGGAGAGACCCTACACGACCGACTCCGGCGTCAAGGTCGCTTTCCTCTGAAAACCCTCGAGCGCCTGGTGGAGCACCTGCTGAATGGACTCGACGACGCTCATCAATTGGGCGTGGTGCATCGCGACCTCAAGCCTTCCAACATTTTCTTGGCCGGGCCGGAAGGCAAAGAAACTCTGAAGATTATGGACTTCGGTCTGGCTACGGACCAACAGGAGAGCGACCTGACTCGCACCGGAGAAATGTTAGGCACCCCCAGTTACGCTGCCCCTGAGCAAATGCAAGGCACACCCTTGGACCATAGGGCCGACCTCTTTTCCACTGGAGTGATCCTCTATGAGATGGCCACGGGAATACTCCCGTGGAACTGCACCGAACCTCTGATGCTCCTCAAGCAAAAACTTGAGGTTGAACCGAAACCTCCATCTTTGTATCGAAGCGAGCTTCCTCAATCTTGGAACAAAGTGATCCTGGCACTTCTTCAAGCCGATCCCAACCAGCGACCACCATCCGTTGCCGAGGTCCGGGTCTTCTGGCTGGACAAATGAGTCTCCAACCCAATTAGAGATTCTGAGAATTTCAAGTTTCCATCTTGGCTAACGCCGAGAGTTGCGCTAAGGTAGGCGCTATGAAAGCTGAACCCAGGATGGGAGGGTACTCCCTTCAAGGAGCTACCTACGATGAGATGTTCCAGACCGAAGATCAGGTGCGCGTGCACTATCGACCTTTGAAGGACTTTTACGATGAGTTGGGCCCAGGTGAACTCAGGTCTCGGCACCAAGCTGCCGAAGTGTCTTTCTTACATCAAGGGGTCACTTTCACTGTCTATGGGCACGAAGAGGCCACCGAGAAGGTCTTCCCTTACGACATCGTTCCGAGGATCCTCACTCACCAGGAATGGGCCCCCATCGAAAGCGGATTAGCCCAGCGCATCACCGCCTTGAATCTGCTGCTGGAAGACATTTACCACGAAGGTCGGATTCTCAAGGACAAAGTTCTTCCTGCCGACCTCATCTTGAGCTGCAAGCACTATCGTCGGCAAATGCGCGGGGTGAAGGTTCCCAAGGGAATCTACGTCTCCATAGTGGGCACCGACTTGATCCGGGACCAAAACGGGCAGTTTTTCGTGCTCGAAGACAACCTTAGGGTGCCCAGTGGAGTGTCCTACATGCTGGCCAACCGTAAGGTTATGAAGCAGACCTTCCCGGCCCTCTTCAACCGCTACGGAGTGCTTCCGGTGGACAGCTATGGGCAAGCCCTGCTGCAGACGCTGCGTTCCCTGAGCAATCTGTCCCACGCTTCCCCGACGGTAGCTTTGTTGACACCTGGCATTTTCAATTCCGCCTACTACGAGCACACTCTCCTAGCCCGGGAGATGGGGGTCGAGTTGGTGGAGGGTCGAGATCTCCTGGTTCACGACAACATCGTTTATATGCGGACCACCTCGGGACTGAAGAGGATCGATGTCATCTACCGCCGCATCGATGACGATTTTGTGGACCCTGTCGCTTTTCGCCCCGACAGCGCCTTGGGCGTACCCGGTCTTTTCAATGCCTATCGCCACGGCAAAGTGACCCTAGCCAATGCCCTGGGAACAGGAGTCGCTGACGATAAAGCCCTCTACGCCTATGTGCCCAAAATCATTAAGTATTACCTTGACCAAGAAGCCATTCTTCCCAACGTAGAAACCTATCTCCTGAGCGAGAAAAGTCAACGACAACACGTGCTCTCAAGATTGAACGAACTGGTGGTCAAGGCCGTCGGCGAATCCGGTGGATACGGCATGCTCATCGGCCCCCACAGCACCAAGAAGGAGCGCGAAGAGATGGCCGCTGCCATTCAAGAGGAACCGCGCAATTTTATCGCTCAACCCACCTTGGACTTGTCTCAGGCACCTTGCTATATCGGAGACAAGCTGGAGCCTCGCCGGGTGGACCTTCGCCCCTATGTCCTCTATGGTGATAAAATCCGAATCATCCCTGGGGGCTTGACCAGGGTGGCCCTCAAGGAGGGTTCCCTGGTGGTCAACTCCTCGCAG
>JBJHCR010000143.1:14425-15386 GCA_050486105.1 Vulcanimicrobiota bacterium
CCCAAGGTGGTGGAAGTAAAGACACCTGGGTGCTGGCTTCGGAGGTGAATGCGTGAAAACCATGCTCAGTCGGGTCGCCGACCACCTGTACTGGCTGGGTCGCTATATCGAGCGCTCTGAGCACAGTGCTCGCCTCCTGAACGTACAGACCCACCTGGCCTTAGAGGAATCCCCAGGTCAACGAGCTCGGCGCCAAACCTTCCTGCTGGCCAGCCTCCGGCAGCCGCACCTCAAGGTCGACTCATTCGAGGATGCCACTTACAGGTTGACTTTGGACCCCAGCAACAGAAACTCGGTGCGCAGCTGTGTCACCTCGGCCCGGGAGAACGCCAGACAGATTCGAGAGCGGATCGCTTCGGAAATGTGGGAGCAAGTCAACCGCTTACATCTCGATGTCATCGGCGAAAAACGCTCGAAGGATTTTCAGGATCAACCCCACGAGTTCTACAACGGCATCATCTCCGGACTTCATCTCTTCAATGGCATCACCGACTCGGTCATGACCCGTGACCAAGCCTGGGAGTTTATACAAATCGGGCGCTGGTTAGAACGAGCAGGGCTGTTGGTCTCCCTGTTGGACGTGTCCTTGGGAGCCTGGACCAAACCCAGCTATCTGGACTGGTTGGGCCTGTTGAAGTCTTGCACCGCATTCGAAGCCTACCGCAAGCTCCTAGGTTCAGAACTGAATCCGGTGTCCATTGGAGACTTCTTGATCCTCAGCCCGTCGTTTCCTCACTCTATCCGATTCTCAGTGTCCCAACTGAGAGAGAGCGTTCATCAACTGGCCAAGGAAACGGAAAACCGAAAAAGTCAAGAACTTGAGCGACTGCTGGGCAAGATGCATCACGATCTAGAATATGCCCGAGCCGAAGAGGTGGTCCTGAGCGACTTACCTCAGACTTTTGAACGTCTGCGGTCCGACCTCATGAAAGTCCACGATTTTGTCTACCGACTCTACATC
>JBJHCR010000144.1:0-13069 GCA_050486105.1 Vulcanimicrobiota bacterium
CCACAATGGCGTCATCGACCACGATGCCGATGGCTAGAACCACTCCGAACAAGGTCAGGGTGTTGATGGAAAAACCCAGAGCGGCCAATACGGCAAACGTCCCGATGAGAGACACAGGCACCGCCAACATGGGGATCAGGGTGGCTCGAAAGTTCCCCAGAAAGGTGAAGATCACCAGGATCACCAGGATGAAGGCATCCCTTAGAGTCTTGAGGACCTCGTGGATGGAGGCCTCTACGAAGGTCGTTGCGTCGAAAGAAACCTCGTAGGACACCCCTTCGGGGAAGGACTTTGAGAGCTCTTCCATCTGGGCCTTGATCTGGTCCGCAAGATCCAGGGCGTTGGCGCCGGGCAGTTGATATATGAGAATAGGGATGGCGGCCTTACCATTAAGACGTCCAAAGGAATTGTAACTTTGAGATCCGAGCTCCGTTCGGGCGACGTCCTTAACTTGGAGCAGTTGGTCTTGGAGGGTCGCTCGCAGGACGATGTTTTCAAACTCTTCAGGAGTCGTAAGTTGACCTTTGATGGAGACCGGATACTGGAAATCGAGGCCCGGGGGTTGAGGGGGGGCACCGATCGTTCCGGCGGCCGCTTGCACGTTTTGCTCCTTGATAGCGCTGGCGATATCCGGGGCGGTCAGGCCTTTACTGGCTAGGTTGTCAGGTTCCACCCACAAACGCATGGCATAGTCCAGTCGACCCACCGGTATGTCGGCAGAACCCACCCCCTTGATGCGCCCAAGGGGGTCCAGTAGGTTGATGGCAGCGTAGTTGCTCAAGAAGAGATTGTCTCGAGACTCGTCCGGGCTATTTACGGTCACCACCATGAGGATTTGGGTGGACTGCTTGACCACCGTTATGCCGTTTGTCACCACCTCTGGTGGCAGGGTCGAAGTGGCCCGATTCACTCGGTTCTGAACATCGACTGCCGCCAAGTCCGGATTACGCCCGACTTCGAAAGTCACGGTGAGTTGGTAGGTGCCGTCGTTGCGGGATTTGCTGAGCATGTAGATCATGTCCTCAGCCCCGTTCACCTCTTGCTCAATGGGAGCGGCTACCGTTTGCTCTACCGTTGCAGAATCGGCACCCGGGTAAACACAGGTGACCTGCACCGTTGGTGGGACTAGGTCAGGAAACTGAGAAATCGGCAAGGTGGGGATAGCAGCAAGACCGGCTATGGTGATGATCAAGGATATGACGGTGGCCAGGACCGGACGGTGAATAAACGTCTTTGCGAACACTTTCTACTTGGTCTCCTCGGTGGAAACCACCATGCCCGGTTTCACCCGAGCGGCACCGTCGGTGATCACCCGGTCTCCAGCTTTCAACCCCTTTTCCACCACATAGGAACTTTGATAGCGCGATCCCAAAGTCACTTCTCTTTGCACAACTTTGTTGTCCTCGTCTACAAGATAGACAAAGTTTGTATCTTGCAATTCCATGACGGCCCGCTGGGGAACCAGGATGGCGTCGGGCAAGTCCGACTGGTTCAGGCGCAGAGTAACGAACTCACCTGGTTTGAGGTAATTGTTGGGATTGGGAAAGCTAACGCGAACCTTGATGGAGCCGGTGGCGGCATCCACGGCCCGGTCGATGAGTTCGAAGTGGCCCAGATGCTCGTAGGGTTTGCCGTCGGCCAAGATCAACTGAAAGACGCGGTTTTGCTGTCCGGTCTCACCGGCTTCGCGTTTACGCACCAGACTGAGATAATCCATCTCGCTAATGGCAAACTCTACATAGATGGGGTTGGTGGAACTGATGGTCGCCAACACGGATTGTCCAGGGCTGACCAGGTTTCCGGGATTCACATTCAGTTCGCCGATCACTCCGGTGATAGGAGATTCAATGGTGGTGTAGCCCAAATTGAGGCGAGCGCTCTCCAGATTTGCCTGGGCCATCGCCAGATCTGCTTCAGACTTGGCGATAGAGGCCGTGTCTCTGATGTCGGTGTTTTCCACTTCAGCCTTGGCAGCATCGAGTTGGGCTAGGGCCACATCTCGAGCCGAGACGGTCTGGTCGTAGAGCTGCCGAGGAATGATGGCTCTCTCCATCAGGGGAAAATAGCGGTCCACTTCGCGTTGCTGGTTGGCTAGGTTGGCTTCTGCTTGAGCCTGGTCGGCTTTGGCTTTCTTCCAATTGACTCGGTTCCTAGCGAAGTCCAAGTTGGCTCTGGCCTCCATGACTTTGGCTTCAGCCCCCTTGACCGCTGCCTCTAGGGGGCGAGGGTCGATCTGAAAGAGAACCTGACCAGCGTACACCTCGAAGCCTTCACGAAAGGTGAAGTTCATCAAGTTTCCTTCCACTCTGGCCTTGACGTCCACCGTCTCGGCAGCCATGATGTGGGCGGTGTAGTCCCGGTCCAGGGTGACGTTTTGCTCCCCGATGTGCATGGTCTTAACGGTGGCTTGTGAAGCCCCAGGAAGCTCGGTGTTCGTCCCGGTGGCGGGGGTGGCTTTGGTCTCTGGGGTGCTCGTCGGGGAAGCTCCCGAGGCTGCTGGAGTGCTACTCGAAGAGGGCGAAGTCTCATGCTGGCAGCCCCAAAGGGCGCTGGCCAGAGCGACAGTGATGAGAATTTTGGGGAGCGACTTCATGGCTGGGGTTTCTCCTCGGGCAGGTGAGTGTCTAAAGGGTTCTCCGAAGGGATTTGTGCTCCCTGGACTGCAGAATCTTCGACCGAGCGTTTCAAGAATTCTGGAGTGAGCTTACGATCGGTCACGTTGGCGCCCAGAGCTTGCTCTAAGCGCGAGAAGGCAAGCTCCCGATCGTAGATCGTTTCCACTAGGCGAGAGCGAGCAGTCACCAGATTTCGGAAAGAATCAGAGACTTCCAGAGTGGTAGCCAGGCCATTGATGTACCGCTGCCGCGCCATCTCGAAGTACTCTTCCGTGTTCTCGACCTGCTTCTTGGCGGTGTTCAAGTTGTATTCGGTTTGCTCCAGAGCTAACCATAGCTGCTCAACCTGGGCCAAAACTTGGTTTTCAATTTGCACCACTGAGGCATCGATGGAAACCAGCACCGACTTGGCCTCGCGGATCTTGCCCTTGCGAAATCCTCCATCGAATATCTGCCACTGGAGCTGCAAGGTGAGGGAGGGTATGTTTCCAGGCATTAGAGACTGCCCGAAGACGGTACTGTAATTGGCCGCTAGCACCAGCTCGGGATTGTTCTGGCTGTAGGCTGCATCTAAGAGCTTTTGAGCGACATCGCGACTGAATGCTAGGGACTTAAACTCCGGTCTGTGGAGCAAGGCGAACTGTTCTAAGTCGTCGAGGACAATGTCGCTGGAGACCTCAACTTCCTCAGGGGCGATCGGTTGGACGTGAAACCTGCGCTCAGCCAAGACGTTTCCAATGGCCGCCGAAGCCTGATCGACGGCGGTGAGATCTTGAGCCAATCGCTCTACCGACCTGGTGAGTTCGATTTCGGCTTGCAAAATGTCGTAGCGCGACATGACTCCTTGCTCGAAGAGGGCGGTAGAGTCTTCGAGGTTCTGTTGGGCAACCTTCAAGTTGATTCTGGCGTTGTCAACCTTGGCGTCGGCTTTCAGTTTTTGAAAGAAGGCTTCCTTGAGCTGATAGGTGAGATTCAAGGCTTCGATTTCAGCAGATGCGTTCTGAACCTCGATCTGCAAGAAGGAGGCCGCGATGGCATTTTCCACCTTGCCGAAGGTGGTTAGCAGGACTTGAAGCGACACGTTGAGTTGGCTGGATAAAGGATCGACGAGGATGAAGCGCTCGGGAAAATTTGCAGGTCTCGGCCTCCCTGCCAAGAGCCCGCCGGTGCTGATGGATTGCTCTGGCTGAAGGGTGGTAGAGTTGTTTAGGGCTAGCTTAGGGTTCTTCTGGCTGCGCTGCTGATCGTAGGCGGCCCGAGCCTGCTCCACCTGTTGCATTGCGATAGCCATGGTAGGGTTCTGAATGAGTCCGAGTTCCAAGAATTCATCGAGCCGTAGACTCTTAGAGCCGGAAGGCCTTTGCACTCTGGTCCCCTCCAGGTCATGCAAGGAGCGAAACGCCGGTTCTTCCTCTGCCGACGCTGGGCAGCTCAGTACCAGGACACTGAGTAATATGGATAGATATCGAAGCATTGGGCGGGTGTCGTTTCCTTACCGTGGAGATTTCTCCTCGTTTGCGCCTAAGTTCTTTTACCCTCGAAGGCAGCTCAGACAGAATTGAGAACTCTTCTCCATGGTGGGTGAAAGAATGGCCGATCAGCTCATTGTCGGAGCCATATTGATGGCGGTGACCGTCGTCTTGCATGCCTCTTTCTTGGAAGTCATCACTCGCTTGGACGTCAAGGCGCGACCCACCCTGAAGAAGATTTTTGGTCGTCTTTGGAAACCGCCTGCCTTAGTTCTGGCAGTGTTGGGGGTCAAGATCGCCATCATCGTGGAAATATGGATTTGGGCCCTCTTCTTCTATTTCGCCAAGGAGCCGACACTCAACACCTTAGAGCTGGCCTTATACTATTCCACCAGCAGCTTCACTACGGTGGGTTTCGGAGACATCGTTCTCAGTGAAAACTGGAGGCTGCTGGGCAGTTTTGAGAGCCTAAACGGAATGATTCTGCTGGGATGGAGCACGGCCTATCTTTTTGAAATGATCACCGACATCACCAAGTTTGAACGCCAAAGGATCGCTCGGGTTTAGGCGGCGATTAACGAACCGTTCACAACTCAAGCCAGGGCAATAGGCTAATCTTCCTACATGACAGAGACGCATAGAGCGTCCGAGCAACTTATACTCATTCATTCAGGAGCCATATTATGACTGTAGGTCAAGCATCCGGCTGGGTAGGCCGAAACTCTGTAAGCCTTTCTCTTCGCTCTAACGGGGCGATCACCGACACCAGCGGATTTGTAGGCAGCGATTCCGTCTCTCTTAGGCACACCGACACTTCCGTTTACGGGAACATTTCGGGATTCAATGGCCACGCCAGTGTCAATCTTTCGGTCTCTCGTAGGGGCCATAATACCAGCCTGTTCGGCTTCGTGGGCCGCAACAGTTTTTCCATGGATAGTCGAGAAGTTCGTCCGGGAGAACACCGTATGAGCGGACGCCTTGGCGCGGTGAACATGAATCTGACCCGTCGCGACGGGCCCGAGGGCTCTAGTATCACGGGAACGGTAAACACCCCAGGCCGCTTTTTCGAGAGTGTGGACGTTCGATTTCGGGGCCAGGTTGGGCAAGGTCTGGAAGCAGTCTACCCTCTGTTAGGTCTGATGGGTCCGGTTATGCACCTGGCAGCTGGGGCAGAGCAAGCGGCTGGTGCGGTCGCCTAAAGATCCCATTTGTCGACCCTTAGACCCAGACTTTCTAGTTGTGGAAGGATGGCTGCTGAGTCTCCCACCAAGACGACAACCAAGTCTTCGGTTCTGAGGTGTGCCAAGGCTGCCTTTTCCACCTCTTCAGGAGATACTTCCCGGATGCGCTCGGTGTATTTCCAGAGAGAGTCGTGATCGAGCTCATACAACCAAAGATCTGCCAGCTCGGCAGCGAAGTCCTCCACCTTCAAGAAGTCTTGCGGATAACTGTAGGCCAAGTAGTCTTTAGCCTTTCTTAACTCTTCTTGGGGTATGGGCTCCCTAATGCGGTTCAATTCCGTCAAGAATTCCCCGATCGCCGCCCCGGTCTTGTCGGTTTGGATGTCGGCGCTGGCCACGAAGAGTCCCGACTTCTTCCTCATATCAAATTCTGACGAAGCTCCATAGGTATATCCTCGTTGCTCTCTGAGATTTTGATTCAATCTAGAGGTGAAAGAACCACCCAATACCGTGTTTAAGACCTGCAAGGGATAGTAGTCCGAGGTGCTTCGAGCCACGCCCAGATGACCGATCCAGACCACGGTTTGAGGGGCCCCAGGGCGGTCGACGAGCACGATCCTTTGTCCGCTTTCTTGGGCTGTGTTCGAGACCGTTTCGGGTTGGGGAAGTTGGGATTCGGTCTGCCAGTCACCGAAGTGAGCTTCCAGCGAATTGAGGACTTCTTGGGGATTGATGTCGCCCACCACTATGAACCCAGCTTGGGCGGGGTTGTAACAAGCTCGGTAGAAGTCTCGGAGTTCACTTCGGGAAATACTCCTGAGCACGTCTTCGGTGCCGAAGGTTGGAGTGCTGTAGCGGTGGTCAGGAGGGTAAAATAAGCTTGGGAAGATAAGTCCCATGAGGCCGTTGGGGTCATCCCTAAGCCTTAAGAGATCGGCTAGAGCTTCGTTGCGCACCCTTTCGATCTCTGATTCCGGGAAATCAGGGGAGGTAACCACTAAACGCAAGATATCTATGGCTTCCTTCCAATGACGAACTGGTAAGTATAGGCTCACCGAAGCGCCGTCATAATCGCAATCCGTGGAGAGGTCCACTCCCAAATAGTCCAGGGCATCTGAGATTTCTAGAGCACTTTTCCCTCCAGCCCCTAAGGGCAAGAGAGTCGAAGTGAATTGGGCCAGGCCAAAGCGGCCAATCGGGTCCAGGTCCGAACCGGCCTGAAAGAGTAAGCTTACGCTTACCACCGGAACCCCGGGCCGCTCTACCACCCAGACATGCATCCCGTTACTCAGCTTCGAGCGGGTGATCTCAGGAAGATGAAGGGGAGGGGGAGCAGAGCTTCGCGGGGGACGACTTCGATCCGGTTCGCTCCAAGAGGGAACGGTTAGGATAACGATTAGAAGAATCAAAAATCTGGCGATCATTGTTGCTCCTTGGGAACGACCGTGAGTTCCACTCGTGGGGCTTGGAGCAAATAGGTGTTCACGGCATTCTGGATCCTCTCTGGAGTTAGGCTACGGTATCGGGCCAAGTCGTTGGCGTAGAAGTTCGCTTGACCTGTGGCCATATAATAAGAGTTTAAGCTGTTCGCCTTCCAAGATAAACTCTCCATGGCGCTGAGAAAACCACTTTCGAGGGAATTCAAGGCTCGGTCGAGCTCACGTTGAGAAGGCGCTTCAGTCCCAAGAAGTTCGAGTTCTCGGTCTATGAGGAGCCGCAGTTCCTCCAAGGACTGACCTGGCTTCGGGAGGACCTCGATAAGGAACACCGAGCCTAAGGCAGCCGACCTTTGAAGGGCGGAGACGTCTTGGGCTAGCTGAAGTTCGTAGACCAACTTTTGGTAGAGTCGAGAGTTCATCCCACTCGTCAGGATGTCAGCTAAAAGGTCGAGCTCGGCGTCACCTTCGGCAAAGCGAGGAGGAGAATGCCATGCCAGGGTCAGTTTACCGAGAGAAACGTCATCCTCAAGGGTTTCGCGCAGGGTCTCAGGCAAGAGCCTCGACCTTGCCTCAACTTGCAGTTTGGGTGGGACGGCTCGCGAGGGAATGTCGCTGAACCAATGCTCCACCAAAGCTCGGGTCTTCTCCACGTCGATGTCGCCTGCGATCACCAGGCTAGCGTTTCCTGGCGCATAGAAAGTCTGGAAGAATTCCACCACATCGTCATAGTCGGCTGCGTTGAGATCCTCCATATAGCCGATGACCGGCCAATGATAGGGGTGCCCGGGTGGATAGAGCAGCTCGCTGAGCCGAAGATCGGCCACTCCGTAGGGACGGTTTTCGTAGGATTGTCTGCGCTCGTTCTTCACGACTTCGCGCTGGCCGTCTACGACCTCAGGACTCATGGCGTCCAGTAGGAATCCCATACGATCGGATTCCAAAAACAAAGCTAGCTCCAACGAGTTCGCCGGAAGAGTGATCCAGTAATTCGTCCGGTCAGTGTTGGTACTCCCGTTATTGTCTCCCCCTGCCTCCTCAAGCAAGGTGTCAAACTCGCCTTCTTGGACGTTCCTAGATCCTTCAAAGAGCAAATGCTCAAAGAGGTGGGCAAAACCGGTGCGCCCAGGCTTTTCGTGGCTTGAGCCCACGAAATACCAAATGTTGGTTACCACCAGAGGCACCCTATGGTCCTGATGAAGGATGACGTGCAGGCCATTGTCCAAGGTGAATTCCGTTACCGGAACGTCGATCTCAGCGTAGCTTGGATTGGGGGACAGCAGGCAGAAAAGTATTGCCGCTGCAGCAAAGAACCATTTCATGTATGGCCATTCTCGTTTTCTGGTTTTTAGCCTTGCAAGAGGGCTTTGAGCTTTTTCCTACCGTAGTGCAGCCGAGAGCGCACAGTTCCCAAGGGTATTCGTAGGGCGAAGGCCACTTCTTCGTAAGACAAACCCAAGAAGTCGCGCATCACTAAGATATGGCGATCGTCAGGGTTCATCTCCTGTAAGGCTGCCCTGAGGTCTAGGCGACCGCTCAGCTCTGCAGTGGGATCGCAACCGACCTCTAAAGGCATCTCCCCGTCCTTACCGCGCTGAGCCTTTGCTCTAAGTTCCGAGCAGACGTGCACCGTGATCCTCAGCAACCAGGCTCGGAAAGCTTCAGGACATCTCAGATAACGCAGTTTTTGGAAGACTACCAAATACGTCTCCTGGACGGCATCGTCGGCCATATGAGGTGGGACCAGAGGGTTGGCTGTCTTGTAAACCAACATTTGAGTTCGTTGCACCAGGGTCTCGAAGGCCGAGCGGTCTCCCTTCTGGGCCTGAACCACCCAGGTTTCCAAGGGCAAGTTGTCGTTGACTTTCATGACGGCGTTCATGGCTTCACGATCCAGGCGAAGTCGGGTTTCCCGTCCCTTGGCAAGGAGTAGAGATTTGCGTGATCGGCGAAGCCGTATTCAGCATTAGGAACACTCCAAACCCAGCGTGAGAGATCCTTGGTTAGGGTGAGACTCGAGCTAAGCTGCTGAAGTTGGTCGGGCCAAACTCCGTGCTCTCGATGATACAGACGCAGGGCCACCAGGAGTTCTGCCGCTTCAAAGACTGAGATTTGGAGACTGATATTGTCCAGCAGCTTAGCCAGGACAGCCTGTTCGTGATTGTACTTCGAGGCTCGCAAGTTGGAGAGGTGTTCTTCGAGGTATAACCTTCGTTCTTCTAATGCCAGGTCGGCAATCTCAGAGTTATGCTTAAAATAGGCCTTGAGAATGTCACCGGTTCTTTGGTTCACAATCATCGAGGTGGGTGACCAGGCGACCTCTGTACCCAGAACCATCAGCGGCCGTGGGGATGGGTCATCGTCGCTGCGAAAGTAGTAGGGGTTCAGCAAGTCCAACACAGCGAACTCCGATCGCTCTTGGTTTTCTTGAACCTTGGCGACCAGTGACAAGAGTTGTTCGGAAGTGCTCGCCAAGGTTTCATCAGTGAGAGGATCGGCAGCCAGGCCGGGCAGCACTTTCCATATGATAGTACGGTAAGCTAGGTGGCAGTAGAAGTGGTCTACGGCGACTTCGGCAATTCTGACCGACAGTGCAACCTGATCTTCGGGAAGCTCATTTGTCGCCCGGTCCAAGAGGTGGAGCACATTGAGGATATGCACATCGTGGCCAAGTTGGAAAGGGTATTCGGTGAACTTCAACAGGTCTTCTGCGACCCGTTTCTTGCTGTGGTTTTCGGCTGCCCTTAAGGCGAATGCGAAGTCTTTGATGTCCCTGTTCCTGATGATTCGGGAGTTAGGTGGTCTGACCAGCTCGTTTCGAATTTTGTCCGTTTCGGCAACCCAGGAAGACATCTCCGGGGTCAAAGTGGAGCGGTAGGTTCCATAAATGAGGGTAGTAAGAGGCAACACAGCCAAGAATAAGAGGGCCAGAATCCGCGAAATCGTCCCCGGGCTTTTCGGATCCAACCAATAGGATCTCTTGGAAATCAGCGCGACCAAACCAACCATGGTACCAGCCAAAGCAAAATGGCCCAGGAGCCAGGGAAACTGGTAATAGGATTCTAGGCCAGTTTGGAGTTCGTCGGCTCGATAGAGCCAAAATTCCGGAATGTCCCAGTTCAGTCTCCAATTATTGGGTCCAACAGCTTTGTTGGTTGCAAAGCTAGCGGCTTGGGCTGCTACCACTCCCCAAAGACCAGCCAAAGCGGTAGCTCCCAGAACGGCAAACCAAGGTCTCTTGAGGGTTTGAGGCCAAACTAGGGCTCGCAAGGGCAAAGTCAGAACGGCGCTCAGCAGTAGGGCGCCTATGAGAGTAAATCCGTTACTACTGCCTATGACACTCCAAGAGACGTAGCTCAACAAGGCGAAGCAGGGAACGGTGCCCGCCAGAATATGCAACTTAAGGGTGCTGATTAGGCGGTTCTCAAGCTGAGGCTCAGGAGGAAGATCGATGGTGAGTTCAGGGGTGAGTGACTCCAGGTCTTCGCCTAAAGCAAACTCGCTCCAGAGGTTTGCCATTTCTAAATCTTCGTTTTCCAGGTTGGGGGTTGTTTTCACGTCTGCTCCTTCGAAGTTGTTCGCGCCTCACTGATCAATTCAGCTTAGCCCCAAATTTTTGCTGTTCGGTCAAGAGAGGGACCGGCCGGGCAAAAAGTTCAAAAGGGGCAAAAAAAAAATCTCAGAATGCTCAGAGATGAGCATTGTGGACCATATTCTCAATCATCAGGTGATCGGCGAGCGCTATTTCTTTCCCCGTTCAGGTAGGCCGCCTGAGGCTCGAGAGTTTGTCGCAGATGACGGCACTTTGCTCTGCTGCCTTGAGCACCGCCCCCACAACGACGCCAGGACACTGGTTCATTTCCATGGTAACGGTGAGATCGTCACCGACTACCTTCAGGACTACCTAGAGGCTGTTTCAGCCCTTGGGGTCAATCTGCTGATGGTCGAATATCGGGGTTACGGCGGTTCTGGAGGGGTTCCTGAACTGGGAAAAATGCTTCAAGATGTCCACTCAGTGCGTCACCAGTGCGGGCTAGCTTCCGAGCAAGTCGTGCTTTACGGGCGTTCGGTGGGGGCCATCTTCGCCGTGGAATGGGTCTCACAGGCGCCAGATGTGGCCGGGTTGATCTTGGAGAGCGGAGTGGCTGACCCCTTGCAACGCCTGTTGCTGCGATTGGAGCCCGAAGAACTCGGAGTGGATCTCCAGACTCTGCAGTCGGTTTGCGCTCAGCGTCTTTCCCATCGGGACAAGTTGTCTCAATACTTCGGTCCGCTGCTCCTTCTTCATGCCCAAGGGGATACTCTGGTCGGCCCTGAGCACGCTCGCTGGCACCATCAGTGGGCGGTGACCCAAAAGAAGGAATTGGTCCTTTTCTCAAAAGGAGATCACAACACCATACTTGCTGCTAACTGGGAGCAGTACCTTGAACAGCTCGAAGCATTCTTTCAAGGAACGGCTGAGCGCTGAGCTTCAGCTAGGTCCAGCCCTCGAGTTTTTCAAGCTCCAGGACAAGTTTACGCAGCAAACGGGTGAGGTCCGCGTGCTCCTGCTCGTCGAAGATCTCGAACACCGGTTTCAGGAACTCTATTCGACCTTGCACGGCTTCCCTTGAGAGGCGAAGACCTTCGTCGGTCAAGATGACCGCAATACTGCGCTTGTCCTCGCTGGACTGTTGACGAGAGATCAGGCCTCGCTGCTCCAGTCGGTTCAATCGGTTGGTGACCGCTCCAGAGGTCAAGAAGCAGTTGCGCATCAGTTGGGTTGGAGTTTGAGTATACGGCGGGCCGCTTCGATACAGCGAGGCCAAGACGTCGAATCCCCAGATCTGTAAATCGTGCTGAACCAAGTAGCGATCAATACGCCGTTCCAGGTGCCGATGCAGCACGAAGACCCGTCCCCCAATCTCAAGGCCGGTGGTGTCCAGCTCCGGGTCAACTCTTGCCCAGTCTGCGACCACCTCATCAATATAATCTTCTCCCATATCTTTGCCTCTTAGACCCATTCCCAAATGGGTAATTCCGTCTTGAAGGGAACAGACCCTTCTTGATTCGGACTCACTGATTGGGATCGGTCCGAGCCAGGAACCGAGGGGCCTGCTGGGAAACCTCCTCGGGTGAGTATCCAAGGAGAGTTGAATCCAGCCCAAAGGGCCGACGAACTGCGGAAGCAGATCCATTACCACAACGAGCGTTATCACACCCTCGATGACCCTGAGATCGCAGATGCTGAGTACGATGCTCTCGTTCGCGAACTCCTGGAGCTAGAGGAATTGCATCCGGACCTGGTCACTGCAGACTCCCCCAGCAGGTCGGTGGGTGCGTCACCATCTCAACTGTTCACCCCCGTTGCTCACCTTAGCCCTATGATGAGTTTGGATAACGCCATTTCGCCTGAGGAGTTGGTAGCCTGGCGTATTCGCATGGATCGCTTTCTGGACCAGGACCCAACTTACGTGTGCGAGCTAAAGCTCGATGGTCTGGCTGTATCCTTGCTCTACGAGGATGGTCGCCTGCTCAGGGCAGCCACCCGGGGTGATGGTCGAGTGGGAGAGGATATCACCGCAAATGTCTTGACGATCGAGGCCATCCCCAAGACTTTGAAGCAGAGCCGGCCTCCTCGTTCGATGGAGGTTCGCGGAGAGATCTTTATGCCGATCTCGTCGTTTGAAGCGCTCAATCGAAGGCAGGCAGAATGCGGGGGCAAGCTTTTCGCCAACCCTCGCAATGCCGCAGCTGGGTCTTTGCGCCAAAAGGATTCCACCATCACCGCTCAGAGGGGGCTATCCTTTTTCGCCTATCAACTAGGGGAAGTCGAGGGTGGGCCTAGGTTCGACTTCCACCAGCATACTCTAAATTTTCTCAAAGATGCAGGCTTACCCGTAAGCGAAGCCACCAGGGTGGAAAATTCCCTGGAAGGGGTCCACGAATACTGCCGTTATTGGCAAGATCATCGCCATCAGAACGACTTCGAGATCGATGGGGTGGTGATCAAGGTGGACAACCTGGCCCAGAGAGAGGAACTGGGGGCCACTTCGAAGGCACCGCGTTGGGCCATCGCCTTCAAGTTCCCCCCCGAAGAACGCACCACCAAGCTCTTGGACATCAAAGTTTCCATCGGTCGCTCCGGCAAGGCCACTCCGTTTGCCGTTCTGGAACCGGTATTCGTCGGGGGTTCAACAGTGGGCATGGCCACCTTGCACAACGAAGATCAGGTGGCTCAGAAGGATGTGCGTCCTGGAGACACGGTCATAGTGCGCAAGGCTGGCGACGTGATTCCCGAGGTGGTGGGTCCGGTCGTATCCTTGCGTCGTCAAGGACTCGAACCCTGGGTTTTTCCGGACCGCTGCCCGGAGTGCCAGGCCCCATTG
>JBJHCR010000144.1:13079-15364 GCA_050486105.1 Vulcanimicrobiota bacterium
CACCAGGGCGAGAGCGACACCTACTGCACCGGGGCCGACTGTCCCAAGCGGCAAGAGCAAAGGATCGCTCATTTTGCCAGTCGTCAGGCCATGGATATTGAACACTTGGGAGAACGAACCACAGCCTTGTTTCTGCAGCTTGGACTAATTCAAGATGTGGCCGACCTATATTGCTTAGAGTTTGACCGTATCGAGGCACTCGAGGGTTGGGGTCCTCAGTCGGTGGCAAACCTAAGGAACGCTCTCGAGCTCTCTAAAGAGCGCCCTTTGGCAAACCTCCTGTTCGGACTGGGCATTCGACATTTGGGTGCCACCGGATCACGATTGCTGGCCCAGGCTTTTGGCCACCTGGACCGTATCCTAGAGGCAGGTCCTGAGGAGATCGCCTCAGTAGATGGAATCGGGCCCATCATCGCCGAGAGCGTCCACGGTTTTTTCTCCCAGGACAAGACCCGAGAGTTGCTCGAGCGGTTGCGGGATTTCGGTTTGAATTTTCAAGGTCCCGAAGCTCCTCAGGTGCCCCAAACTTTGACCGGGATGTCCGTGGTGGTCAGCGGAACCCTTGAGGGATTCTCTCGCGATGGAGCCAGCGAAGCGATCAAGACTCGGGGGGGCAAAAGCCCCGGAAGCGTGTCCAAGAAAACCACGGCCCTGGTGGTGGGGGAGGCCCCCGGAGCCTCTAAGCTCACTAAAGCCCAGGCTCTGGGGGTTCCCATTTTGGACGAGGCAGGCTTCGTTCAACTGCTGGAAACCGGTGAGTTGCCCCAGACTTAGCGCTCGTTTCGGCCTGTAGTCCCTTCAGGTTTCCCCATGCCTTAGGCCCTCTAGGCTCAAAAATACACATCCGGAGAGAAAAATCTGTTTCGCGCAGCTTGAAACGCTGCATGTCAACAGCTCCTGGTTCTGCAGATGGGGGAGGCGGTCGCCATAGGAACGAGAACAGACTGCCTATGCTTCTCGCCATAGATCTCGGTGTAAGAACTGCCTGGGCGCTCTACGATGGGCAAGGCATTCTGAAGCGTTTCGAGAGCCGGAATTTCGGTCGTAAAGGACGCTTGCGCTCGGGGGTCTATGGAGTTATGGCATCCCTTCCCGAGGTGGAGGTGGTGGTGGCGGAAGGTCCCTGGTCTTTAGCGAAACTCTGGTTTAGTTGCCGAAGAGATTGGGAGACACAGTTGGTCACGGCAGAAATTTGGCGCCCGACCTTGTTCTGGCCCAGGCAGCGCCGAACGGCAAAGTTGGCCAAAAGCGAAGCCGTCAAGTTGGCCGCACAGTTGATTCGCCGAGACCGCCTCCCAGGTCAGGTCCCCGCCGGCGACGACGCTGCCGAAGCTATCCTCCTGGGTTACTGGGCGGTTTGTCAGAGAGGTTGGAGAAACCAAGATGAGGAGCTTCAAGATGATCGAGATTTCCATCAATGGTGAGATGGTGCAGACTGAACCAGGCTATCTTCTCGCCGACCTAGTCCCATCGATTCCATGGCTTATGGGGCGAGATGTGGTTTTCGAACAGGATGGCCGAGAGGTTCATCGAGCTCAAGCCGGACAGCGCTTGGCAACCCATGATCGGACCTGCGTGCACGGGTCCGAGTATGCTCCGGGCTTGGGTTATCCTTGCGGACGCTGCTGAACGGGAACCCAGAAAACAAGGAGTCCTTAGAATTTCAGGGTATCTCTTTCCCATGACACAACAGAGCCAGAGTGACGTTTATCGGGAACCTCTTCGCTTTGGCGTTGACGGCTTGCCACCTGAAGAGGTCGAGATCACCAAACTGATCAACGCTCGACTTCAACGTGAGGACTGCCTAGAGTCGAGCTACCGGGAGACCAGCGCCTATCGGATCGCCGAGATCATGGTGGCGGCCAAGAAAATGTTCACCGTCACCCTACCTCGCCTCACCAACGTAAACGGAGAGTCCACCGCACCCATGGATGAAGACCTCTCCGGCTTGCGCATGACGTTCTTGCACCTTTGCGATCTGATGCACGACTTTGACAGCACTTTCTTGCAGGCCATGGGCCATAGGCCCGAGGACCTCCCGGGCGTAGCTCAAGAAGATCAGGAATTGCTCGAAAACGAGGACGGGGAAACCGAGGAAGACTAGGGGTTCCGGTTCCAAGGCAGAACGGTCCCAGCAGCGGGGCCGCGCTCACCTAGTGCAACGACTGTGAAGTTCGTCCCTACTGAATGGTGGTCAGGCGCCGGGAACCCGCGCTTGCGTGGGTGGCCGCGTCCGCGTGGGTGATGCAAGGAGAAGCGAACGCTTAATACCAGGCGTATTTGAG
>JBJHCR010000145.1:0-8993 GCA_050486105.1 Vulcanimicrobiota bacterium
CTAGGGGAAGAAGCACCCGCACCCACGTCGCCACGGCGCCACGCAGGCCGACGCGGTCGGACGCACTGCCCTTGTCCTGGTCAAGAAGCAAGGGGGCCAGTGCCGTGGCGGCAAGGACCATGGCAGGAAAATGAACAGTCCAGCACGCCACCGCGGGTGAGAAGTTGGGTTTCGTTTGAGTTGCGCATAAAGCCAGAAAGACTGCGGCTACCCACTGTTGCAGGAAGAGTGCGCTGCCGGCCACCTCCAGGCTGTTGGCCGTCGCCATTCCAGCCCAGACGAGGAAGGCTAGCAGGAGCTTGAGGTCGACAGGCAAGCGTCTGCTCAGGAGTTCCGGAAAAGTTAAGGCAGTGGCCCAAAGACAGAGCAAGAGCAAGAGTGTTCGGTCGGAGTCAAGGAAGCCGGAACCTAAGCTTGGAGCGGGCAGAAATTGGCTGACTAGCGGGCCCCAAATGGGGGCAAGCCAGGCTGCCAGGAGTAGCCCTCGAGCAAGATTCAGGCGCAAGTTTCTGGGCTCACTGCTTTCAGGCTGATGGTTAGAGGCATCGTTGGGCTGGGAAGTGACCGGTTCTGAACTCAAGGGGACTTTCAGTATTTCTTGGTAAGCTTGAGCGGTTTGTCCATCTGGTACTCTTCAGGAATGGCTTTGCTGCTCGTCTTCGGGGGGAGATCTGAACCTCGCTCTAGGTTTCCGATAAAAGCCACAAAGTCACCTCTCAGGATCGCTGCGATGGGCTTAGTGAATTCGAGTTTTTCGCACAGAATCTGGATCACGGCAGTGATCGGAACCGCCAACAGAGCTCCCACCCCTCCCCACAGGGAAGCCCACACGGCAAGCGACAGCAGTATCACCACTGGAGATAGATTCAGGGTGTCGCCCATGAGTTTGGGCTCAATGATGTTGCCTACGGTGAACTGGATGATACCAGGAAGAACGATGGCGGTGACTGCTGCGGCGGTGGTCATGTCTGGGGAGACCAAGATCATGGGGATTGGAAGGAGGGTGGCGATAATCGAGCCAACGCTGGGAATAAAGTTCAACACCACGGCCATGAGTCCAAAAATGAAAGCCAACTCAACTCCCAAGATGTGGAGTATGGACCCGACAATAGTTCCCACGGCCACCGAGATGGCGGTTTTGACCTGAAGGTAATTTTTCACCTTGCGATCGATGTCTGCTAAGGTTCCAGAGAGTGGCTCGCCTCCAGGAGGACTCCCAAAAAGGAGAAACATCAAGAAAATGAGGACTACGGTGGATTGGCTGAGCAAAAAAATCAAGCTGTTGGTCAGGACCGCAACAAAGGTGCCCAGGCCTTCACCAAAATTGTCGATCTGTCTTTGGGCTAGCACCCTGAATCGGTCTTCGAACATGGGGAGACGTTCGATGACCTGATCGAGCAGTAGGTCGAGACGAGAGATGAAAAGGTCGGAACTTCTTAACAACTGGGCCACCGAGTTGGTGATCAACGACGAGGTCAAGATCAGAACCAGTGCGCTTAGGGCCAGTGCCACTCCAATGGAAAGAAGATGCGGCAGACGGCCCTTCAGGCAAAGAAAGTTTACGATGGGCGAGAAAAGTTGGTACAGCAGAACGGCCAAGACGAATGGGATCAGCACAGCGCGCAGCCAGTAGGCTGCCGCTCCGGCCAGGATGGCGGTGATGATCAGTAGGCAGGCTGTCTGCAGCCGACGTTCCAGTTCCCAGTTGTCTCGACGTCTGATCACTCTAGGCTGTTCCCCTAAGGGTTAACTCCTTCCTGTGGTCTGACCCACTTGATGCGCGGGAATACCTCGTTTCGCGTCCTCATGCGGCCCTGTGCTTATGGTGAAAGAAAAGTCGATAGACCAGCAATCCGGTGCTGACGGTGATCAGGGTGGCCAGACCTTCGTTGGGTCGAAGGCGAACGAAGGCAAGGCATGCCAGGGCGGTCACCGTCAGGTAAAAGACAGGAAAAATCATGGGGGGCCTTTTCTCTTTAGAGAGCTTGAAAGTGCAGGCCACAGCAGCGGCCGAACTGAGCCCTAGGGTGAGGCTCAAGAAGCTGATCTGGGTTAGCAAATTGGACCAGACAGTCATAGTGACGGCCAGGGTGCACTGGATGACCGCTGCCTGGCCCAGGGTGAGAGGAGGCAAGAAGCCATCCTGTCCCATTTTTACTAACACCCTGGGCCCGGCCACCGCGATTCCGGATAAGAGGGTCAGCAGCGAAAGCAAGACCAAGCCTTGAACGGCCCTCAGAAGCGGCTGTCCACCTAAAGAGCTGGCCGAAATCAGGGCGATGTCGGGGGCCAGCTTCATGCTTTCGATGGGGGCCGAGTACATAAAGACGATGTTGATGGCGAGATAGAGGAGGGCGGTGATCGCGGTGCCCATAAGAAGAGCTCTGGGGATGTCCCGCCTGGGGTTTTGACACTCCTCGGCCACATAGATAGCTGAGTTGTAACCAGTGAAGGACAGGGACACCCACATGATAT
The DNA here is from genome assembly GCA_050486105.1 of Vulcanimicrobiota bacterium. Lineage (GTDB taxonomy): Bacteria > Vulcanimicrobiota > Xenobia > Xenobiales > JADMJV01 > JAEXNA01. The sequence continues at coordinate 2,476 of JBJHCR010000145.1, forward strand.
TCAGGGGCCAGGCCCAAGGATCCCCGGTCAGGACCCCGTCTGACCCCACCTCTTCGGGCAAGAGCCACCAGCCCAAAAAGATGAAGACAGCCAGGAACAAGCCTTTAGCGATCACCGCCAGGTTTTGCAGCAAGGTTCCTATTCGAACGAGCAGTCCTTGAGTCAAGGCTAGGCTGATGAGGAGAGCGACAGCGGCGGCTTTCGCTAGGTGCGGTGTCTCCTGCCACTGCAGGTATTCGGCGAAGGTCAGAGCGGCAAAAGCCTGGGCTCCGGCAAATCCTGCGATGAGGGAAATCCAACCGGCGACGAATCCCAGGGCCGGGTGAAACAGGCGGGAGAGGTACAGGTATTCTCCGCCGGACTGGGGGATGGCTCGAGCTAGAGCACCAAACGACACCGCCCCAGAAAGAGCAAGGACTGCGGCCAGGAGCCATACCGCTAGAACCCCTTGCCGCTGCCCCATGTCGGCTAGGGTATAGCCCGAAGTGGTATAGATGCCCGCGCCGATGGTGTTGGCTACCACTAGGCAGGTAAGGCTGGTGACTCCGAACTTTGCGCTGGTTCCGGACTTGCTCTCGGCGGTCAGTCTGGGCCTCGATCCTCGTTGTCTTTACCGGAGAGCAAGGACACCAGAAGTCCTCCACCGATGAGGAAACCTAGCAACAGAACCAGAATCAGGATTATGGACATAGATATGACTCCATTCTTCTCTGGTTCTAGGTTCTCTTTTGCGCTCTGAAGATCCGCCTTTCTGGGATGCGGATTCTCAGCGCCAAAGGCTTCGCGGCTTTTCTCGGGTGCGAGCCATCTTTTGGCGACGCTCGGTGTTGCTGTACGAGTATTGGAAACTTTGGTCCCAGCCCTGGTACCGCCCCCTCAGGCCCGCCCTCAATAGGGCCTTCTCGGGTTTAGATCCCTTTGAGCGCAGCAGGGTGACCCAGGCTTCTCAAATCTTTGGTGAAACCCCTATCATCACCATCCATCACCTGTTGAAGCTGGCCTCGGAGGACTTTGTACATCGAGTGGTTCCCTTCGTTGATCTGGGCTCGGGTCGAGGGCTGCCGGGCCTGACGGCGGCCAGTTGCGGCTTCTCTTCTCAAGGCTACGAGCAAGAAGGCGCTTGGGTTGAGGCGGCCGGCAAAGCGGGGCGGAGCCTGGGTCTCGACTGCACCTTCCTGGAAGGGGACTTTCGGGACCTGCCCTGGCCGGAGAGGGGCACCTTCTATGCCACCGCCACCGCTTGGTCGGACTGCACCAAGAGTTTGGTGGAGAGGAAGTTTCGAGAGCGGGCCGGCGGAACGATCCTGATACTGTTGGATTGGGCCCCCCAGTTGGGCGAGGGATTTCGCACCGTATGGGCAGGGAAGGTCCCCGTAGATTGGGGGGTGGCCTCAGCCCTCATCCTGGTGAAGGAAGAGAAGATGAGCCCTAGGGCCTGTTGACATTCAACCTTCACGGCGCTGCACTCGCTTATTTCCCCTCTCCGAAAGCGCCTTTTTGCTTAAGTACTCACGGGTACTAGGCTCAAAAAAACACTTCCGGAGAGAGAAAATCTGCTTCGCGCAGCTTGAAACGCTGAATGTCAACAGACCCTAATGCTCTGCAGAGGCCTTAGAAGTCCCGTTCGGTGGTGTCGATGGCGATCTGGATGGGGGCCTCTGCAGGGAAGAGCTTGGCGGCAAGTTCGGTGCGAACCCCCGGGTTGATAGCCAAAGCCAGAACGATGGAGACCAGAAGTCCAATGGTGACCTTCACCATGTCTTTGACCACTAGACGACCCACCGTGGACCAACTTCGATCGCTATCCCGTCGGAGTCGCATGGCGATTTCCCGGCCGGCCAGAAGTCCGATGAAAACCCAAGTAGTGCTCATGGGGGTGGGGCTGATGACTTTGAAGTAGTACAAGATGCCGGCGTAAACCACGTTGATCAAGGTGGCTTGGCGGATGTCGGTAGTGAAGGCCTTCTCTTGAATCACCGCCTGGATTTCGCCTCCTCGATTGCGAACCAGCATCCACAGGGCGCCGCTGAGTAGGCCTCCGTAGAGGAGCAACTCCGTTAGGGAGAGGTGCCTGGGGAGGTACACGGCCACATTGGCGGCGTCTTGCATCACCCAGACCGACCATAAAGCTCCGGAGGTGAGCCACTGCAGTGGGTACCAGAAAGATTGAGGTTTGCTGGTAAACCAGGATTTGGTCCAGTCGCTGACGATCAGCCAGAGCGCCAGGGAGCAGGCGAAGGCTAGGTAATAGCCGGAAACGCTTTTGCCGATGATGCCGTTGATCGATTCTACCGATCCGGCAAAAGCACTGAGAATCAAGAATGTGGTGGAAACCGGAATGGCAAATCGAGTGAGAAGGAGGAGAAAGAGTGGGGCGGTGACCTGGAGGTAGGTGAAGGTGGTGGGAGCCTCAGCAAACCCTTCGGAAGTGAGGCGTTGGAAGGTGACATCGCCTCCGTGCTGGCACCAACTCCAAAAGGTCGTGGCTAGCAACAGCCCGGCTATGAAAAACCACAGGGTCCAGATCGAGCGCTTCCCATTGCTGGCAAGAAAGGTGCCCAGAGTTTGGATGCTGTCATTGGCGATCACCGAGTAGGCTGCGAAACTGAAACCCAGCCACATGGCAAGGTGAGGGAAGGGTAGGGACAGGAGGGCCACGATGAAAGCTAAACTGAGACCCATGTAAAAGCGCGCGGCTGGCACGATTGAACTCCTCTATGCTTGACGTCCTCTCGGACGACCCCCCCCGGATTGGGCTTGGTAGCAGTTGCGTCAGTCGTTCGGGTCAACTATGAACGTTCGCCCCTCACGACCCGGCGAGGTAGGTCTTGCGACCCTCGAACACCCATAGAATGGCCTATCTGGAGGGCGAAGATTTTAACTGCAGGTAAACAAAGATCTAAGTGAGACGGGGCGTTGTCCTGGTTGGGTGCCGATGCGAAAGTGAGTTCGTAGTGCCGCTCTCGCTACCTGGGCTTGAGTCGATCGATATGAGCCTATCTGAGCGATAGGAAACGAGGCGCCGGGAGCGCATCTGCCTGGGAGTCGAGTCGGTGATTGACCCCTATGATAGGCTTCTCTGAGAGAAAGTTCTCTTCGTTCAAAGGAAGACCAGGAGTCCCGCAGGACTTGATAGGTTATTGAGTCTACAGAATTGCTGGGCAAAGATATGAGAACGGATCGGTGAGAAAGATGGGCTTTTTTGATATGGGGATGCTCCGAATCTTGGTGGTGACCATGGCCGTGGCGGCCTTGGCGACCGGCTGTACCAGAGATTCGGTGCCCGAGGTGACCCCCACTCCGGGCCAGGTGCAGCCAGCAGGCAACCTTGATGACCAAGAAGAGGTGGATTCCCTGGCCATGTTCATCGAGGTGACCCAAGATTTTGAAAAGATTCCCGAGGATGAGGACAACGGGTACGTCAGTTTGGCAGCTCGAAGCTCCGAATTGCAGGATGAATCTTTCAATCTGACCTCTAAAGAGGAGCGAGAGCACTTCGACAAGGTCGTTCTTCCCTTATTTGAGGAGATCGCTTCAAAACCGATCTTCGCCTCCACTCAGCGCCTGTTGGCGGGTCGTGCACAGGTGGATTACCGGGAGTTGAGGAGGCTGGTCCAAGCGGTCAACGATCGAGCAGCCCAAGCTTGGGAAGCCGGAGACCGGGCTCAGGCGGTGAAGCTCTTTGGATGGCCCTTGGCCTTGGCTCACTCCATGCAAGCCCGTCCCGAGACCGTCAGCGTCAATCTCTTTTCCTACTCTTATATGGGCTCGAGCTTGGATCTTCTGCAAGAATGGCTGACATTGTCTAACCCTAACGTCGAGGACCTGGAGAGAATCGCAGAGCAATTGCGCAAATTTCGACCAGACCACGATCATCTGGTTCGGACCATCACTGTTGATTTTGCTCAACTTCACAACTCGCTGGGTGAGGAGTCGGTGCGAGGGAACCTGGGCGTGGCTTTCTCTGGTGAGGAGTTGCTGGAAGCTTGGAGAGAAGAACTCTTGGGGCTCCACCAACGCGGGCTGGAACTCTACAAGAAGCCACTGATGGAGAAAGAGGCCTTCAATGACTCCATCCGTAAGGCTTCGCCCCAGCTCCAGGGCCTGATCATCGACTACCCCGAAGTGCTGACCATGCAGCGGCGCTGGTACACCTATTATCTCGCCATGGAGTTAGCCGTGGCCATCGAACTTCAGGCTCAGAAGCAGAAGTCTGAAACTGTCGACCCAGGCAGGGTGGCCACTGAACTCTTTGCCGAAGACGAGCCGGCCACATTTGGACTCAACAGTTATCTGGAACTCAAAGCGGGCTCTGAACCCGGTCGTTTCACCCTCGTAGGCCGGAAGGAAGTCTTCAAACTGATCTCTCCAGATGAGGAACTTCTCTTCTATAAGCGGTGATTTCGCCCAACGGGGAACTTTCGTTGAGACCCGACCTTGGCCTTCACATCATCAGTCGAGCGCGGTGGAGGTATTCAATGAGGACGGTTTCAGGTTCGGTGTCATAAAGCTGCTTGAGCGCTTTTGCGCACTCTTGAAACTGGTCGATGGCCGCCTCGGGGCGGCCCCCGTCAATGAAGGCCTTCATGGCGAGAAGATGGGCTTCTTGTCGGGCGGGTTCAAGCTCCAGAACCTTTCGGGCGGCTTCGACCGCTTCCTTATGTTCTTGGGAGTCGTAGTGAAGTTGAGAAAGTTTTAGGGCTGCGTCTGCGGTTTGCCGCTCGAGGTCCTGCCGACGCCTGAGAGCCCAGTCCAAGTAGCAACCTTCCAAATAGGGACCACGATAGAGTTCCAGAGCCGCTTGAAGTTCCGACTTGCCACGTTCCACGTCCCCTTTCTCGATGGCTTGATTGGCTGCGGCAAAATGTTTCTCCAAGACGTTCACATCATGCCAGATGGAGATGCTGGGGTTGGTTCTGAGAGCTTCTCCAACCCTTTCCACCACTTCAGTCTGAAATCCCAAGCTCTTGAAAAGGCGCCGAATGGCTGAGGTGGACCAGTAGAGACCTTTCTTGTCCGGGGTTTCGGTCTCGGTCCAAAGGGCGTCCAGCAGCACTTCTTCGTGGCAGGCCCGGCCCCACTCGTAGCCTAGATAAGCGAACAGATATCGCGTTCTCTGGGTACGCCAACTTCTGTCGGGAATAGTTTCTCCACCGCATTGAACTTCGAAGGGTCCTAGAGAGGACAGTCTGACCAGAGACGGAGCGGCCAGGGCTTCGACACGAACTTCGAGCTTCTTGGCCAAGTCCCGGACTTCGGAGTGCGAGTCTTGAGTGAGCAACTTCCAGACCGACTCCGGGATCTGGGGCTTTTCCTGACTGAGAATAGACACCAGTCTGAGCCTTTGCTCCGGTTCTAGAAGCTTTTCTTCGAGCAACTTGGCGAACAGGCGGGGCAGATGATTGAGAAATCGACCTAGAAATCCGGGTAACGGATGTCTCTCGAGGGTTTCCAATAAGGCGGGAATGAACCATAAAGCGTGCTTGGTGATATCTCGACTCAGGGACGGAGACAGAAGCCTGCGACCGATGGCCTTCCAGCGCTCCGAGTCCACCGGCTCGCCTTCGGCAATAAGAGTCACCGCCGATAGGGCCACGGCGTCGGAAAACCCGAATTTAATGAGGGATGGCACCGCTCTGCGAAGGAGTATCTTCGCTTGCGGGTCCCCGATTTGCCGCAACAGCAGCCCCCCGTGATAGTCTGTGAGGCAAGCTCGGAAACGACCTACGGCGCCGGCGTCCTTCACCGCTTCGGAGACCCACTTGCGCACCGCCTCTCGATCTTTGGTGGCGACCGACAGTCGCGCTAGCCCCAGCTTGGCTTCTACCACCGCTTCGGCTTCCGGTTGGTTGGCTAGCAACTCTCGATAGCCCGCCTCTGCTCCCTTGCGGTCGCCGGCTCTCTCTAAAGCTTGAGCGATAGTCAGGAAGCTGTCGCTTTTTTGAGAGGCGCGATCGGGATGGCTGGGGAGATCGGCAGGGTCACCGGCGCCTTTGCTGGCCCCGAGAAGGTTGACCAGTTCGCGGTCTAGACCTGAAGTCTGCAGATCTTTTTTCTCGACCACAGCCTGGGCGATGCGGGTGATTCGGGCCTCAATGGGAGGGCGTGGCTCTTCATCAGCGGTCCTGGTATAGTGCTGGAGTGCCTCGCTCAGGGAGGCCAGTTTAGAGCTTTCGATCATGCTCAAGCGTAACTCGGCCACGGCCTCATCGGGCAAGACGGCCAAGACAGCGGCGGCCGCCACCTGTCGGAGGACCCCTCCTTCTAGACCGGCTGCCGAGCCGAGGCGCATGGCCACTTCCCTGGCTTGACGCACCTTCTCTGATTGGGCCGGTTCAGGATCGCTAGAATAGGCCTGGCATAGATTCTGGAGCAGGGTCATCAAGACGGAAGTTTCCTCTTGTTCGACGTTCCGCTCCTTTTCGTGTTGTCGTCTCTTGTGTAGCTGTTGCTGCACCAATTCCAAGAAACGTTGGGTTTCGAAGGGCTTTCTCAAGAACCCACCGACACCCAATTTC
>JBJHCR010000145.1:9003-15355 GCA_050486105.1 Vulcanimicrobiota bacterium
TTTCTCGGCTCGGGCGTCGTCTTCTAAAGAGGAGTAGCCGGAAACGATCAGAGTGCCCACTTCCGGTCGGTCTTTGCGGGCCTGACTTAAAACCTCAATGCCGTCGGGGCCTTCGACTCGAACGTCGGCGATAATCAAGTCGAAGTTGTCCTTGCGAGCGGCTTCGATGGCTTGAAATCCTGTTTCTACGGCAGTCACCTGATAATCTTGATAAGACAGGATCTGATCCAGGATCGCTCTCATTTCGGGATCGTCTTCGAGGAGCAAAATTTTGGCTCTTTGGGCTTCCATTGAGGTAATAGGTTTTTAGCGAGAACCGGAAACCCTTTGCTCAGAGGCACTCAGTTCAGAAGAAATTCGTGACTTTTCTACCAGAGGCAGCCAGATTTGAAAGGACGCCCCCGTCTGCACTTCGGAAACGACCTTGACATCCCCACCGTAGGATCGCAGATTTCGACGACTCAGAGAAAGCCCCAAACCGTTTCCTTGGCCGAGCCTCTTGGTGGTGAAAAAAGGTTCAAAGATGCGCTCTTGGATCTCGGCCGGAATGCCAGGGCCGTTGTCGGATATGGTGACCACCGCGAACTCAGGGCGCTGCTCGAGGCTCACCGCGATCCGCTTTTGGGAAGTGTCGCTGTCGTTGAGAGCGTCGATGGCGTTTTTGAGCAGGTTGACTACCGCCCAGTAGGTGTCTTGAAGAATGCAGTAAGCCTTCACGTCTTCCACCAATCGGTGGGTTGTCAGACCGATGTTGTTGGTTTTCAGGTAAGGCTCCACTGAAGCGATGGCGTCCTTGACGATCGGGAGAAGAGACTGGAGTTCACTCTTGGTGGTTTCGTCCTGTCGGTCTACAGGTCGACTGGTGATCAACAGTCGGTCGGTGACCTCGCGACATCGATCCACCGAACGTATGATGGATGCCAGCCCCTGCTTGGCCGGTTCCGGAGCTCCTTCACCTTGGAAGAATTTGACCTGCTCTGCCGCCAATCGGATGGCCCCTAAAGGGGTGTTCAACTCGTGGGCGGCGTTGGCAGCCAAGCGCCCTGCAGCAGCCCATTGGCTAGAGCGCACCACTTCTTGTTGAGTATCTTTGAGCTGCTTCAAGGACTCGGTGATCTTACTGTGGAGAGTGCTGTTTTCAATCGTCTTATCGAGGAAATCTCGAAGCAAGGTGCACCATTCGAGTTGGTGACTAGAGAAGCAGTTCGAGCGGCCGGATAGGCATAGAAGGTTCCCAACAGGGCCCGAGCCTTCGAGGTGCAGCACACTGGCCCAGTCGCGTTCGCCGAAGCGGTAGCCCCCGTTGACCACCTGGATCTGCTCTCGCGGAGGGGCCAGAAAGGTGACGAAGTCGGCTCCGGTGAGCTTTCGTATGGCCTCTGCCCCACGCCCGACGACGTCGGCGTCCTCGGCGAGCGCTTCTTCAGTCAGGTGGTCGAAACTCGAGATTAGGGCTCTCAAGTTCCGGTTCTGCTCGGCCACCTTTTCCTTTTCTTCGGCCACTCTCTCCTTTTGTTCGGCCACCATCTCCTTCTCTCGCAATTCTCGTCGGGCGATCTCTTGCATCTTAGTTAAGCGCTGTAGGGCTAGCAGAGCGCTGCCGGCGTGACGGCCGACGGCCGAGAAAAACTCTTCGAGAAAGTCGGGAAAGGCCTCTCGTTCACTGTGGGCGAGCACCAACCAACCCAATTGTCCCAGGGGCACGCAGAGAAAACTTTGGCAGTTTTGGAAGGCCTGGGCTCGCCAGGGAGGACTCTTCTCTAAGCCGGACTGCACTCCCGGAGGAACGGCTTGGCCTTCCTGCAGATTCAGGCTCTGTAAAGGGATGGGCGATAACACTCGGAGGATCTTTGCCGGCCGGCCCTCGGAAAGGAGCATGACGGCCCTTTCGGCCCCTGTGAGTCGAACGCTCTCCTCGATGAGGAAGCGTCCCAGGTCGCTTGCCGCCTGGGCTTGGTCGAGTTGACTTCCCAGACCGTTCAGCAGTTCCAGTTGCTTTTCACGTCGCACCAAGAGCACGGCTTTGCGACGCGACTCCCGTTCGCTTGCTTGATGGGCTTTCTTGGTTTCTTGGATCTCGCTGCGGCTGTCGTCAAGTTTCTTCTGCAACTTGAAATAGCGAAGCAGCATGCTGGTGTCTACGGTGGTCAAGAGAAAGAGCAGCGGAACAGCCAACAGCACATAGCCAAAATGTAGGTCCGCCAAAGCGCGCAGCATGATGGCCAGAGCCGGATAAGAGACCACCAGGAAGACATCGGCCCGAAAGGGGCCCTCCTTGGCCCGAGTTAAGAGTGCCGTGAGCAGAAAGATCTCGGCCGCGAAGAGAGCCGTGTTGATCTCGTTGGGGTCTCTATAGATCAAGAATAAGGCCGTCAGACCTGTGGGCAGAAGGCGTCGACCGGCTTGGGCCAGGATCCAGGGATTGATGTTGGTGGCCACCAGCAGCACCAAGGTTCCCACCAGGTTCACAATGACCGCCAGCACCGGAGGAAAACCTGGAGTCAGCAGTATGGCTAGAACGGCAATGGGCGATACCTGCTGCAGGGTCATCTTGCGAGAAGCTCCCAGGAAGAGGTCGAGTGCGGTGACTATCACCAAATAGATAGCGAACAAGGCTTGAGGTTGCTGCAGATTCAGGCTTGGACTTTTGACAAAGCAAGCGACGTTGGCCCCCAGGCCCAACACCAGCCAAAAGGCGGCAGACGACAAAGTTCCGTGGTCGAAATCTTGGCTGGAGGGCTTTGCCTTCGGAGAGGCCATGAAGGGCTGTTCGGGGTATTCTTTGTGAGTCCTAGGAGGCTGTGCGCCGAATCGCCCCGAGTCCAAACGAAGAAATTTTTCGTCAGGGGAATTGCAAATTTGAAGCTCATAGTGGACCTACTTGCAAGAATTTGCGGTTCCCCTGGCGGAGAAAGGGCGAGTTTGGCGATGTGGGTTGATTCGGCGCACAGCCTCCCAGTGCAACGTCCGTGAAGTTCGTCCCTACCAATGGTGGTCAGGCGCCGGGAACCCGCGCTTGCGTGGGTGGCCGCGTCCGCGTGGGTGATGCAAGGAGAAGCGAATGCTTAATACCAGGCGTATTTGAGTGAGCTTCGACGCCGCGAGAGAGGATGCATGGCCGCCAGGACTAGGGATGAATTTTGCGGACGTTGCACTAGACAGGACTAAAGACTGCTGCGATCTTCAAAGCGAATGAAGCGGGCCGTGCTGATATCGTACTCGGCGTAGAGCATGGACGTGGCGATCGGCTTGGCTCGGTCTCCATAATAGCCACTCACGTTGATTCGATACACACCCCAGCGGTAAGGAGACCATCTATTGTTCTTGGGAACCTGGACTTCATACTCAAGCTCGTAATCGATGATCACCGAGTAGCTAAAGGGAATCGGGTCGGTAGCCTCTGACAACACTTCAGAATAGGCGAATTTGTACTGGTCTCGCTCCTTGTTTTTTCGAGGGGGGAACTTGACATCTTTGGCCAACTTCACGCGAACATCTTCCATTCCTGACAGAGCTGCATTTTTTGCCTGAGCACCTTCGGCGACTCGGGCAGAGGCTGCGTATCTCGATGCTTGAGCGCTGAGTAGACCCAGACCTGTAACCAAAAATAAGGTTCCAAGCATCAAGGCGGCTACTAGAAGAAAGCCCTGTCGAGATGAGCCTTTTCGAGAGGGGATAGTCACTCCTCATGCTCCTTGAGGATGCATGGGGCCATCACCCGTCCAGACAGGGAATTCACCCTTCGATTGTCCCTGACTGAGAGTGTTATGTCGATTTCTGCTTGATTGTCTGGATTGACTGAACTGGTAAACGAGTTCACGCCTACGACCACGACCTGGGTTGCGGCCTGTCCACCCGAGACTCGACGAACGCTACGAACCAGATTCTCTCCGTCGATCGAGTAACGAACCATGAGCCGATTTTCCGGGGGGTAGGCATCTTCGGGAGTCCACTCTTGAGGTACGAAGTCGTCGGTGAGAAGTTCCGGCTCCGGAGGCTTAGGCGGCTCTTCGATGATCGAGTTGGGGTCGATTTTTTCAAATTCAACGACATCGACTCCCACGGCTTCAATCCTTATTGCTTCTCGAAGTTCGCTGGTGATTCGATCCAAGCCCATTCTCGAAGCTTGACGGGCTCGCTCTTTGTCGTCGAGCATCCTCAAGACGGTGAATGAGCGTTGGAAAAGGACTCCAACCATGCCCAACACTATGCCGATTAAGAAAATCGCAAGTAGGGCTTCTGCTATGGAGAATCCGGAGACAGGACGGTGTCTCATTTCAGTCGACATCACCAACGAGGTTTATCGGGGGAGTGCTATTGGTGACATCAATTCCACCGAGTCTTGCCCGGGCCACAATCCGGACACTGCCTCCCCCATAATGGTCAATATACTTATTCGGGTGATTTTCAGGAAGGGCGGGATTGGTGTCAATCCTGACGACATTCACGAATCTCACTCGGTCTGGATATCTCGGGCGAGACCTCAGGGTTCCTCGACCTGTGCTGTCTGGGTCGATGTACCACTCGATCGCCGGATTATTGACTTTATTCCCATCGACATCCTTGATCGTAGCCACGAGAGTCGTTGAACCGTCTTTGCCAAGGCTATTGGGTATGGACCCACCGCCTTCCACAGTAATTTCAACGGCATTGTCGAGATCTGCCTCGTTCCAGCCATAGTCTTTTCCCGGATCAGCGATCAGGGTCGAAAGGGTCAAGCGTTCCGAAGGAAGCTCTCCCCAGATTGCCGTCGCCCGCACGAGCCGAGCCGAGCCTTCAATGGTTCGTTGGCGCTCGGTGGGGTTAGCACTGGGATCGAGATTGATGTCTTCTTGGGATGAAAAGTAGACGGTTTCAAAGGTCGAGGACGGAGAAAGGAGTTCTCGCGACTCAACATTGGTCACAATTCGAAACCCAGGAGATTCTTCATCTTCAGTAGTGATGTCGTCGAATTGGTCCCAACCGTCCTTAAATTCTAACTCTCCGTTGGTGCCGTGGTTATTTCTCGACCAGCTATTTAACTCTTCAAGGCGTTTTTCAGCGACTCTGGAGGCTAGATACTTCTTGTCGATTTTGACCGAATAGTTGAGTGCCGTGTGGAAAATGCTTGATGCGATCACCATCGCACCAACCAAGACGAAGCAAGAAACAATGGCTTCGGCCAAGGAGACGCCTGGAGAGTTTCTCCTCTTCGTCAGCACTGCTAGGTACCGTCTCCTTGTCGAATCCAAACGGGTCGAACGTTTATGGAACCGTCATTTCCGGTCAACCTGGTTCCGGCATTGTTGTTGCCAAAGTCGGCAGTATCCATGATGTAGATCTGATAATTCCCTCCAAGACCGCCGACAGTCTCGTTGTACAGCAATCTATTCCCGAGAGGAGAAGGGCAGGGATAAGCTTCGGACTCGCCTAGGCTTGTCTGATGAATATCAGTCTTTCCGACGACCGGGCCTGCGTCGTGAGGGAGCTGATTGCCAGGGGGGAGCGCTTGCGGAACGAAGTAGCCTATGTACGGGTCGTTTCTGTCCCCATGATAATAGATTCTTCCGGTGGAGCGGCACGCGAACAATCCACCAAGGCCACCGCGAGGGCCTCCAAAGTCATCCGCAGTGGCAATGTTGTCAATTTGATCACTCGTACTTACCCCCCCGTCTGTCAAAGTGTCTCCGGTGAACATCAGCCGAACGCTCTTGATACTCTTTCCTTCAGAGTCATCGCTGGTTGTGTAGTACAAGGTTCGACCGTTAGGACTGAAGGCCATTCTGTTGTCGAATCTATCTCCGGGGTTCGGCCAACCGGTGTTTCCAGCGACTCTCGTAGGCAGGTTGTCGACCAACTCTAGATGGGTAGGGTTGGTGGTGTCGATTCGCGCAATTCGGATCGCACCGCCATCCGGTGTCATATAGGCGATAGCGTTGCCGACCGGGCTGATAGTAGGATTGCGCCCACCACCCACGTCGACCCGCACCAAGCCGGTGCCGTCGATGTTCATGACCCAGACTTCATTGCCATTGCGTTCGAAGGCGACCATACTCCCACTCGAAGTGACCGAGGCGAATCGATAGTCGTGGTTTCCTTTAGTCAACTGTCGGACTTTCGTGCCGTCAGCCCACATAGTGAAGAGTTGCCACCTACCTGCAGGGTTGTCGGCAGTCACACGATTGCTTTCGAAAAGAATCTCACCGGACGGGGCTATCTCAACAGGCGGAACCTGAGGCAAGGCAGCTGGAATACTCACGGTGGAGTCTTTAACGTCGGCCTCTAAATCGTATTTGTCCCCGGGTTCGGCAATATGGGGAGGGGTCCAAGTCCAGACCGATCTCCAGACGTCCGTTTCGGTGACGTTGTTGAC
>JBJHCR010000146.1:0-15253 GCA_050486105.1 Vulcanimicrobiota bacterium
TGTTTCTGTTGTACTCATGAGACCCTTATCCAGCTAAATGGGTTCAGCCATCCTAGCCAACGCCGCGGCCACGGGTAAGCCCTTTCAAAGTCGCGCTCCGTCTTTCGCAAGGTGTCCTTGAGTTCGGCGGTCACCAGCTGCTCTTGAGGTCCGAGCACAGATCGAAGATGGAGCACCGTCAACAGCCTGAAGGTGGGAATTTTCGAACTCACGCGTTGTGCAAAGGCTTCTCTGGTTTCTCCCGAGCGCCGAATCTCCCCTACCTCGGCTAAGCGATCCAGAATATCGATATAGGCCCAGATAGGCGAGCGCCAGTGGCCAGACCAACGACTTCGAAGGTAGCGAAAAACTTTAACTCCATAGCCTCCTAAGCAAAGAAGTCCGAAGGCTCCCAGAAGGTTACTCCAAAGTTGTCTCGCCCCCAGTGTAAGCTCACCGCTGCTCACCGTCTGCCGACGAGCCAACTCCCCGAGCTCTCGCTGCAGGTTTCGATCTACGGGTTGCTCTGAGGCCAGCGGTGCTCGCCCAGGATGGATATCGATGGGGGTCCAGCCCACGCCGTCCAGCCACACTGAGGGCCACCAACGATGATGACCCTCGGTGAGCAGAAGTGTGGAACCGTGACCACGCTGATCACCTCGCACCACAAAGCCCCGCTCCAGACGAACGTTGAGGCCCAAAGCTCGCATGAGTTCCACCGCACCCAGGCTGACGATCTCCTGAGAAGCAGGCTTCCCAGCCAAGAGCAGCTCGTCCACGGTGGTCTCAAGGTGGGTTTCGCTTTCCGAGCGGTGAAGCTCCAACCAGAACTTGATAGTGAGGGCTACTTGCAGAGGGTGCTGCCGCTGCTCGGGAGGCACCACGGACTGGGCTAAAGCCAAATAGGGAGACTCTCGCTGGGACCCTAGAGGGAGCGGTTGTTCCAATAGGTCATCCAGGCTCTCTTCATAAACGGTGGAAAACACGGTGTAGACTCTGCGAAACCTCTCCGACTCCGCACGTCCTCCCCCTTCAAATCGGGGGTTCTCTCCCAAGTAAAGGTAAAGCGGACTGGGCGTCAATTCTGCTACCCGATAAGCGAGATTCTCTCCGCCTGTGGGCGTCGCACCAGGGTCTTCCTCCTGAGAACGTTCTAGCGCGCCCAAGCGGAAATAGTAGTTCCCTCGCCGGGGAGTGAAGTCACTTCGGAAAATCACCACCGCTACCGGAAGTGCCGGATGCTCTCTGGACTGGGCCACTCCTCCGGTGCGGAGCGGGTCCCTCTCAATGATTTCTCGACTTATATGCTCTGCAGGCAAGAGCGCCAACAATCCCCATCCAATCAGGCCGATGACCATCAGATGGGGCACTAAGCTTTGTTCACGTTTGGGGTTTGTCCTTACCGCCTGCAAGCCCAGCAGAGCCACAGCGAGCAAGGCCCCGATGGTGGAGAACAAAGTTGAGGGGTCGATCCCCTGGCCCCAAATGGGCTCCACCAGGGCCTGAGGTCGACCCAACTGACCATAGCGATGGGGGGCAACCCAGAGCAACCAGGGGAGAGCGAGCAGAGCGTACTCAACGGGACGCAACAGCGACATACGAGGGGTCGCCCAGAGGAAGAAGGGAACGAAAAATATCACCAAAGCAGCGCATTCCAGGGCCGGAATCAAGAGCAAAACAGCTTCCGGTCCCAGGAGAAGGGCAGCGACAGAGGTGCCCAACATCAGTCTTGCGAGACCCAAGCTCATAAATCCGATGAGCACCGCCCACCCGAGCTTGCGGTCTCGAAAATGGTCCACGAGCCAGAGCGAAAGAGCCCAAGATACCGAGGCCGCCAGCACGCTGGTCCAGGTTGGGGCCCAGAGCCAAGCCATCAGGGTCGCGGAAAGGAGCCATAAACCTCTCGGTAGGGCGGTAGAAATCATGGCGCCTGCAAGATTCGGAAACTCTGATTCTTCCACTCCACGAAGGTCAGACGTCCGCCGATCAGCCTGGGGAAGCTGCTGCGCTGGGGAATGTTGTCGTGGCGGCACACCACCCAAATATCGAGACCAATGCGAGGAAGATCGATGGCCTGGGTGACCTCTGCTAAGCCCCGATTTCGGGTTTCGGGCTCATGAGAGAGCAAGATTAAGCATTTCCCGAAACTGTCTCGAGCGAGGTCCGATAGGAACGGGATGATCTCAATCTCCTTTTCTGGATTTCCACTGGCAGCCAGGAGGTTTAGGGAAGCAGGAAGATCTTCGGCCCAACGGTCAGAGCCGTCAGCCCCGAACCGCCAGCCGGGGCCCAGGGCTTTCTGCTCGAGCAACACGCGACAAAGAGAAGCCGCAGGCTGATCTTGAGAGCCTGACAGCAAATAAAGTCCAATCTTCTGGTGCTGGGATAGAGCTCGCTCAGGAGCCCGAACCATGACGTGTCCGCTTCGTTGGTAGATGGACCACAGAACCAGATGCAAGGGGTCCCCTTTGCGGTAGCGTCGCATATCGAGGCGCTCACCGGTTTCCGCAGAATAGGGATCCGGAGTGTCGGAACCGGCCACCATGCCGACCAAAGGGGTGGTGGTTGAGTTGGAATCTACTCCCGGTAGAACTCGCAAGCGACCCTGGTGCTCCAATTGGAAACTCCAGGAAAACATGCCGAGGATGTCTGTCACCAGCACCTTTCTGTGGATCGAGTCTTGCAATCGCCTTCGCCCAAATAGGGCCTCTTCCACCAGGTCTCGACCGTGTTTTCTGAAGGTCGCGGGCATTTCGTTCAAAGTCCACCCGAACTGCACCAGCGGTATCCAGTGGGGAAACCTAAGACGCAAACCGGAACTGTTCCGCTGTTCGGTCTTGAACTCCATGAATTGAGGGTGGACTGCTCGAGCGAAAGCCCTCTTCAAGGCCAAAGCAGAGGCCACCACCGCCAAGCCGGCACAGCCCCAGCAGACAAGCACCGTGAAGGCCAAGCTCAGCAAGGTGATATCGGTGCTCTCCAGGCCCCACCAAATCGCCCACACCAAGAGAGCCACAGTGCCGAGCTTACTCAGAACACCAGGGCTCAGATGTCGGACCAAAAACCTCTTCATTTCACCCTTGTACCACCTTGATGACCCTACGATGGACGGACATATTCGGCCTCCTCTAAGGGGTAGCATGCGCAAGTTATGGAGACAAGATGAAAAGACTGACCTCGGACCCAACGACCTTATGGGAAAATGGTCGAGGATTCGAGGAGAATTCTCGACAAACGTCAAGAAATCCGGGAGGTAGGCGAAGAAATATGAAGAACATGAGAAAAATGAGAGTCTTCCTCGCATCAGTCCTTGCCGCAGCCCTTTTCTTGGGCGCTGGCTCTGCTTGGGCTGGCACCGGTCCTTCCGAGGATCGGCCGGGTACGGTGATCGATGTGGACCAGTCCCTTCAGGCTGGGGTCCGCTGGATTCTCCGCCTAGATGGTCTCACCGAGGTGCAGCACGAGCGGACCGTGGACTTTAATCGCTATTTCCTGGATCAAGGCAAGGTCCAAGGCTCGGTTCTTCAGGACATTGTTCAAGGGCTGAATCAGCGCAACTGGGTCGTGAAAGAGAGTCAAGACTCCCAAGTTCAGGTCGTGGAAGCGATCAAAGGTGACCACCTGATGAACGTCTCTTTGAAGAAATCCGGTCCAGAACCTCGCCTCACCGTGAAGATTATGAAGACTCATGGCGAAACTCAGCTCCACTCTCATCTCCCCTTAAGATGAAACTTGGCTCTCCTGCCTAATCTCTCGTTATGGGAGTTCTTTCTCAAAGGCGATTTGCCGTAGATTTTTGGGGAGTGCAGTTTGCCGTAGAGTGGACCCAGGCAGAACTCGATGAAGAGATGAGTCGGCTTCTCTTGCCGAATTGGACGGACCAACCCCAGCTAGACCCCGAAGCCGTTTTTCGATTGAGTCAAGACCAAGAAGGGACGCTTTGCCTGGAAGTTCCGGCCGACACCCCAACTCGAGTCGCAAGATCGAGTCTGGTGGACACCCTGGAGCGCCGCCTTCAACTCTACTTGGGAAACACCACCCGCCAAGCCGTGTTCGTGCACGCCGGGGTGGTGGGCTGGAAGGGCGGAGCCTTGGTCCTTCCCGGACAAAGTTTTGCCGGAAAATCTACCCTGACGCTTGCCCTGGTGGAAGCTGGGGCCACCTACTACTCTGATGAGTACGCCATCATTGATGCCCAGGGAGCGATCCACCCCTTCCCCAGGCGATTGGCTCTGCGACGCCCAGAGCAAGGAACAGAGCGCATCGACCTTGCCGACCGAGGTTGGCCTGTGGGCCGAGAGCCACTCCCCTTAAGAGCCGTTCTCTGCGGACGGTACCAAGCCGACTGCACTTGGAAACCCTTGCCCATCAGTCGAGGCACAGGGCTGTTGAGACTCATGTCCAACACCGTCTCCGCTCGTGCGGTGCCAGAGTTCGCCTTGAAGTGCCTAAGCCGTGCCCTAGAACCCGCCACCTGCTACGAATCCCACCGCGGTGAAGCTCGGGAGACAGCCACCCTGATGTTGGGGCACTTATCTGGCGAAAAGGGTTGGGTTTAGCTTGGTGGGTGGGTGGGCGAACTCAAAAATTCCTCAGAACGACAAGTCCTCCGGAGCAGGGGCCTAGCTTGATTATCGAAATGTTCTCTCCTTCAGGAGCGGGAAAGAGTACATTAGCTAGGCACCTTGAGAAAATGCGAACCACCTCTGATGGCGGCTATATCTTGCAGCACGAACTGTTCACCAAAGTGGCTACGAGCTTACCGCTCAAGAAGGCCCGAGGGACTCTAAGAGTGCTGAAACTCTTGGCTATCAAGCTTGGACTTAGACGACACGCCCACTCGAGATTTGCCTGGGAGATACTTGAGCCCTTCACGGACGGATTACCTTTCACCGAGGATCCGAATTTTGAACAAATCTGTGATTCGTTCTTAAAGGGGCTAGCTGAAACTGAGGCTGGAGGATATGATCGTTTGAAGTTCGCCCAGCTTTATCTGTTGCGTCTTAAAGAATTTCTCTTGACGAGATCTCTCGAACAAGAATCAGCCGACGGCATAATCCTGATTGAAGATGGACCCTTTCATCTCGGGTTTTTTCCGGACCAGATGTGCCCACAACTTAACTTCAGCCAAAGTCTATCAATTCCGGATGGCTTTATTCATCTGCGCATTTCACCAGCAGAGCTTCGTAGGAGGATACTCTCGAGGAACAAGATGCCAAATCAGAAACTTCTCCAAAGGTACTTGGACAATGAAAATCTTGACAGATACCTAATTGAGCAAATGGCCCTTGATTCGAGGAAGCTCAGCTTTGCAAAAAACCTAAATCGCCCTATTCTTGAACTAGACTGCGCCTTGGAATTGTCCGTCCAAGCAAACTATGTGCAAACATTTCTTGAAGATTTGATAAAGGTCGGTGAAAAGGAGCCGGCGCCTTGAGGTTCTTGAGGCCATACAGGGCCAAATGGTTGGCTCATCACCCATACCCCAAGAACTTGACTGATTGGAAGATATGTCGAAGTTCTTGAAGTTTCTTAAGATAGTCCGCAAGCGTGCTTTCCGCTCTGTTGGTCGAATGCTTTTAGGGAAAAATAGATGGCTGCAGCTTGCCTTCTTGATGTCGTGTGATCACCCTAAAGATGCTCAATTGGTTTTTCCCTCCCGATCTTTAGTTATAAAGCCTTTGGGACTGGAGGTGGCCTATGGCACTCAAACTTTCTTGCTCGAATCCTATGAAAGAGCTTTGCTTCTATCCCAGCGAGCCGGCGCTGTCTACAGACAAGAAAATGGAGAGGTTTTCGTTTCTGTTCGAGGACTTGAGTTCTTGATCGAGACTGCCGAGGAAACTTTCATTCTCTGTGAAGTTTTTGTCTATGGCTGTTACGCATTCACCTTTAGGGATGCAGAGAATACTGTCCTGATAGATGTCGGCGGAAATATCGGCATCGCCACTTGTTACTTCGCCGGATGCTGCAATTTTCAGGCTGTCGAGACTTTTGAGCCGTTTGAGTACACTTTCTCGAAAGGGGTTGAGAACGTATCCCGCAATGGACTGCAGAGCAAAGTTCGGTTTCACAATTTCGGCCTTGGTTGTCCGCCAAGAGAGCTTGAGGTGGCTTACTCCAAAGTGCGTAAAGGAACCTCAGGAATTTTCGGAGTGTCCCTCGTACGCGAGACTTTGTCGGATGTGGAACAGGCTTCCATCTCAATTAAGGATGTCAAAGTGGAAATGCTTCGCCTTCTTGAACGCTATCCCAAGAGTCGGTTTGCCCTCAAAATTGATTGTGAAGGTTCAGAGTACGAGATTGTTCCGAGACTTCCAGACCTGCTGCTGGAAAAAGTTGACTTTCTTGCGATCGAATGGCACGAACAAGGCCCAGAGGCGCTCATCGCCCATCTGCTGACCAAAGGTTTTTGCTCAGTAAGCACTGCTTCAAAGAGTGGTCGCCTAGGAATGCTTTATGCGTTTCGTGCTCAAGGAAGCCCGCAGCTGAATTTAGAAGCTCGAACTAAAGATTGATGTTTCGCCTTCATTAAGAGGTGCCGGTATCAGAAATGGGCTCAATCTCACTTTCAAAGTCGGGATCTATCCAGTTGAGTTCCCTGCCAAAGTGCACCGACAGGATCGCCAAAAGCTTATTTAGTATATATTCTTTCAGTTCTGAAGTGTCGCCAAAAATCGTGGGGGCAAACAGGCAAGGTAGCACAGTAAGAGAGAGCAGACGACGAAATTTCCGCAGAACTCGGCGGAAATCCGACGCCGGGTTGATTGTGCTAGAGCTAGAGAAAGTCACCTCTTGACGTTCGATTTCAAGAGTAGAGTCTCCGAGATCATCAGGCGGTGGGAAAATTGGAAACGGGTACAGGCAAGCTGTCCTCCACGAATGGTGTATGGGCCCTGGCCAATCTGCTGGATGGCTGATCGTTTTGGTCCATTCGCAGAGCGCCTTTGCTGCTTCAAGAGTAAGATAATAGGCTGCAGCTCCCGTTGGGGCCCGGACGAACCTATAAAGGGCGAAGCGTTCATTTAGGCGCTCAAAAGGAAGACGGAAAACTCTAGGTTTACGAGCATGCAAAAGTATCAGATTGAAGTTGGTCCTCTCTAAAGCTCCAGACCCCAGCAAGGTCACAAAGTCCGGCGAGATCTTTGCGTCGTCTTCTAGAATGACCGCATTCTGAATGTTCTCGTTGAGCATTTTCTGATAGAGCGCCGAGTGAGAAAGCGCACAAGCGATCTCACTTAAAGCAAGAGCGCGTCCGATTTTCTTCTTGGTCGCAATGTCATCGTAGCGAGCAAGAACGGCATCGGAAAGGTGACGCCCGTCGAGCGCGTCAAAAAATTCCCAATCCCGAAGCCGACAACGAGTCGCGGCTTCTCGAATTCTCCGGCGGCGATCCTGAGAGCGGACCAAGCTTATCACAAAGACCCTAAGACTCACCGCGACTCTTGGCCATTCCCATTCTCAGCACTCGAGCGTACTCTCGACCAACCGTCTCTGGACTGAATCTTTCTTGATTTTTGCGGGCTACGCTGGCTCTATCGATTTCCAAGTAGGCCTGCCAACACTTCTCGATTGCATCTGCCCAGGTGGCTGAATCGATTCCTTCTATAAGTGTTCCAGCGCTGGGATCCACCACCTCTGGAACACCTCCCACCTTGCTCGCTATCACTGGAGTTCCGCAACAGTGGGCTTCGGCACAAACAGCACTGAAGGTCTCATAGTCAGAGCAGTGGAGCAACGCGTGAGTCTTGCGGAGCAACTTTGCTATCTCTTCAGCTGGTCGAGCGCCGATGAACGAGACCCTATCCTGAAGGGAAAGCTCCGAAACCCGATCTTGAAGACTCTTGAGCTGAGGACCTTCCCCGACTATGGTCAAATAAGCTGAGTGCCCCCGCGAAATCAGTTCTAGCAAACTTTCGATCAGGACATCCTGTCTTTTTGGCCAATCCAAACGACCAATACAAACGAAGCGTCCAGGTTCGGGTTCGCTCTGTGGAGAATCGAAAAAAATCTCCGAATCGACGACATTTGGCACGGTCCAAATGTGCTCCGGTTGACACCCAGAAAAAGAGATTAGGTCTCGCTTTAGGGCCTCAGACACCACCAAAATACCATCCGGCTCGTGAAAGATCTGCCTAGTTCTACCGAGTTTTTCTAGCTTCGTGTGGAAATTGAAATGGTAGGCGCTCCAGTGTTCGGTAATGAAAACCGGGCGATGCCCAAAAATCCATTTCAGGACTCTTAGGGAGACACAATTGGGGTAGGCAATATGAAAATTGACCGCCTGAAAGCCACTCCTTCTCCCTGCAACCAGCCAAAAAAAACTGACCGCGAGAAACGAGATCCATTCCGTCAACCGATAAAACCGAATCGGGATAGTAAGCTTGAAGACACGATCAGCAAAACGAGAGTTTGTCTCGAGTTGAAAATCTTCGCCTACTTTGACCTCAATGTGCCAAACCTTTTGCTCGAAGCTCCTTGAGAGAGCTTCTATGTGTCTAGAAACAAAGATGCCGGAGAAAGAATCGGAATCTGTGGGATACCAACCGGCAATGTGGAGAACCTTCTGCGGTTTCTCCCTAAGTGCTTTGTGAAGGATTCGCTCCAACTGTCTCCCGTAAGAGTTCTCTACCGCAAAACTTATGCGCCTGTCTCGATTTGATGGGTCGTCGTATTCTAGAGCGATTTTCAAGCCTTCAACGAAATCAGCTTCCGAATCGAGCATCAAAAGCGCATCGGAAATCTCTTCGTACTCCGCTAGCCTGGTCGACAAAATCGGGGTGCCGCTGGCCAGATACTCCATCATCTTGTGGGAGTTGTTAGGCCGCTGCTCACCGGTAAAGTAAGGTAGCAAGAGGACATCTGCGGCCTGATAGATGCCGGACAAGCGGTTGGCCGGAACGGAACCGTGGACGAAACACTTGGGATACGACCTAAGCTCATCGACAAAAGGTTCCGGCCGATCTTGGCCGAGATTGGTTTGCCCGGTTTCACCAAAAAAATGAAAATGACATTGAGGATGGGCCCGAATCAGGTTCCGAACTCTCTCCCGATCGAAAGCCTTGTGGAGCAAACTCCCTGCATACACGATATTCGGCCCTGGAGTCTCGAATCGATACTCTAGGGGCTCTTGTGCTGAGTGCCCGTGGTGAATGAAATGAGCATTGGCCGAAACTTTTTGGAGTTCATCCACCAGCGCGTGGCAGACGCTCAGGCATAAGTCGGCTGACTCGGCGACAATCCTCCAAGGTAGTCGGTCATTGCCGTCAGCCAGGAAAAAAATGGTTTTGGCCCCGGGGGATAGGCAGTCGAGGTCCAGATAACAAGAGGCCTCGAAGCTCCACACGAGATCGAAGGAACCACCGGCGGCTCGGACCAATTCGCGGCCCAATTTGCGATGATAGGCTCGCCTAAGTGGGCCAGGGAAGTAGCGAACTCCCCGGGCGATCTTGGGTGCAGCAAGAAGATGGACCCCAGGAGCAACCTCGTCCTTCGAAACCTCGGTCTGTGGACTCAGAAAATAGACGGTGCTTCCTAGCTTGCCTAACTGAGCCGCATAATGGTGCTTGGAAACCCAGTTCACTCCCCAGGGCTCAGGAGAGATGAGCAGAATGCGTTTACCTCGCATCGGCCGGCCTTGAGATCTCTGGCACCAAAGTGGCAAGTGCGGCGGACCAGCGCTTCAACAGGTGCTCAGTGCTCAGGTTGCTCTGGACGAACCTCTGGCCCTTTTCGGCAGCCTTTGTCCGCAACTGTGGTTCCCCGATGGCTTGCTTGAGAGTCTCAAACCACGTTCCTTGGTCCGGACAGCTCCAATTCGGCCCCCCGTAGGCTCGCATGACTCGCTCGTAGGCTGGGGTGGCGGAGACCACAGTCGGAAGTCCCAATCTCCACATAATCAGAAGCTTGTTCTCAGGCTTGGCCCGGAGAAACGGATCCTCAAGGGACAATGGGATGATCCCCAGGTCGCAAACTCTGGACAGGGCGGCAAGGGTAACCGGGTTCCATTCGGAGAGATAGAATTCCACCTTCTTCAGTCTTTGTTCCAGGACCCTTCGAGTGTTGAACACTGGCCAAGGTGCGTTGAATGGGCGAAGGGTGAGGTCGGTGACCAAATGGAGCCTGATGGGGGTGACTTCAGCCAGGGCTTCCAGCACCTCGGCGATCTCAGAAAATCCATAAACATTTATTCCTAGGCCTTCCCAAAGGAGGTCTATAGTGGCGCCATCTCCATTCATATGAGGAGGCAGAGTCTGGAGTTCTTCGTGGAAGTCCAGAATCGGGTGAACATTGGGATTGATCTGCTGGATTCTCGACTGCTGCTCCGGGGTTGCGCAGACCACCAGATCGGCTCGCTCACACATCCCCAAGACCGTCTTGCGATAGACGAACTCCAGGTGGCGATGCTTCTTGAGAAGCCACTTGCCCGCCCCTCGAATCAGGGCTTTTGGCTCCCAGTCGGGAATCTCGAGATAGGAGTCCACCATATCGAAAACGATCTTGGTGCCATCTTGGGGCCAGCGACGAAAATGGGTCAGATCGGCGTTGCTGCTGACATAGAGAACATCATAGCTTGACCGAGGCTCATAGAGCTCCCAGTTGAGGGAGAGTTTAGTGGCAGCGGCGGGGAAGCGGCGGCGGTCTCCCGGTGAGACGCCCCCAGACTGATAGGGCAGATAACCAAAGCGAAGGGCCTGGAGAGAGTCCATCAATCCCAGACTTTCCAAGGGGCGCCACCCAGCTTCCACAGCTCTTCTAGAGCCCGTTTATCTCGCAGGGTGTCCACCGGACGCCAGAATCCCTTATGGGAAAATGAGGAGAGCTGACCTTGACCGGCCAGTTGCTCCAAAGGCTCGTGCTCCCAGTGCGTCTCATCTCCGTCAATGAAATCCAGAACCTCTGGGCGAAGCACGAAGAAACCTGCACTCATCCACGAGTCTCCTGCTGGCTTTTCTCGAAAGGAAGAGACCAGCGCGCCTTCAAGCTCCAGCGCGCCAAATCTTCCCACGGGCTGTACGGCAGTGACGGTGGCCAGAGTTCCCTGAGCGGCTGCGAACTCGATGAGTTCGGTGAGGTTGATATCAGAGAGGCCATCTCCATAGGTCATGCAGAAAGGCTGGGACGGTTCCAGATGATGGGATATTCGCTTAAGCCTCCCTCCGGTCATGGTGGAAAGACCGGTGTCCACTAGGGTTACAGACCAATCTTCTGAACAGGTGTTGTGCACCTGCATGCGGTTCTCCGAGAGATGGAATGTCACATCCGAGTTGTGCAGAAAATAGTTGGCGAAATACTCCTTGATCACATAGCCTTTATAACCGAGACAAACTATAAAATCAGTGAGGCCGTAGTGGGAGTAGAGCTTCATGATATGCCAAAGGAGAGGCTTACCTCCCACCTCGATCATGGGTTTTGGCTTGAGCCCAGTTTCCTCACTGATCCTGGTGCCGAATCCCCCGGCTAGGATGACGGTCTTCATGCTGTGGGCTTTCATTTTGAAGGGTTTTGGCCTTCTCGCGATCGACCTCGATTCAAGAGCTTAAGGCGACGGGTTTTCAAACCTTCTCCTTGGGAGCCCTTCTCTCTGAGTTCTCGACGACGCCTACGAATACTGGTCTTCTGTTCTCCGGCATAACGGTCCAACTTCTGCTTGCCTTTGGCACTGTGCCAACCCCTCACTCCTAGAACCACCAGCAAGCCCCAAGCGACCACCCGGTGTCGCACGGCGGTTCCGATGTTGGCGGTTCCCGCCGCCCACATCAACTCCAAGCTCAAGAAGAAGGCCAAGAGAAAGAGCTTTTCTTTCCTGGTCTCCCCCGAGGTTGAACGGATCCCTTTCAGGGCCATCCAGAAGAGGACAAGCCTCAGGACAGACTCGAAAAATCCCGCCACATCCAGGGCACTTTCAATCTGCCATGGTAAGGGAGAAAAGAGATAGTAGACCGTCACCACCGGTGCGGTTCTCAGGAAGCCACCCAAAGAACTCACACTGAGAGTGACCCCAAAATCGCTTCGTCCTTCCATGACTTGAGTGGCATATTTGTCCACGTAGTCGAGGCCCTCTTCGCCGGTGATCCGCTGAAAAGCCTGAGAGCGATCCTCCATCAACTCCCAGATGTCCCCCCCATAAAAGGACAACAGCAAGAAGCTCAACCCCAATCCTCCAATCAAGAACTGTGGACGGGAACCAAAGGCCCACAGCAAACTCAGTGGTACCACCAGAACGACAAAGACGGCGAACCCGTTGTGGAAAAGAACTAAGCCAAGGGCCGAGACCGGAATCAAGAAACTCACCGCGCTGAGCCCTCTGATTCTCAAATGAAGTAGGGAGTAGGCTAAAGTCAAGAAGGCGCACATCTGAAACGGTTCTCGCATGGTCACCGAGGTGTTGAGGACACAAGAAGGCAAGAGGCCAAACACCAAGACGATGCTCGCTGCTTGGGAGTCACCTTCCAGCAGAAAAACCAGATGCACCAGGGCCAAGAGGGCTAGGGAAAAAGCGATTTGAGAAACCTGGCAGCCGAGATACTGAGAACTTCCGAAGAGGGAATAGATCGAATGAAGCATCTGAATGTAGAACATGCTCATGAGCCGGCCTTCCCCAGTGCGGGCGAAGTATTGAAACCCAGATGAGTCAACGTCTACCGTAGGCAGTGGCTGCAAGTAGACGTGGACGAGTGAAGCGGCCTGATGGACCAGTAAGACCAAGAGAATGGCCACGGAGAGCCTCTTGTTCGCTCGGACCTTAGAGGACAAGAACGGGACCATAAGAGCAACGAGCGCGAAGACTAAGGGCACGGCCAGGCTCCTTGCTTCACGAGTTTCTTCTCCAAAATTCGTCGATAAGGCGACGATAGGTTGCGCGACTGAGTTCAAAGGACCGGTGACCACGTGCGTAGTCCGTGATCCGTGAACCTCCCTCTCGTCGCTCCTGGATCAAGTGCTGAAGACGGGCGAACTGGGGCCCCGATAATTCTCCGTACTTGTCAGAAGGCAAGACAAGCCCTAGACTCTGCTCGTCGATATTCCTACTGTCGTCCCCGACATCTTCTGTGATCACTACGGGAAGACCATTGGCCGAATACTCGGCGACCTTAACCGGGGAACAGTTGAGGCTACTCGGCGTTGGGCGAACCAGGACGAAACCCAAATCAGAGGCGCTCAGATAGTCGGCAACCTGCTCTGGGTGCACCAAATCTATGCTGATTCCGAACCCCAGGCTTGAGTCTTTGTTCAACTTTCTACAAACCGGGTTCTGGGGGTCGCTCAAGACAATGAGGTGCGATTTCTCAAATGAGCCCAAGACTGTCTTGAAAATCTCTATGGCCTGCTCCTCCAGGTAGAACCCCCCAAATTTTCCTGCATAGACGGCCACGATGGTGTCCGTGTCGATATTGAGTTCGCGCCTGATTCGCTCTCGAGCAGTCTTTGAGAAGCGGTAGTGGTCGATATCGACGGTGCAGGGCAAGACCTCAATCTTGGACTCTGGTATTCCTGCAGCGAGAAGTCGACGAGCATAATTGTGAGCCACCGGGTACAGTCTGGTCGAGGTGGTCAACACGGCCTTTTCGAAGCGGCGATACAGCAGGGTCTTCCAGCCAAAGGGAGCCCAAACCCCATTGTCCACCATATAGTCGGCGTGGGGCTCGAAACTCTCCACGGTGAAAGGCACCTTGGAGGTGAGGTAGAGCCAATGTCCCAAAATTCCGGCAAAGGTGCTGCGGCACACCACCAGAGCCAGATTCTCGCGGCGATGGAGGCGCCACAGAGCGATCCAGGCTATGAGATACGACAGGAAAAAATGAAGCCCGAAGGGTCGCCTCTGCTGGAACACCGGCAGATGAGTGAGTCCTGGGCGGTTCATCATTGGGGCAACAGCGGACCGCTCGAAGGTCAAGAGATAAACTTCCGTGACTCGCTCATCTTCCAACAGCAGTCGAACGTGAGGCAAGACCGTGGCCACGCACAAGGGGTCTTGGATCCCCCAGTAGCTGATGAATCCAACTTTCAAGCTGGTGCACCGATAAGCCTTAAAAGTCCTACGCTCGGGGCCACCTCTGAAAACGTCTGCAACTTCAAAGCTTAACCTCCAACCACTGTTTCACCCGATGTGACAGGTCCCCTGTGCCCCCTGGCAAAGCCTCAGTCCAGGTATGACTGCTCCTCCTCTCATCTCGGTGATCATGCCGGCCTTCAACGCCGAGCGCACCATCCAACACGCCATCGAGTCGGTCTTGGGCCAAGATTACCAAAACTGGGAACTTCTGATCACCGACGACGGGAGCACCGATTCCACCTCTGCCATCTTGGCAAGGTTCACCGACCCGCGCATCCGGACTTTTCGACAGCCCAACGGCGGTGTGAGCTCGGCCCGAAATCGCGGACTTTCGGAGATGAAAGGGGTGTTTTACACCTTTTTGGATGCCGACGATCTCTTACCCCCCAGCAGCTTGTCCTTGAGAGTTGCTCATATGATCTCTCGACCCGAAATCGATCTGTTGGCCGGGGGAGTTGCCTTCTTCGTCGATGACCCCTCACAGCCTCATCGAATCTGGAGACCCGGATACCGAGGGGATCCTCTAAGACCCTTAGTCCGTCTCGACTCAAGGGTCTTCTGCAATCCTTCTTATTTCCTAAGGGCCGACCCCCATAGCACCGTCAAATATTCAACCGAACTCACTCACGGCGAAGACCTTTTGTATTTCCTAGAGTTGGCTGCAGAAAGGAGGCTGCATTTTGACCACCTCAATGAAGTGGTTTATTGCTATCGGATGCACCAAGGATCGGCCATGTCCAATCTCCGGGGACTCGAAGATGGTTATTGGAGGATCCTGGCCTTCGTTTCTTCTTTAGCCGATGCTCGCATCACCATCTTCGACAAGATCTATCTCCGCCTCAGAATTGCCCGGATCATGCTGCTCTCCTACTTGAAGGCCGGAGAAGTGAAGTGCGCTGTTCGGGTCCTGCTGAGGGTGTTCAGTCCTTCCACCTCTCCCTTCTCAACCCCCCCAAACCCCTAAGCATCCCCGCTATCATTGAGAAATCCTCCGTCAGCTTCGACTAATCGCTTAAAATAGGGGCTGGTCTCCAGCAGTTCGTCGTAGGTTCCTTGGGCTACGATGGTGCCATCTTGAAGCACCAGCAGTCGGCTGCAGCTGCGCAAGGTGGAAAGCCGGTGGGCGATGACCAGGATGGTGAGGTCTTGCTCGAAAAGACTATTGAGAACCTGGCCTTCGGTTTCCGCATCCAGGGCGTTGCTGGCCTCATCGAGGAC
>JBJHCR010000147.1:0-15194 GCA_050486105.1 Vulcanimicrobiota bacterium
CTCGCGGAGGATTCCCTGAGGCTGTAGAAGTCTTAACCGAAGCCTTGCAAAGTGCTACTTTGGCTGAAGACGGAGCCCTTTGGAGGGCTTTGGGTGAGGCGGCCATGCAGTTGGGGGATCAGGCTAAGGCGCGTGAGGCTTTCCAGAGGACACTGGCCTTGATCGCCCACGATGCGGTAGCTCAGGCGGGATTGGAACTCCTAGAGGCGGGAGCGATTGAGGCCGGAGAGGGCCTAGTGACGGAATGTTCTTTTCGGCACTTGCCTCCACTCAAGGTCTGGACGGTTCTCGACTCTGGTTTGGGCCTAGCGTTCCTTTTCGGTGAAAAGTTGTTGCTCACCGATACCAAGGGGCAGGAGTTGCTTTCCGTCGAGATCCCTCCAGTGAAGCGAGTCCAGGGAATGGAGTCTCGGGGGAGCAGCCTGCTTATCGTGGGAAGTGAAGGCTGTCTTGTGCTCACTTTTAGGGCTCAAGGTCAGTTGGAATT
The DNA here is from genome assembly GCA_050486105.1 of Vulcanimicrobiota bacterium. Classification (GTDB taxonomy): domain Bacteria; phylum Vulcanimicrobiota; class Xenobia; order Xenobiales; family JADMJV01; genus JAEXNA01. The sequence continues at coordinate 488 of JBJHCR010000147.1, forward strand.
GGAGGCTCTGGTTCACTGGCCGGATCGGGCCATCGGCTTTATTGATGCCGATCGGGTACTCACCGGAGAAACCACTCTGAAAATCCGGGGATGCAAGGACCGTGATGACTTTGGCTCCTTGCTCATGGGCCACGAAAAGCAAGTCCTTTCCAGCCTAGTCTTAGCCAACGGTCAAACTTTGATCACCGGAGGTGCCGACCGTTCCGTGCGGGTCTGGAATCTGAATGACTCGAGTTGTTCTTTTGAGGGTCGAGGGCACCAGGATTTCGTGCTGCAGATGGTGACGGCCCGACAGGAGCAACTCCTGATGACAGCGGATCGTTCCGGGATGCTTCTCTTCTGGTTGATGCCTCGACTCGAACGAGTTCATAAGTTGCAGTTTCCAGGGGAGATCGTTCGCCTCATGGTAAGCCACCAAGGTGAAGAAGAAATGCTCTTCGTGGAGTATAAATGCGCTGCCGAGGGCTATCAAACCGCAATTGTCTTATTGGACCGTTTTCAGGTGATGAGTGAAGTGGCTGGGAAAATGGCCCGCTGGGTCCACGGCCTCGGCCTGCTTCACAAAGGGGCCTTCAAGTTGCTGAGCCTGCCGGACGGGATTGAGTGGCGCAGTTGGGATATCGAAGACGATCGTTTTGCGACCCTCCAGGACTCGCCTGATGGCCGTCAGGTTTATTTTCTAACCAAGGAACAGAGCTTGGCAGTTCTCAGGCTCCCAGCATCTCGACCGGATGCCCCAAATCTCGCACTGGTTCGGGCCAACACCTTGTCTGAGGCTCAACAAGCGAGGCAACTTTACGCTTCCTTGATGGAAAAAGCCTGGAGCAGCCATAAAACGGGAGAGCACAGTGCCGCCTACTGGCATCTGACCCAGGCGAGACTGGTGGAGGGCTATTCTCGAGAACCGGAGACGTTGGATCTTCTCAATCGATTGGCAGAGTCTTTATGTCGTCGAGAACTTCGAGAAATGTGGCTCAGCCGGGTGTTGCCCCCAGCCGGGATGGATTTCCCCCAGCGGTTGTGTCTAGATCGGGAAGGTCGCTGGGCCGCAACCTCTTCTGGTAGTTTGGTTCGTCTTTGGGATTTGAGAACTGGAATCTGCATTCGAGGCCTCACAGGTCACCGAGATGAAGTGGTTCATCTCGCCTTTTGGGATTCGGCGGAACTGGGTCGAAACATGCCCCTATTGTTCTCCTTTTCTGTGGACAAGACTCTAAGAGTTTGGGATACGGAGACCGGTGAATGCCTGGTTTGTGAGACCGTGGCGGAAAGTCCCATTGGCTCAGCGCAGATCTGTGAGCGAACCCGCTCCTTTGTCTTGCTGACCCAGAGTGGTACCCTAAAATGGGGACGTTGGAAGCGAAAACGCCCATATCGATTAGAGGTTCCAGATGACCACCTCGAGCTCGGATCTGCTGGTCAGGTGGCCATGTCGTCAGGAGCTCGCTGGATCGCTGTGACCGATCAGCACACCAAGATTCTTCACCGAACCGAAAGTCTTGCTCGTCCCCGACTCAAGACGGTAAGACCTTATCGACTTTGCTGTTTCCCTACAGGTCAAAGGCATTTGCTTGGGATCACCAAAGACCACGCCATCGAACTTTTTGACCTTCACGACGATCTGGATGTCTCGACCATGTTTCCCGCCGCCCGGCAACCTCTGTCCAATTTGCTCTGCTCTCGGGATGGCAGCGTGGTGGCCACCTTGAGCGCCCAGAACAATCTCTCATTCTGGCTCTTGGAGCTACAGCGATGCGTCATGGATAGGCCCCTAGGAGAAAACTGTCAAAGTCTGACCTTTTCGGGAAATGGTCGTTATTTAGGGGGGATATCAAGCGATGGAAAAATCTCCATTTGGGAACTTGAGTGGGGCTTGGACCCGGAGCGACCTGGTGCCGAGACTTTATTTGAACGCCTACCAAAGCTCAGTTTTTGGGGTCGGTTGCGCAAGCGTCTGGGATTCTAGAGCAGCTCACAGGCTTTTGGTGGGAAGAGCATCGAGTTTTTCGAGGTTGTCCCTGGCTCCTTGGAAACGCCCCAAATTCAGTTGAGTTCTTGCCAAGGCCAAGAGAACCCCAGGGTCTTCGGGGTGGACCCGGTGAGCCTCACTGATGACCTCCAGGGCTTCCAGGAGAAGCCCGCGATTTTCATAGTAAGTGAACAGATGGTGCGAAGCTTCCCTGTTTCCCTTGGCAGCACCGTCTCGCCAAGCCTTGGTGGCCGTTTCGATGCTCTTGCGCTCTTTTTCCGACAGGACAGTGAACGAAGTGTCCACCAAAGTTTGACTTTGATCGAGCGGTTGAACCAGCAAGCGATAGGTGTTTCCCGGTTTCAGGGCCCCTTTGGAGAGCGGCAGGTGGGGGCTTGAGACTTGACCTTCGTACACCAGAGTCGACCGCTCCCAGAACTGAACCTTGTATGGCAGGCCGGGCGAGGCTGCGGAACTTCTATGCCAGTGGAGAACTCCTCCAAGCTTTGCCGGATAGAGTATCGCTGGTGGGAGGTTGATGGCCTTGGCCTGTGAAGACCGCGTTCTCCCTACCGCCACTTGGGTCATCGGGGTCCCTGTCGCAACGACGGATCCGCTGCGCCCCGCCTTGTGGGTGTTCTGCTCAGATTGAATCGCCGTTTCTGAGCCTCCTCCAGCCTTCAAGTCGCCTCCCTTATCAGCCATACTCATAAAAGCGAGCATGGCTTCCTTGGAGGTGTCGGCATTGGCTTGGAGGGAACTTCCGAGTTTCTTAAGGTTTTCAGATTCGGGAACTAAGGTTCTGATTTCCGGGCTGGCTTGCACCGTGATCTTTCCGGTCTTGCTCAAATTTGTACAGCCCTGGGGCCCGATCTGTATCCGACACGGACCTTGCACCCTCTCTTTGGTTCCCAGGTAGACAAAAGTAAGATGGACAGAGGACCCTTCCGCCAGAGAGACAGTATCGCCTGAAGAAAGGTATTGTAGAGCCTTCAGCGGTGTTTGGTTGGGTTCCAAGAGAGCCTGTCCGGAGGATTGGGTGACCAAAGCCGGTCGTTGAGATTGAGCAGAACCCAAGGTGAGCCCAAGCAAGGTCCAGATGATGAGAAGTGACAGTCTGTTCATCGAACTGCGAAGACCTCCATTTGCTCTTTGCGCCCCTTGAAGCTATGTACTCCCAGGGATTCAAGCCTTGTTTCGTATTCGAGAAACTTTGAAGCATCCATTCTCGTTTCGTCGCTAATCAAGATCACTTCTTCCAAGAGTCCTGCCAACCCCATGATTCGGGCCGCCAGATTCACATTGTCCCCTACGGCGGCGTATTCAGAACGCTGTTCGCTGCCGACGTTTCCAACCACCACTTCGCCGGTGTGAATCCCGATCTTAACTTCGTAGAATCCACTTTCCGGCTCTCGAGAATCCTTCAGCTCTCGCAGCCGATCCCGCATTTTCTGGGCCGTTTTCACTGCTCTCAAGGCGTGATCTTGCTGGGGTTCCGGCGCTCCAAAGATCACCATGATCTCGTCTCCCACAAACTGTTTGATGGTTCCCCCGTGAGCAAAAATAATGGCCACCATTTCCTGGAAAAAGTCATTGAGCATAACGATCACTTCTTCTGGTGTCTTGCTCTCGCTCAAAGATGTGAAGCCGTTGATGTCGGCAAACAATACTGTGATTCGCCGCCTGCTGCCTCCCAAGGCCAATCGACTTGGGTCGGACAGCAGTTCAGTCATCACTTGGGGGGAGACAAAGCGACCCAGCACCGCCTTGATGTGCTTCCTGGCCCGCTCTATAGTCAGATAGCGGTAGACGAGCACTCCCGAACTTGCGCCGGTGAGGCCCAAGACCAAGCCTGAAACAGGGAGTAGCAGTCCCAAACTGATGAAAAATGCCAAACACAGGACCCAGATTGCCAAAATTGTGCCAAGGAGAGTGGCCAGAACCCGAAGCAAATTTCCTCTAAAACTCATTGCGTGCCCCAAGAGACTTCCTGCTACGGCCAACAGGATATGCCAAATGTCCGGACACGGCTTGAGGTATCTCTCGGTGAGGATGGTGTTCAAGGCGGCTGCGTGGATCTCCACTCCGAAGCGTTGTCCCCAGGAGGTGTTGTGGAGGTCGTTGGAACCGTCGTAGACTGGTCCAACCAGACAAATGCTGTCTTTCAAATCCCAACTCCCACCCTTGAGCAGCACGCTGAATGGTAGGGTTCTAAACCCTGTCTCCGGTGGGGTTGCATAGTTGATGCGCAGCCGTTGCTCTTGTTCGCCGAACAGATCACCCACACGTCCTTCGACTTGTTCGAATGGACGGACAGTGGCCAACCGCGCTAGATGGACAGCGAGGTTGCTGACCCCTCGGGACGAGTCGTCTCGGAAAAAAAGGGCCAGAGATCGAACCTTCCCATCGGTGTCCGTGAGAAGATTGTTGGTTGCTACGTTGCTCTGAGAGTCGGCAGCGAAGTGAAGTAGGTCCACCGAGCGCAGAGGAGTCTCCGAGGCTCGATATCCCTCCACGACCACCAAATCGTGCTCAAGAGCCAGAGTAGCGAATTCGAGAATCTCGTCTTCTATCACTTCCAGGTCCCGGGTGGGCATCTTTTCTAGCCGAGGGTGAAAGATGATGTCAAAGGCCACGGCGCGAGCCCCACTTTCAAAGAGACGTTCGAATCCCAAGGCATAGTCGTCGGCCCAGCGAGAAAAAGGCTGTCCGATGAGTTCGAAAAGATCGTTGTCTAAAGGCACCAGGACGATACGAGGATCGATCGGCGGCGCAAAGCCAAGCCGGTCACGAGCTGGAAAAAGTGTGTCCCAGAAACGCTGATCACTGGTGAAAAAGAACTGTTGGGCCGACAGGCCTCCCATGAGCAAGCCCCAGAGCACAACGCTTATGAGAACCGAGCTGTTTTTCTGCTTCCATGATGATGGGGTCAACGCTCACCTTCCCTCGCTATCCGCGGTGATAAGGGTGTCCAATCAAGACACTCCAAGCCCGATAGATCTGTTCGGCGAGGACCACCCGGACCAGAGGGTGGGGAAAGGTCAATCTAGACAGAGACCACCGCTTCTCGGCGCGTTCCAAGCATGCCGGCGCCAACCCGTCCGCACCTCCGATCAGCAAGCTTACATCTCTCCCTTGACTCATCCAGGCTCGCATCTCTTCAGCCAAAGACTCGGTGGAGTGCTGGCGGCCTGAGACCTCAAGGGCTATCACCAAGCAGTTCTTGGGCACAGCATTGAGAAGGCGGTCTCCTTCTTCCTTCAGAGCTCGGACCAGATTCGTGGTCTTGCTTCGGCTTGAGGCGGGAACCTCGATCAAGTTCAATCGACACTCTTGAGGTAGACGCTTGGAGTACTCACGGAAACCAGCGTCCACCCAGTCGGGCATCTTCGTGCCTACGGCGATCAGGTAGATTTGCACAAGGTGATCTTTCGGCCCTGAATTGTGATAGGAAGTCTCCAGGAGGCTCAGTTGGGTCAGGTTGGGAAGTCGCCCAGGACACCGCGCGGCGGTGAGGAAGCCGGTGACCTATGAGTAGAGAAGTACGAACTTTGGAACCCCAATCCCTGTGGAGCCACTTTGCCGATCTCAATGAGGTGCCTAGAGCTTCCAAGAGTGAAGAGCAAGCGGTGGAGTTTATTCTGGATTTTGCCCGCCGCCAGGAGCTAGAGCATCATAGGGACGGGGTCGGAAACGTGATCGTGCGCAAGCCTGCCACTCTCGGCAGGGAAGGACACCCCATAGTGGCGATCCAGAGTCATTTGGACATGGTGCATCAGAAAAATCAGGACACCGAGTTTGATTTCAGCACCGAAGGCATTCGCATGCGAGTTGACGGGGACTGGGTTCGAGCTGAAGGGACCACCCTCGGGGCGGACAACGGCATCGGAGTAGCGGCTACATTGGCCGTTTTGACCTCTGTTGATCTTTCTCACCCCCCCATAGAAGCGCTCTTTACTGTGGATGAGGAGACCGGGATGACCGGTGCCAAGGGTTTTAAGGGAGGGCTTCTCAAGGCTGAGTGTTTGCTGAACCTCGACACCGAGGAGGACTCTGAGTTGACTATAGGGTGCGCTGGAGGTGTTGATGTTCTGGCTTCTGGACCCTACGTTCCCCAGGAACTCCCCCATGGTTACACCATCTTTGAATTGAAGCTAAGGAGTCTCACGGGAGGCCATTCCGGCATGGATATCCACTTGGGGAGAGCTAACGCCAATAAACTGATGGCTCGGGCCCTTGGGGCCGCCGCCTACGAGTTTGGAGTGCGCCTTGCCGAACTCGACGGCGGTGGGCTTCGAAACGCCATTCCTAGGGAAGCTTCCGCAACCGTCGCAGTGCCGGAGGACAAGACAGAAGCCTTCTTGGAATTCGTGGTTTCTCTGGGCAACATATTTCGCTCAGAATACCGGACCACCGATCCGAACCTCGAGTTCCGAGCAGAAGACTTAGGCCAGGTTGCCGTAACGGTTCTTAAGCCGGGTTTTCAGGGGCGACTCTTGAGAGCACTTCAAGCCTTGCCGAACGGGATCTATCGCATGTGCCCTGAAGTGCCAGGTCTGGTTCAGACCTCCAGCAATTTGGCCCGGATTGTGGTCTCAGGAGAAAAGTTTCAAGTGGGCTGTCTCTGCCGCGGTTCCGTCGACAGTGAGAAGTTTGATCTGGCTCAATCCATCCGCTGTGCCATGGAACTCGCTGATGCCGAGGTAGAATTGAAAGGGGATTACCCAGGCTGGAAGCCCGCCCCAGGGTCGAGGATCGTGCGGTTGATGGCTGGGGTTTATCGTGACCTCTTTCAAGAAGAGCCCCACATAACGGCCTGCCACGCTGGGTTGGAGTGCGGAATCTTGGGACAGAACTATCCCGATATGGAAATGATCTCTTTTGGGCCCAACATTCGAGGGGCTCATTCTCCAGATGAGAGAGTTCAGATCACCTCGGTTCAGAAGACCTGGAAGCTTCTGGTCGAGACCTTGGCCCGCATTTCCTGATGAGCTTATCTGGCTCGGACCAGGATTTGGGAATAAATGTCTTCGGGCAGCGACTCTGGGGGCTATGCGAAAACTTCTAACTCTGATCTTGGCAATCGTACTCGGCTCAACTTCGGCCTTTGCTCAGGCCGCTGATGCTCACCCTGACTTTCTAGAAGCGCTCCGGACCACCGCAAATATGGTGAGTGACTCTCAGATGCAGCAAATGATTCGGGCTCAAGGCTTGAATTTGGTGAATGTCACTTGGGAGGACACTGGTCGCTACAAAAACTCGGCTGTAGGGCCCAATATCAGTGACATGACCCTCCAAGTTCAATCTCGCAACCCTGGAAACGACCAAAAAAGCCTAACTCTGTTGCCGGTTTTGCGTTATCCCAATTTTTCCGATCAGACGGCCGATGTCAGGCTGGACAAATTGCATCTCTTGGTAGGCAACGAGAAGGGCCAAGACCTTCGGCGAATCAGCCTCAAAGAGTTCTTGGAGAACCCAAAGAACTATATGTCGAGCCCCGGCACTTGGAAGGGTCCGAAGTCCAGCCTGTTGGCCGAACGAGACACTCACGCCTTGGTGAGCGCGCAGGCCTGCTTTCTTCCGATTCCCCCTAAGGGCAAGGTGGAGTTTAATCCGGCCCTTTTCAATTACCAGTCTCGGCCCGGAAACCCGGCGGTCTTGACCATACTGGCTACCCGAGAAGGGACCTCTATGGCGGTGATCGACAATTCCCGGGACGCGGCGGTTACAGGTCCCTTTTCCGGAGGTCAGCGGCTGTTTTTCAATAAGAATGGTCAAAGAGCAGCCCTGACCGGAGAGCGTCTCTCCGATTTCCAGAGAAAGGGCGGCACCTCTGTGACTCCGGCCCACTCAGCGGGTTCAGCCGAGGGTTTGAATATGGTGATGATGATTCAAGTCCCCCTCAAACACCAGAGCTTTCTTCGCGAACAGCCTGCGATGACTCTGGAAAGCGCTGCTCCCTCAATGGCTGTCAGGAGGTCCACAAGGTCTGACGTGGAGGAAGCGGTCATAGGCCATGGGATCGCACAGGGGCCCTTCAAAGAGATGGTGGGAACAGAGATCGAACGCGATGAGAGATTCCCGGTTCGGGTCACGGTGCAATTCTATCAGGCCACTTCAAACGGAGTGGTGGAGCCTAAGGATCTTGAGCGTCTGAAGGCCCAGATTGACCGGGTTTATCGGGACGGGGACTACGTGGGAAGTCTGGTTGTTTCTGGAGAGACTTCGCGGCCCACGGAATATGAGGGCCCAAAGAGCCAACCAAAAACCTGGTGGACGGATTTCTGGAAGAGTATCGAAAGCGAGAATTGGACTCTTCCTCAGGGGCGCTGACCCTACGTTGCACAGGGAAAAGCGAGAGCGCGACCTTCAACTACCCTCCGCCACCCAGCCGATACCAGAGTTCTCCAAGGAGGGCTCTCAGGGCTTCTGAAGACTCTCGAAAGCCGTTTGCCGTGGGAAGAAACTGGTACCAACCCCGCTCATAGAAGGTTCGGTAACGAAACCCCGTGGGGGCCGGAAGGACGTGAAAGCCAACCTTTTCGAAGGCGGCTGTCGCTCTCCTTATGTGAGAGGCGGAGGTGACCAGAATTATTCTTTCGATATCACTGTCTTCTGTCAACTTGCGGCTGAGTTCCGCGTTCTGACGGGTGTTGCGACTTTGGTCCTCCAGCCAGGTCGCTGTCACCCCCAGGTTGGAAAGCGCCCAAGCCATGGCTTGGGCTTCCGATTGCTCGGGGGTGTCCCCGTAGCCACCACTAGTAAGGACGGGAAGCCCGGTTTCTCTGGCCAAAAATGCGGCGTAAGTGGTCCGCACCAGGCTGGATTGACTGGGAACTCCGGCCACCGGATATTCACCTGGGTCTGGTTCGGCACCGCCACCGAGGACGACGATAGCTTGGGGCGCGAACGCCTCAACCTGTTCTGGTCCTACGGCCGGGATTTTTTCCACCAACGCGGTCAGTCGATGGGACACCGGGGCGATGGACAGCAAGTAGAGCAAAAGGCTACTCAATCCAAGGAGAGCTTGGCCAACTTTGGGACGGCGAGGCAAGAGCGCCAATCCCAGAACCATCAGGATTAAGAGGCAGCCGGGAGGCAGCAGAACTTCTCGCAAAAGGTAACTCATGGGGCTTCTGCACGCACCGCCTTCTAGGGGGCCTGGTAGGTGTATCCTTCTAGGAGTTCCTCGGGGGAGCGACCCCACTCGACCAGAAAACGAACCGGAAGAGGTTCCTTCTCTTGCATATTCCGAGCCGGCCGGTAGACCATAAAATGCAGATGAGGGCCGGCGCTGTAGCCGGTATTGCCTGAGCGGCCGATCAATTGTCCGGTTTGGACCCGCTGCCCTTCGTCCACTAGAGCTCCGTGTTTCCTGAGATGGAAGTACTCGGCGATGGTCCCGTCGTCGTGCTGGATCAATATGTGGTTGCCAAGCTCCTTAAAATGGGGCTCCGTACCGCCCTCACTGAAGTGGGACACCGCACGAACCACCGTTCCGCTGCGGCTTGCCAAAATGGGCGAGTCTTCAGGCATATCGAAGTCGATAGCGTACCGACTGGTTCCGAAATGGCTGAAGCTGCCATCGGCCGCTTGAATCACTCGATAGCGACTACCCTTGCTATAGGGTAGACGGTAGACCGTTTCAGGGTCATGGGAGGCATTCACATCCCCCAGCATCCAGCGAAACGTGGTCGTGTAACGCCAGGCCTCTTGAAAGTCTGTGCGGCGGACTGTGGCAACCTCTACCGCGCCTCCTGGGGGGCATACAACGAGCCGGGGGAACGGAGGGGTCGCCACCATGTTTTGCAAGCTTGCCTCGATTCTGACGCTGACAACCACCGGGCTCAAATTATGAGCGATCACTTTGTAGTCCTCACCGACTTTTCGGTCCTCGAGCTTGATGGGTGTGTGCAAGGAGCGGTCGGCCCAGGAGGGAGCGGCAACCAGGGCCAGCAAGCACAGCAGAGCGAAGAGGTGTCTCGACATAGGGACACCCATTCTTCCGAAGCTTTGGAGATCCCTTATGGTTGTTTAGAAGTCCATGCCCTTGCCCGTTTTTGGAGAGTTCTTTCCGGTCCGATGTCTGTGATTTGGCCTGGTGAGAAACTTCCTCAAGCGAGATAAAGAAAAGGGAAGGGAAGCAAGGTGCAGAAGCGGCGGGCCTGGGGCTTGGAGAGCAATTTTTCAAGTCTATTCAAAGGAGCTTGTATGATAAGAAAGACCGTTCTGTCGAATGGGGCAACGGTAGTCACCGAGTCGATCCCTGAATTTCGGTCCTGCACCATTGGGGCCTGGGTCAGCACCGGGTCAAGATTTGAAAATGAAGAGGATGCCGGTATAGCTCACTTCCTAGAGCATCTTCTTTTCAAAGGTACCGAGCGAAGAACGGCCTACGAGATCGCTAAGGAAATGGATTCCATCGGCGGACAGATGAACGCCTTCACCGAAAAAGAGCGCACCTGTTTTTACGCTCGTGTCCTGGATCAACACCTGAACCTCGCTGTGGATATCCTGTTCGACATGCTCAAGAATTCTCTGTTAGATCCCCTCGAAGTAGAGCGAGAGAAAGGGGTGATCATCGAAGAGATCAAGATGTTCGAAGACTCTCCGGACGATCAAGCCACCCACCGATTCACCAGGTCATTGTGGACCAACCATGCCTTGGGTCGGCCGGTCATCGGCTATCGTGAGGTGATCGAGCAAATGACTTCGGAGCGCCTCCGAGCCTACCTAGAGTCTCGCTACGGGGCGTCAAATCTCATGGTGGCTGCTGCGGGTCGGGTCGATCACGACGCCTTCGTTGCCTTGGTCGACAAAGCTTTGCGAGGTTACCCTGAGGGCAATTTTGAACCGACCTTGGATGCTCCGTCCACCGCTAAGCAGAATCTGGTCTTCCACAAGGACTGCGAGCAGGCCTATGTTTGCTATGGAGGACCAGGGCTCTCGGCGGTGGACCCCAGACGCTATTCGTTTCTGGTTCTCGACGCCGTTCTGGGCGGCTCTATGTCCAGCCGCCTCTTCCAAGAGATTCGAGAAGCGAGAGGTCTGGCTTACTCTGTCGGCACCTTTTCCTTTTCTTACCTGGATGTGGGCGTGTTTGGCATTTATGCCGGGACTGGAGGGAATTCAGTAGAAGAACTCCTGAAGGTGAGCAACGACATCCTCCTAGATGTGCTGACCAACGGCCTGACGGATGAGGAATTGAAGAGATCTAAAGAGCTTCTCAAAGGAAACCTGGCATTAGGCATGGAGAGCACTTCGGCGCGCATGTTGCGCCTAGCGCGTTCGTTCTTGACCCACGGCCGATACGTGCCCATAGAAGAGGTGATCGAGGCTATAGAGGCGACCTCTCACCAACAAATTCGGGAACTGGCAGGGGATTTTCTTGACCCCCAGCGCTTTTCGCTGACGGTCCTCGGACCGGTAAGTTCCATAAATGGGGTCATGGCTCGTCCGATTCAGGCTGGAGATCTCAAACCCAATGGCTTGATCTTTGAGGTGGCCTCATGACAAAAGGAGGAGACCTTCCAGTAGTCATCGCCGGAGCCAACGGCCGCATGGGCAGGCAGGCCGTCGATGCGGTGCTGCAGCAGGTGGACATGAAGTTGGTTGCTGCCTTTGGCAAAGCCCGCGGAATCGGAGAAGACGTGGGTTCCTTGAGTTGCAATCAGCCCTGCGGCGTCATTCTCGAAGACGATGCAGAGTCGGCGATCGCAAAAGCAGCCGGTGGGGTCTTGGTCGACTTTTCCCTGGGTCACGCGGCCAAAGAGCACGCCCTTTTGGCTTTGCATCACGACGTGGCCTGCATCATCGGGTCCACCGCTATCCCCGGTACCGATGAGCAAGAGATGGCTAGCGCAGCGACCAAAACAGGTATTTTGCTGGTACCAAACTTTGCCTTGGGGGCGGTTTTGATGATGAAGTTCGCGAAAGAAGCAGCTCAATACTTTCGCTGGGCTGAGATCATCGAATTTCATCACGAAAAGAAATTGGATTCCCCTTCGGGTACAGCTCGAAGAACGGCGGAGCTTATGCGAAAGGCTCGGCCAGATGGATTTCGGGCGCCCATCGATTCCGAAGAAAATGTGAAGGGCGCACGAGGGGGGACCTTAGGTGGAATAAGGATCCACTCAGTGAGATTGCCTGGAATGTTGGCCCATCAAGAGGTCATCCTGGCTGGGGCCGGAGAGACCTTAACCCTACGCCACGACGCCTCGGACCGCGAGAGCTATATGCCTGGTATGCTCTTGGCGATCCGGAAAGTCAGGCAGATGACCGGATTGACGGTCGGTTTGGAGAACGTACTAGAATGAAAACTGCAAATATTGCTGTAATCGGTGCCACGGGAGCAGTGGGCGAAAAAATGCTCCAAGTTCTGGAGGAACGAGGAGTTCCCGTGGGAGAGCTCAGGGTGGCTGCAACCAGCAGATCGGCGGGCACCAAGATTCCCTGGAAAGATCGGGTGCTCGAAGTCGAGGATGTGGCCCATTTTGATTTCTCAGGTGTCGACTATGCCCTGTTCGCCGGGGGTGAGATAGCTTCCCAAGAATACGCTGAGAAAGCTTGTAAAGCGGGGGCTACGGTGATCGACAATTCCTCGTTTTTTCGAATGGATACGAAGGTGCCCCTTGTCGTTCCGGAGGTCAATCTGGGAACTCTTGCTTCTCGGCCTAAACTGATCGCCAACCCAAACTGCTCTACCATACAGATGGTGGTGGTGCTGCACCCATTCAAGCAGTTCGGTCTCAAGAGGGTGATCGTTTCGACCTATCAGTCGGTTTCCGGAACCGGAAAGCCCGCCCTCGAGGAGTTGGATCAGCAGACCCGAGATCTCCTCGAAGCCAAACCGACAAGGCACCAAGTTTACCCCCATCCCATCGCCGAGAACCTGTTCCCACAGATCAGCTCCTTTGATCAGGACGGATTTAGTGGTGAAGAACGAAAAATGATCGATGAGACCAAGAAGATCCTCGAAATGCCTGACCTCAAGGTTAGCGCCACTTGCGTGCGCGTGCCCACCAGGTTCGCGCACGCTGAAAGCCTTTACTTGGAGATCGATTGCGAGCTTAATCGTGAAGAAGTGGTGAGTCTGCTCAAGGCCAAAGAAGGAGTCACCGTCTTTGAAGACCAGGACCAATATCCCACCCCCCTGACCGCTCAGGAGCAAGACTTGGTTCAAGTTGGACGAATCCGGAGGGACCCTGATTTCCGCAACGGTTGGCACATGTGGGTGGTGGCAGACAATTTGCGCAAAGGGGCCGCTACCAACGCGGTGCAGATCGCTGAAGCTCTCATAGAGTATGTAGAGGACTGATTTTTGCGCATAGCGGTCATGAAGTTTGGGGGCACCTCAGTGGCTTCCGAGGAGGCGAGAGGAAAGGTTCTCGAGCACGTTTCCAAGGCTCTACAAAGGGGCTTGAACCCCGTGGTGGTGGTCTCGGCTATGGGTCGATACCCCGAACCTTACGCCACCGATTCTCTCTTGGGGCTGCTGGCCCCGTTCAAGGCCTGCCATTCCTTGCCTGAATTGGATCAGTTGATGGCCTGTGGGGAGGTCATCAGTTGTACGGTCATGAGCCACGCGCTTAGGCAAGCGGGCTTGGGCAGTCGAGTTTTTGATGGCCGCCAAGCCGGCATTCTGGCTAGCGATGAGCCAGGTCAAGCCCGCATACTTGACATCGATCCCGGAGCTCTTATTGCCTACCTCTATTCGGGCGGGGTGCCTGTGGTGGCTGGTTTTCAGGGAGTTAATGCCCAGGGTGACGTGGTCACCTTGGGTCGGGGGGGAAGCGACACCTCGGCGGTCGCCCTCGGGGCGGCCTTGAAGGCTCATTTCGTAGAGATCTATACCGATGTGGACGGGGTGATGACCGCTGACCCTCGAGTGTACAGCCAGGCTGAGATCCTGCGGGAAGTCAACTTCGAGGAGATCGGAGAACTCGCTTCAGAAGGGGCTAAAGTGGTCCATCCACGGGCCGTGGATTTGGCGGATGCCCACGGGGTGCCGCTTTGGGTCAAGAACACCCTCAAGCAGGGCTGCGGTTCCTATCTCGCTCGGGCGGTACCTCGACAAGGTTATGAACGCGACCGGGTGATCACTGGGATCGCTCACGTCTTTGACCGGGTGGGCTTGGTGATGGAGGTTCAAGAGCGTGCTCACCAGGTGGAGGTGCTTCAAGCCTTCGCTGAACGAGGGGTGAACCTCGACTTGATCAATGTCACCCCGAGGCGATTGTACGCCATCTTGACCACCGCCAGTTTTAAGACTCAGGGCCGGTCCATCTTGGAGGAGATGGGGATCTCCTATCGAGCCACCGAAGGCTGCGCCAAGCTGAGTATCGTGGGGGCAGGAATGCGGGGGACTCCCGGGGTCATGGCCCAGATTTTAGCCTGTTTGCACGAGGCTGGGGTCCAGGTACTTCATTCTACCGACTCCAACATCACCATTTCTCTCTTGGTGGAAGAGGATCAGGTGCCCGCCGCAGTCCAGGCTCTCCATGCCCGCTTCCTGGCTGAGACTCAAGTATAGAGCCACTCCCAGTCTCTTTGCTCCGGGAAGGGAGCGGCTCTTTTCATCTCGTAGCCCCAAGCAAGGAGCATTTTAGCCGCCTGAGCCTTAAGGAATAGAGGTGATACCTATGAGTTTGGATGGAATTTGTTTGATCGTCGGGGCTGGACCGGTGGGTTTGACACTGGCCAATTTGTTGGCCAAGTACGAGGTGCCCTACCTAATCA
>JBJHCR010000148.1:0-15119 GCA_050486105.1 Vulcanimicrobiota bacterium
TCTCCGATTCGAGAACCTCGATTCTTCCTAGAGCCTGCCGAAGGAGCTCTCCTAGTTCGTCGAAACTGGTCACAATTGGTCAATACGACATCGGCGCGAAAAATCATGCTAACGCTATCCATGTACTGGGTTTCAATAGCACAATTGATGGCAATGTTGGTGCAGCCTTTTCACAAGGGATGTTACAGTCTCTCATGGAAAGCCACGCAAGCGTTACCGGGTAACGGCGGATCTAGATCTCTGGCCACCCCCCACACCCTCAGGGATTCGTGCATGTCCGGCCTTGTAGCCAGCGGCGCCTCCATTGCATCGGTCCAGAGAATCGCTGGCCATTATGGTGCGAGTTCCGGGAAGTGATTTTCGTGCAAAACAGTAGCCCGCCAGGTATTATCAACGTACAGATACGGGAAAGGTTAAAGTGATGGAAAAGACTGATTTGCTCAATTTAGCCGAAGCAGCAATTAGTAGGAACCTAGAACTGGTTAATTCTGTGTTGTCTTTTCGCCTTCCCCTGGTATGTGTCCACAGTATTCACTTGTCGTCGATGATAGGTACTCCCTTATTGAGCCTTGATGCAGCTATAAGCTACTTACTAACCCCTATGGGATTTTTTCCGCCAATCGTTGACCTTCTGGTGAGAGGCTGCACGGACAATAAGACCCTTGTAGTATGGCTGCGAAGTGGACACCCTGATGTCTCTGAAATTAGTGAGACTTGGAACGATGGTTACGGTCCCTTTAAGCCAATGGGCTTAATGATACCGTTTGAGCTTGCCAGCGGAGAGAAGCTGACTAAAAGTAGAATGGAAAAGCTAGGAAGTTCGTGGCTAACACTAGCAGCAAATGGCTAGTTCGGAACCTTTGAGTCTTAGTTCCAGACCTATCTCATCTCCTTAGATGCCTTCGGAACGCTCCGATTTTGAGGCAACCGGCAGTTGCGGCGCTCAACGCGCCTGAGGTGCCGGTATCTTCTTTTCCAAGCTGATAAAAGCCGAGCAGAACCCGAGACGACTATGATTTCACTATTAGCTACACCTGGGACGGTTTCAATAAACTGGTCTCTGCCTCGTCGGCAGACTCTAATGGTCCGACCAACGATATCGAGCAACAGAACTCTTATCTCGCCAACGGCTTTCGACGCAAGTAGAAGGCCAAGAGTGGACAAGTGACCACCGAGTATTCTGCTGGATTATCCCCTGCCCTGGCCTTTACTCTACGGTCCTACGGACCTCCGCTCCAGGCCCAGCCAGGGTAGGAAATTCTAATTGTCGTCACATGGGAATTATAGTTGACGTCAGAGAAATTACCTGGAGGATACTAAAATGCAATTGTATACCAAGAGATTTCACTTCCTAAGACATCACTTCGTTCAGCAACCCCAAGAGAATGAGGTGTCTACTCCGGAGCTATTGAGCACATTTGGTCGTTCTAGTTCAGCTCTTTTATACTCTGCGCTATTCATGCCTGACCTAATCGAAATCGACGGCAGTATTCTGATCTTCTGGAAGGCTTGGACTCAAGAACTTCGAGAAGAGTTTTCAACTGTTCGTGCTAAGAAGAGCAGTTCTCGTGATGTCGAAGAACTAGAGTCTAACTACAATTGGATAGAAATTGGAGACCTTTTTGAGGAATATGATTCCTCCGATGAGGAAGACGAGGTGTTGGCAGAACTCGTTGCCAAATCCTGGCGTAGTCATCTCAAAAGCTGTTATCCAGAAAGAGTTTTTCAGGTTGATGTTCTGCCTCCAGAGGTCACCGGTGGTACTGTCGGTGTTCAATTTTTTGAGAAGCGTACGCGAATGCAGCGCGATTCAAGATAGAAGGTTTCAAAAGCGGCTTTCCCTCGGAAATCCGAGGGCAACCCACGCTTAGCCTAGCATTCACCATAACAGCCACACTCGGAGGGGCTCGCCGTGAGCCGACCACTATGGAGCGCAACCTGAGTGCACGCACGATTCGCGGTCTGACGGGGACGGGCCTAGCGGAAGTCTGATACAAAGAAGAAACCTGGGTGAGCCCGTCCCTTTGAAAAAGTCCCGGAGAACCTCGGGAGGGGGAGAATAAAGCTTAGGATCTGGCCAGGAATAACTTCCCGATTTGGAGCGGGGATCCATCCCGGCTGGCTTCGTTGCTTTCTCCTTATTTGTGTCAAACAAACCGCGTCAAAAGCGCCTTGCCATCCGGGCGCCTCCGCACTCGAAACTAGAAAGATATTCCTGGCCAGATCCTTAGCTGAACCAGAACTTGGGATTCTCAACCAAGGCTTTTGCTTCTAGAGTCGAAATCGGTGCGCGCACACCCCACTTGGTAGCGAGCCAAGCACGCTTGCCGAAAGCTCACGGTGGGCTAGCCTTCTCGAAACCAGAGAGGGAGGCGATAGGCCTCAGAATTGCTGCAAGGTTTTGCTGATGATTTCCAGGGCCTCATCCAGTTGCTCGTCGGAGATCACCAGGGGAGGGGCGAATCGAATGATGGTGTCGTGGGTAGGCTTGGCCAACAATCCGTTTTCCTTGAGCTTCACGCACAGGTCCCAGGCCTCCACTCCTTGATTGGGATGGACCTCCAAGGCGTTGAGAAGCCCTTTCCCTCGAACTTCTTTGATCCAGGGCCGCTGAATGGCGCTGAGCCCTTTTCGAAAGACTTGTCCCAGCCGCTCGGACCTCTCAGCGAGTTTTTCGTCTTCGAGGATCTGAAGGGCCTCCATGGCCACGCGACAGGCCAGCGGATTGCCTCCATAGGTCGAACCGTGCTCACCGGGTTTGATTCCCAGCATCACTTCGTCGTCAGCCAGCACCGCAGAGACCGGAAGCATTCCCCCAGATAGGGCCTTACCCAAGATCACCAGGTCGGGGCGCACCTCTTCATGATCGCAGCAGAGCATGCGACCCGTTCGGCACAGACCAGTCTGAATCTCGTCAGCGATCATCAGCACCTTCTTGTCGCTGCAGACCTGCCGTACGGACTTCAGATATCCTTCGGAAGGGACATTGACCCCAGCCTCGCCTTGGATCGGTTCGAGCATGAAGGCCGCCACGTGAGGATCGGACAGCGCTTTTTCTAGAGCTTCCACATCATCGTATGGGATGACCTCAAAGCCCGGCATGTAGGGCCCGAATCCCGCCTTGGTGGTGGGGTCGGTGGAGGTGCTGATGGCTGAGAGAGTCCGGCCCCAAAAATTGCCTTCTACGAAGACCACCTTGGCTTGCTCGTCGGGGATACCCTTGTGCAGATATCCCCAGCGACGAGCCAATTTGATGGCGGTCTCGCCGCCTTCTACGCCCGTATTCATGGGGAGAACTCTTTGATATCCGAAAAAGTTGGTGACAAATTGGCAGTATTCCCCCAGGGCGTCAGAGTAGAAAGCCCTCGAGGTCAGAGTGAGACGGGAAGCTTGCTCGGAAAGAGCTTTGACCAGCCGTGGGTGGCAATGCCCCTGGTTGACGGCTGAGTAGGCCGACAGGCAGTCAAGAAATCGCTGGCCCTCAGGGTTCCACATGTAGACGCCTTCGGCTCTGGAGAGGACCACAGGCAACGGGTGGTAATTGTGGGCGCCGTATCGCCCTTCGAGTTCCATCGCTTGCTGTGAGCTTAGGCTGCTGTGAGTTGTGGTCATTTTTCCTCCGTGGTGAAAACTCTGGAGTTCCTTACTGCGAAATCCGCAGTAAGACCTTCTTGGCTCCGGGCTGAGAGGCGCGCTCAAAGGCTTCCAGGGCCTGCTCCAGGGGATAGGTGGCTTCGATCAGGAAGCGAGGGTCGATGGAGCCTTCGGTGAGGACGTCCACGGCCTTGGAAAAACGTCCACAGCGTGACCCGAGAACGTTGAGCTCATTGATTACGATGGGAGCCAAGTTGCAGTTGTGACTCCCGGCTACCGTAGTCTTGAGGACCAAAGTGCCTTGGGGGGCGGTGTGGTCCAAAGCTAGGGGCAGCCCGCCCGGACTACCGGTGGCTTCGACCACAAAGGGGAAGGGAGCCAACGGATCCTGCTTCAGGCTTTCCAGAGAGCGGCAAGCGATCCGTTCAGAGACCGCCTCCATCTTTTGCGGATGTTTACCCACCAGGGTCACCTTTGCTCCCAGGTGCGCCAAGGTCAGGGCACAGAGCAATCCCAGGCGACCGTCTCCCAGAACCAGGATACGCTCGGCCAGATCCGGGACCTGCTCGGCGATACGAAAAGCCGCCGCCAGAGGTTCGGTAAAAACCGCAACCTCATCAGAGATCGAATCCTCGAGCCTCAGAAGGTTCTCTAGGGGTAGAGTGAAGCGCTCTCCCATGGTCCCGTCGCGAGCCTGGATGCCTAAGACAGTGCGGTTTGAGAGGTGCCTGGGATCGGTTCCCACCGGTGTTCCGGGAGGGGCACAGTTGATCTCCCCAACCACTCGTGCTCCCACCCATTCTGGCTCAGAGCACTCTTCGACTACTCCGACGAACTCGTGACCCAAAACTCCATGAAAGCCCATGTAGCCTTTCACCAACTCGAGATCGGTCTTGCAAATGCCCACCAAGGTTGGACGAATGAGGGCTTCCCCGGGGGCAGGTCTCGGAACAGGATACTCTTTGGTAAACTTGAGTTCTGGATCAACGATGACGGCTTTCATGAGCCGAACTTCTGAATCTTGTGGGAAATCCCCGCTAGGAGGCCGACCGGCTTTCTGACGAGAAGTCGTGAAGATGAATCCCCCCACGGAACTGTCCCAGGTCAGTGCGCGTCGGGCGGCATGCGCGCCCGCCCCTGAGTTGTCCTCATCGAATATTGACTCCTACATTGAGCAAAGTTGGGATTTCCTGAGTCGCTCCCACGCCGACCTTTTGGAGGCGGCCGAGGACCCTAAGCTTGAAGATGATGGGCGCTATCCGGTCTTCGTGTCTTCGCTGGAAGATTTTTCGAGACTGGAAGCCCAACTCAAGGAGGTTCTGAGCGAGGATAAGTTTTCTCGAATTCAACTCCGGGTGCTGCCGGAGGATATTCGGGAATACCCTGCCCAGCTTGATGGTGGTGGACGGCACGGACTGCTCTATTTGCCGCACCCCTACGTGGTGCCCGGTGGGCGGTTCAACGAGATGTACGGTTGGGACAGCTACTATATCAATCTCGGTTTGCTCCGAGCTGGTCGAGTCGACCAAGCTCAGGCCATGGTGGACAATCATCTTTACCAAGTTCGACACTACGGACGAGTGCTGAACGCCAATCGGACCTACTATTTGACCCGTTCTCAGCCGCCCTTCCTGGCTTCCATGGTGGCCGACGTCTACCGCTACACCGGAGATCGCTCTTGGCTCAAGCACAGCCTGGATGAACTCAGGCAAACCTACGCTTTCTGGACCGAGGAGCCCCACCTGACTCCTGAAACCGGATTGAGTCGCTATTTCGACCTAGGTGAAGGGCCCGCCGATGAAGTCCTGGCCAGCGAGCAAGACGAGGATGGGCGGTCTCATTATGACCGCATAAAGGAAGAATTCCGCCGCTTGGCCACTCTGCCGGTGGAGGAGCAAGTGTCGGGTCTGGGCTACCCTCTAGATCTGTTCTATGAGAGTTCTGAAGACCAAGTGACTTCGCTCTTTTACCTGGGTGATAGAGCCATGAGAGAGTCAGGCTATGACCCGTCGGATCGCTTCGGACGATTCAATCTCGATGTCATCCATTATAACCCGGTGGACCTGAATAGCTTGCTTTACCTCTACGAGATCGAAATGTCAGCGCTGCTGGAGCAGATCTTACAATCGGCCGAGAGCTCCCTTTGGAGAGGCAGAGCCCAGAGGCGCAAAGAACGCATGAGCGAGTTTCTTTGGGATCGAGAGTCGGGATTGTTCTTTGACTACAATGTTCGCACTCAGCAACGGCGAGTTTACCCGTTCGCCACCGCTTTTTTTCCGCTTTGGACAGGCTGGGCCGATCTCGAGCAGGCTGCGGCTCTCTATCGCAGTTTGGACCTTTTCATGAGGCCGGGGGGCGTGGTCACTTCAACTCATCGCTCGGGAAACCAGTGGGACGCACCTTTCGGTTGGGCTCCGCTGCAGTGGGCGGCAGCAGCAGGCTTGCGGCGATACGGATTTCGCCGAGCCTCCGATGAGGTCGCTCAAGCGTTCACTAGCTTGGTGGAACAAGAGTTTCAACACTCCGGGGTCATACTAGAAAAGTATAATGTGGTGGAGCGCACTTCGAGAGTCTCTCAGGATATTGATTTCGGCTACTCAAGCAACGAGATCGGTTTCGGTTGGACCAACGCCATCTACCTACTGCTGCGAGACAGCCTCAGGTTCGCTCCCTAATAGTCCTTGACTCTAAGCAATTCTTCGGAGTCTTTTTCGGTGATCGCCTTCAAGGGATCACCCTGCTTTCGATCCGGTCGCTGCTCCTTCTTGGCCCGGATGGGATCTTCATTGCGGTCGACTTCCACGGCCCTGAGACTCGGGGAGTTCCAAGTTGCGGGCTCGGCCTGCAGCGGGTGCGCAGGCCGTTCCTTGAACTGGCTCGCAGGCTGAGTCGGCTCTCGTTCGGGAACAGAGCGTTGAATGAGGGTCAGGTATCGGTCTTGAGCCAGAGCCTTGGTGAATATGTCTTCTGGCAACGGGAGTTCCACGGTGATAGCACCCAGTTGAAAGGCGAGCCCTCTCACGAAATATCGATGGTTCTCGAGTTCCGGGCCATCGATGACTTCGAGCCCTTTGGACCCAAGTTTGGCGACGCTCTCTCCGGAGCGGCTCTCAACGGTCACCTGCCGACCAGGAGTGTCTCTACGGATCTTGAGATGGTCGGAGTTTCCCAGAGCTTGCTGAACGTAACCCCCTCGAGTTTGGAAAAAAACGTCTTCTTGGGGCAGTCGCCAACTGATCTCTCTAGGCCCTCTCCCCACGGTGAATCGCTCTCCGGAATAGTCGGCCACCAGTTGCCAGGTGTCTTGGGTTCGTCCGGGGTGCCGCTTGATACGGAGGACTCCTTCTGAGAGGTTCACCCATAGGTCATCCGGGCGCCAGCGAACTTGGACCACTTCTCCCTGGTCTTCTAACGTAAAGCTTTCCTCCCCAGCTCGGGCCACGTGTTTGAGAACCTGAACTTCCGGACCTATCCTGATCCGAACTTCGGCGTCTCCGATGAGGAGCTGTTCGGCTCCGGCAGGAGCGATGAATGCAAAACCCAGGAGTAGGGTCGCCAAACGGAGCTTGAACTGTAGGAACTTTGAACGATGAAGTGCTGCCATGGCCTCTTGCCCTTCGCCAAAGGATACGAGATTTCTCTTTTTCCAAGAGGTGAATCGTGGTGAGATTCCAGAAATGACCCCCGTGCGTTCTTACACCCTTCGCTCCACCACCCTGATGTTCTTGATAGACCTCATTTTCGGGGTCGTCTTGCTCTACGTTTTGGGATTGCTCTTGGGGGTCATACCCGAGTATACTTTCGATTACTTTCTTGCTGCCGCTGGACTCTATTTGATCAAGACGGCGATTTGGCTAGGTCTAAGAATTCCCTTGATCCTCCCCATCGACCGCTGGGAGCGAGAGGGTTCCCGTCCCGAAGCGAGCGAGCCCCAGTTGATCCGAGGAATTTCCCATTTTCCGTACGATTTCACCTTGTTTTACGGGGTCTTGCTGACGGGATTCTATGCTACCCTCATGCTCTTCATGATCTACGGCCCAGGGCCCATTCAATTAGGGGATGAGATGCTTCTTCCAGGGTTGCTCTTTGCCTCGTCCATAGGTGCGGGAGCCATTGCCATCGGAATTCCTGTGAATCTGTTGCTCACTTCCAGGTTCTCCAGAAAGCTCTCTGAGCGACGTGCCGAAGTTTTCGATGAAGTCCCCGGAAAAGAGGTCTCCCTAAGGACGAAGATCGTGACCTTCTCGGTGGCTCTAGGTTGCGCCCCCAGTCTGCTGCTTTTCGCCGTTCAGTCCTTTGTCGGCAACGCCGGGCTGCATCAGGAAGCAGACCGCACGGCGGTGGCTCTCGTCGCTCGCTTGGCTACCGAGCGAGAGGCCGACTTTGGTCGATGGGCTCTGACTCAGACGACTTTCCCGTTCGTGATTCAGCAAGAAGAGATTCGTTTTTTTCCCTCCGCGTCTCCCCCCGAGCCGGTCTTGGAGCTCGTGGATGCGGTGAAGTTGGGGCACACTCCCACCCGAGTGAAGGAGAAGAGGCTGAGGTATGTGGTTCGCTTCCTAAATCGGGATGGCACGGTGATCGGGGTGGCTGTCGGGGTTCCGGATCAAGACCACAATTGGATGGCCCTATTTCTCGTGCTCCTATTGGCGTCAGTGTGGCCACTCATCACTGCTGTGCTGATGGAGCAAACAATAGCCCGACCGGTCAGCGTGATCTCATCGAGCTTTCATCGGATCGTGGGTCGAGGTCGAACCGAAGAAGCGGACCAAGTGCCCATTTTCTTTAAGGATGAAGTAGGGCGGCTGGCTTTCAATGCCAACCGGACCATCGCTACTCTCACTGAGGCTCGCGCCCAACTCGAGAAGAACTCTCGAGCTCTGGCCCACAAGAATCGCGAACTCGAAGAGGCCTACCGGACCAAAGGCGAATTTCTGGCGAATATGTCGCACGAGTTGAGGACTCCACTGAACGCCATCATCGGCTTCAGTCGCTTGATGAAGCGCAAGATTGGTGACGACCTTCCTCCGAGGCAGCGCAAGAATTTGGATTTGATCACCGTCTCTGGAGAGCAGTTGCTCACCCTGGTCAACGACTTGCTAGATTTCGAGAAAATCGAAGCCGGCAAGCTCATCGTTCAGCGCGAAGAGACCCAATTGCCCCCCCTATTGCAAGCCCTTCGAGAGACCCTGAGCCCAGTGGCCCAGGAAAAGGGTTTGGAGCTTGAGTTCGATCTTGAGAACCTGCCCCAGGCGATGGTCACCGACGCTGACCGACTCAGACAAATCCTCACCAATCTGGTGGTCAACGCCATCAAGTACAGCGACGCCGGCCGAGTAACCCTGACGGCTTTAGGAAACGAAGGACGCGTGATCTTCGAGATTGCCGATCAGGGAATCGGGATGACGCCGGACGAGCTGGAGAAGATCTTCACTCCTTTTCATCAAGTGGACGCCAGTGAGACCAGAGAGCGAGGCGGCGTGGGCCTGGGTCTTGCCATTGTGGCTCGGTTGGTTAGGTTGCTCCGAGGCCGGATCGAGGTCAGTTCGGTGAAGGGGCAAGGCTCGATCTTCACTGTGAGTTTCCCCCTCAAAGACGACCTCGATCATTTGCGGCCAATGGGCTCCGGGGCCGAGGTTTTGGTGGTAGATGACAATCTCGACTATCTCGAGTCCATTCATCACGAGTTGTCCGAAGCCGGTTATCGGGTGCTGGTGGCAAGCTCCGGAGAGCAAGCTTTGGAGCTCCTTGAGAACACTCGCCCAGAGGTCATCCTCTTGGACATCGTTATGCCGGACATGGACGGTTGGGAGGTCCTACGGAAACTGAGGAAGGACCCCAATAATGATGAGATACCGGTGATTATAACCAGTGTTCTCAACGACCAGCCGGTAGGCTTGGACGTAGATTTTTCCGGTTGGTTATCCAAGCCCTTTGATTTTAGCGACCTCAGGCGATATTTGACCAAAGACCGAGGGTCGGTGAGACTGAGCGCTTCCGACGACATTCTCATTGTTGAAGACGATCCGCAAACTTCACAACTGCTGGAGCAGGTGTTTGAGGAATCTGGGGTCCGGATTCACATTTGCAAATCGGAGGCCGAGGCCGTGGAGCGACTCAAGCACGGATTGCCCACCGTCTTAGTGCTCGACCTCAAACTCGAAGAAGGCAGTGGCTGGTCGGTCTTGACTTTCTTGCGCACTCAGGAGGGAAGCGAAAAAACTCGTGTCTTTGTCTATACTGCCAGCGATATCGGACCCGCTGAGCGCAGCAAGCTCAGTGAAAGCGTGGTCACGGTGATCCATAAGCACGCTAAAGACAGTCTGGCCAATCTGGTGGGCTTGGTGGTGGGGAGAGAATAGCGACGGGGGCTTTTAAGGTTCGCTTCTCGATAGATACTTTTCTATGGTGGCGAATAGGAGCTCTTCATCTATGGGCTTGGTGACATAGTCGTCAAAACCGATGCGCAGCGCACGTTCGCGATCACCTTTTATGGCGTGAGCAGTCAAGGCGATGATCGGCATGGCTTCAGAAGAGAGTTGCTCACGGATCGCTTGGCATACTTCCCAACCACTTTTTCTTGGAAGAGAAAGGTCCAAGAGGATCAAGTCCGGTCGCTCTTCCAAGGCGATGGTCAGGCCCGATTCTCCGTCTTCAGCCACTAGGAGTTCATAATCGTCCTCGAGCAACTGCATGACCAAGTCGAGGTTCACCGGGTTGTCTTCCACGATCAGGATGCGCACCGAATTTGGGTTCCTAATCATCGGGCCTTCTCCCTCCTAGGCCTGGAGGGTGATTCTTCTCGAAGTTTGGTCGGGAAGCGACGAGTGAGCCGTTATGGTAATTTTCTGTTGAACCTGCTCTTTCAGAGTTTCCAGGTGGGAAACTATTCCCACGGTGAATCCGAGGCCGGCCAAGCGTCGAAGCCCTTCTACAGCGGCCTGGCAAGAGGCTTTGTCCAGGCTTCCGAATCCTTCGTCTAGGATCAAGGTCTGCACCCGACTCTGTCCGTTGTGCTCCCCCTGAAGTACATCGCCGAGTCCTAAGGCAAGGGCCACCGTGGCCAGAAAGGCTTCTCCCCCTGATAGAGTTGTCAGAGCTCGGACTTGGGAAGCCTTGAGGTCAAAAGCTAAGATTTCCAAAGACGGGCCAGGGGTGAGATAGAAGTTTCCCGGGGCGAGGTCTTGGAGGCGGACATTGGCAGCCTTGAGTACCCTGCCAAGAAACTTCCCAATGATCCAGTCTGAAAAGCTCTGGCCTGCTTCCCCTGAGGCCGCCTGAGCCAAGGGGGCCAACTTCGAGACAGTTCCCCGAACCGCTCGGATCTCCGCTTCGAGTTGGACATATCTTTCCACATCCCAACTTTGCTTTGTCAGCAGACCCTCAAGCACCGATCGTCGTGCCGTGAGAGCTTCGAGTCTCTCTCGATCTGAACTGAGTTTGTTCCTGAGTTCCATGGAGCTAAAGTCCGGCGACGGAAGGGCATTGAGAAGTTCCTGAGATTGGCTGAGTTGGCGTTTGACCGTGCCCACCAGAATCTCTTTATCGAGAACCTGATTCCGGCTGAGATTTCTTTCCCTCTCGAGCCGACCGAGAGAAGCTTGGAGACCCTCCCAGCTTTCAAAATCTCCCTGAAAGCGCCTCCAGAGGTCGTTTTGGATCTCGATATTCCTAGATTCTAGATCGCTGAGTCGCTGTTGGGCTACTCTTCGATCGAGCAATTGGGAGGCGAAGGCCTCCCCCATTAGGATGGCTCGCTGAGAACTGTAAGCGATCTCTTCGAGTTCAGTGAGACGCAGCTCGGTTCGGGCTCTCTCCTGGTAGAGTTTCTCTGACCACGTTCGCTTCCAGGTCGATTCACTCTCCGGATCAAAATTGAGTTGATGAGCAAGCTGATTGAGAAAGCGTTTCTCTTGGAATTGGTAGGCCTCTTCGGCCGTGAGGCACAAGGTGGTGAGCCGTTCTCTCGAAATTCGGATTTTCTTGAGATCCCTCTGCAAAGGCAAGATTTGTTGGGTCACACTCTCCAGGCTGTCCCGCACTTTTTCCAACCGCGCATGTTGTTTGCGGAGCGTTGCCAGACGCTCTTTTTGTTCCGCTAGATGCTCGTTGACCACCTCGGGGAGAGTATCTTCGCCTTCCAATTGTTCCAGGCGTCCTTCCAAGCGGGCGCTCCTCTGGTCTAATTGCTGACACTCCTGACGGGCGTGCAGCAAACGTCGTTCCAGGGTCTCGAGAACGCCGGCCTCGGGCTCTTGGGATGTAGACGACTCGTACTCGGGCCTTTGGCCATCGGCTCCTGTTCTTTGATGATCGGTTGCTCCGCAGATGGGACAAGGTTGGCCGGGCTCAAGCTCCTGGGAGAGCCTGGCTCTCCATTGGGCTTCCTGAAGGCCTTGGGCTGAGCGAAGCTCGGATTGAGCTCGTTGGAATTCCAGTTCTAACTCGGCGATGGTCTCTAGAAAGCGGACTCGACGCGAGCGAGTTTGGTCAAGCAACTCCAGCAGCTGTTGACGTTGTTGGACCTGCAGATGACCGGCCTCGAGCCGCTCTACTTTCGGACCGAGATCCTTGAGTTCTTGCTCGCAGTGCTCCAATTCTTGAAGCTTGAGTCGAAAATCGCTTTGCTGACCCTTAAGCTTCTTGAATCGCTTTTTTAGCTCCAGCCAGCGTTCCTTGAGGTCTTCCAGGCGGGACACTGCTGTGGCCCACTCTTGCGCCAAGACTTCCAGACCTTCGCCCTGAGCATGGAGCTCTTGAAGACGTTCGAGATTCCACCGCAGCTGGAACTTCTCTTCTTCGAGCTCGCGAGCTCGGGCGATCTCAGCTTCGACAAAATCGGTCTCTTGGGTCAAGCGCTGATAGTCGGCCTCATGTCGCTGAAGTTCACTATTGAGTTCGGAGATCTCCTCAAAAGTGTGGCGCCACTCTTGGTAGTGGGGGAGAGCCTCCAAGAGTCGGGATCGAAGACTTCGCTCTTCTTCTTGCCCCGTGCCTTCGAGAACCTCAAGTTCTCGCTGGGCGTGATCTCTTTGTCGAGCCAGAGTCTCATAACGGACCACCGATTCCAGATGGGAGTGCCAACTTCCACTTCTCTGGCGGAGTTCGTCGAGTTCATCACCAACAGCTTGAAGTTCCGCCTTGGTTCGCTCTAATTCGGCCTGAGGATCGCCGTGGGCCGAGTCGTACTCGAGCAGGAAACGGTCCAACTCCTGATTCAACAGGTCCAGTTCGAGCTGGGCGCCCTCAGTGCGGTCCCTCAGCCCTTCTGAGAACTCAAGGTAGCGACCCAGCCCGGCGAGGACCGACAAGGTTTCACGTCGCTGCTCGGGAGCGGCAAAGAGAAGTTCTCCAAACTTGCCCTGAGGGACGATGACGAGTTGTCGGAATTGTTTGGCATCAAGGCCCAGGAGCTTCTGGATCATCTTAGCTGCGCCTTGAACGCTGGAGCTGAGCACGTCTTGGCTGTTGGGTTGACGGTAGCGGGGATGAAACCAGAGAGTGCAGGTCTGGGTGAGTTGCTCGGGATCAGCGGGATCGGGTCTCAAGAGTCGCTCGATACGGTAGGTTTTCTCAGCTACGGTAAAATCAAACCTCACGCTGGTCCATTTTTCTGGCGGGAAACTTAGGGTTCGCAACTCGCTTAAGGTTCGATCCCCCCCCGATGAGATCCCGTATAGAGCGAAGCAGATAGCGTCCAACAGGAAGGTTTTTCCGCTGCCCACAGCGCCTTGTATCAGAAATAGACCCCGCCCGGAGAGCTTTTCCAGGTCTAGAATCTCCTCGGACAGGAACGGTCCGAATCCTTCCAAGGTTAGAAGAACAGGTCTCATAGCTCGGCTTCCAACTGCTGCAAGGCAGTCACGACCGTTGCTTCAGGTCGCTCTATCCCTTGATCCGCAAGGAAAGCCAGAAAGCTTTCCGTCAGAGGGTAAGCGTGGGTCTGGCTTCCACGCCGGGACGGGCCTGGTGCGACTTCTACGGCGACCACTCGAGGATTGAGCTGCCGCAAGGTCCACGATTCTTCTAGAGTGAGATCGCTATCCTCGAGAGAAACGGCCAAGAGATCCGGCGTCCTATCGGCTCGCAAATAGGCTGTGACCTCCTCTCTTGTGCCGCTGAGATGTCGGAGCTTTCGCTTAGGCCTCAATGGATACTCTTCAACGAAGGCCGCTTTCTTGTCGAGCACATCAATGAACGAGACACTCCGTTCCACTTGGCTATCCAGGTCCTCATAGGCTAGGATGCTGCCGCAATAGCGGGCGGAACGATTCGTGAGAGTGGTGGGCAGATGAACACCACCTAGGGCAGAGTAATCAAAAAACTCCAGGAAGCGTTGCTCGATGGGTTGCCCGCCGTTTTCGATGAGCGGCCCAAGTTCCGGCCGTCTACCCGGACCTTGGGCCCAAGCATAGGCCAAAAGAACGTTGATGTCCGAGGGGTTGAAGCGTTGGACGACTTTTTCGATGAGGTTTCGCCCTACCAGAGCCGGATGCTGTCGAGCCTCGGTGGAACCAGGATTTTGGGGGTAGGGAAGGCACCAAAAAGTTACCTCACGCTTGCTTCGGGTGCCCGAGAAGGTCATGGGGGAAAGAACGTCCGTGGGATCGCAGAAAAGGTAGAGCCCCCTTTCGCGTATCCACCTGCTGCCTAGATAAACAGAGCGAAAATCATCGTGAGGACCAGCTAGAACCAGCACGGTCGTCCCCAGGTCAAGCAATTTGTCGATGGTTTCGTGAAACACCCGATATGACTCGTCAGTAGGGGGTGAGGCGGCAAAGACGTCACCCGCCACCACTGCCACATCAGGGTTGAGATCTCGGGCCAAGTTAAGCATTTGATCCAAGACGTATCGTTGGTCTTCCAAAAGGCAGTGTCCGAAAAAACGCTTGCCCAAATGCCAGTCAGAGGTGTGGAGAATCCGCACGCTAGTTCGTTCGCCTCATATCACCCCCCCCCTTCGTGAGACTTTCTCCTCAAGAGGTCCATTTTTTCAGAGTCGATTAAGGTTCGAGGGTTATTCTGAATTTAACACCGAGAGAGAATTCCCAAAGGAGAACCTGAAGACTATGACTGCTGCACCGAGTTACTACCTCCCCGACGAACTGGTCTACCTGCTTGAAGGCGTCGAAAATCTCCCCGCCGCAGAGGTCGCAGCCTGTGCCCTTCCTTTGCTGGAGCGTTTCTCTGATTCTCAACAGAAGGCCGACATCGGGGGGCAACTCCTCAGAGGTATCAGTCAGATGGGTACCGTGGAAGCCGGCGAAGCCCTCAAGGCGCTCGAAGTAATGGAGCGATTCCCCTCTTACCCCAGGCCTCGGGCTGCGGTAGCCATCGCCGCTCTGCGGGGGTTGGCATCCCAAAAAGCCGCTTGAAGAGCACTTCGACTCCCGGGCGCTGATTGTTTGGCCTTTGGTCCGCAGGCTCCTAGGGTCTGTTGACATTCAACCTTCACGGCGCTGCACTCGCTTATTTTCCCTCTCCGAAAGCGCATTTTTGCTTAAGTACTCTCGGGTACTAGGCTC
>JBJHCR010000149.1:0-15044 GCA_050486105.1 Vulcanimicrobiota bacterium
CTTCTCTTGATGCTGGAGACACCATTCAGGCAGCTGTTCGCCTCGGGCGGACCTTCGATTACTTGACTCGCTATTTTTGCGCCCTGGCCGGCGCAGCAGTCCAACACTTGGAGTTGGATGAAGAGCCCAAGACTCCTCGAACATTCTTGGACTCTCAGGTGGAGCTCAAGCGAAGGCTGGACCTTCTTGGGGAGAAGGCTACCGACCCTCTCTCTAAACTCATTCGCTCGGTCTTCTTCGTTGGGGCGACCAGAAAGGTTCCCACTCCTCGAAGACACTCCAGGCTTTTGGGGCTCGGTGGAATACCGATCCGCGGATATATGAGTTTGGAGGAATGGGTTACTATTGAACCCGGACATGGCGATTTCGGAACCGATTCCAAGGCTCAGCGAGAGCTGCTCAAGTATCTCCCGATACTCAAAGAGTGGCTCACAGCCAGTGCCACGTTCTTCCTCGATGCCACGATCGAGGAAACCACCCGGACCTCTCCCTCAGAACTCACGGTGACCTATACCTTTGGGGACGAACGACTCCTGTCTTGGCCCTTTGTCTTGGATTCCAGCACCTCCGATCTCATACAGCAGAACTCTCCCTGTACGGGGCTAATTGCCGAGGCACCACCAGATCAAAGCAGCGGGGTCGAGGCTCCTACAACTGGGACGGAGAAACCTCAGGAGGACCTCGAATCGGAGTCCCAAGCCGCCAACCTTCTTGAGACAGGAGACAGCCCAGAGGTCCCTGTCAGTCCCCCTACTGTGGCGGAGGCTTCCACCACTTCCAACTTGGAAGACCGAGATTCGGAGGCAGACACCTCCTCGCCTCAGGAATCGATTCTCGAGAAGCCCGAGGAGGCTCCCGCTCAAGACCTAGACACGGTGGAGGTCGAAGCCAAAGACTTGGTTGGGATACTGACTCCAGCCAAAGACGAGTCATCCGAAACCCCTCCTGCAACGGTCGACCGGGACCCTGTTTCCAAGCCCAGTCTCGAGAGCAGTCTTGAGGAGTCCGAGATCCCCACGCCTGAAGAGGAGCTCCCCAAAGAGCCCCAACCGGAGAGCCTGTCGGAAGAGACCAGCAATCGGAGAACACCACCCAAGATTGCCGTTTTTGAAGAAAAGGCGAGAGCTTCCGGCAAAACGTTGGCTCTCATCGGCAAAGCCGGGGATACTGCGGAACTGACCGAAGCGGACCTCTTCCCAGTCAGCACTGATCCCGTGCCAGACTTTTTCGAAGAACTCTTCATCGACAGTGATTATCCTGATTTCTTGTCGAGTGCTCTCAATGACCTCAATGGAGCGATCGTTGCTAACGACGCCTACCTGATCGTCGGCCAACTTCAGCGAGTCTTCGACCTCCTCATTCAATTTTATGCTGGTCTGAGTGCGGCTATTCTCCACGATATCGATCCAGACGCCCTCTTCGATTTCGAAGGTGGGCGTTTCTCTTTAAAGCTCAAACTCGACCTCCTGGTTACCAGCTTGGCCGAATTGGAGGAATATTGGGAAGGCAACGACGCTGCCACTCTGGTTTGGTCGGCCTTTTATGACACTCTTTTGCCCATGACCGACCCAAGGAGCGCCTACCTCCACACTCGTCTGCTTGGAGTTGAAGGGGCACCGCCAAAACCGTTCTTTGAACTCCAGGAATTCTGCGAACTTGAACCGGGCAAAGGGGAGTTGGCTACTAGGTCGGACTGCCGAGAACTCGCTCATCGCTATTTGCCCATTCTCAACTTTTGGTTGGAGAACTCAACGCCTCTCTTTTTTGAAAGCGAAGTGGACACCATCGTCGAAGATAGGGGTGATGCCCTAAGTTGGGCAGCCACGGTTACCGGGGTGATCCTCGACGGAACCCCGTCAGGTTATTGGATCGAGACCGCACCTGGTCGCTGGAACCTGCCGGAACCGGAATTGGCACCACTGTTCGTCGTAGGGGACTGCCCGGACCCTCTTCACGCTGTTGTTGAAGGGCTCAATAATGCCCTGGAAAGACAAGATTTCCAAGCCTCCGGCCTATTTGCTCGGTTGGCCAGTGACTTCTTGATTCAATACTTTGCCGGGTGTCTGGCCGCGCTCTGGCGCGAAGAGGGTGAGTTGAGCTCCCAGGCCCAAGAACTCTACTTTCCTGATGCTGCTCTAGAGCAAAAAGAACGTTTGCTTCTCTTGGCCTTGGCCAGCGTCTCTCAAGATTCCAAAACCGGCATGAATCTGGCCAAGGTTTTTCCAAAGACAAGCCTGCATTACCACGCATTGACTCGACGGGACCTGTCTAGTAATGGAGGGACCCTGGCCACTTGGAGCCAGGAGCGAGCCAGCACCAGCAAGGCGGACTTGATTCAAAACTTGCCAATTTTGAGGTCTTGGTTGGGATCCAGCAATGCCTGGTTCTCGAGTAGCGAGCAACTCTTCGAGGCCCCATCCAGTGATGGGCGACTTGAAGGGGTGGTGGCTTTCGAAGAAGACTTCTTGGAGATGGTGGATCCCGAGTATGTGATTCACCTCTGCCGAGAGACTTTGGAGTTGGTTGCTCCTGAAACCGATTTCCGAGAGGCCGGCGACGGTCAAGAAGATTCCGAAGCCGATCTCGATCAGGATTCTGGCCAGTTGCCAGAATTGATTTTTCCTGAGTCTCTACCTCCCATCTTGGCAGCGCATCTGGGCCGACTACAAGAATCGCTCAGCGATTCTCGGGCTGCCAACGCCTGGTTAGGAAGTGCCCTAGAGTATCTCGTTCAATATTTCGCGGGTCTGGTTACCACTGCCTTGGGAGGATCTCAAGCTCCGTTGTCAGCGGCCGCCCTGGAAGGGTTTACGCCCAAATCTGGTCTGCGCGCTAGGGAGAGACTCCTAGTTGACGCCATCGGGTACTTGAAAGAGGCCGCAACGGGCAAGGTCCAAGAAGGTTTGCGAGAGATCTTTGTGTCATCTGATGGCGAACCTCATTTTCACACTCACTGCTTGGGATTCCAGGGGCCTGGCTCGCTGGACCCCGGCAAGAACGAGATGGTGGTCTCTTTCTGGTGTCGACAGAGCCATCAGCAAGAGCGCTTGGCGCCGAAGGATCTTAGGTTTGGTTTGACCCTTCTCAATAGCTGGTTGAAGGCAGCGGACTCATTCTTCGCGGAGAGCCAGGACTATGCCGAAGAACCAGGTTTGGACGGACAAGAGGAAGTTGTGGTGGAACTGATCGATGACTTCTTCGACCTGGTGCTTCCAGATTACGCCATCCAGACTCCAGCCCGTGGGTACTATGAAGTCCTATATCCCGAGAGCGACCACGCCGCGGCCTCAGAGATCGAATTGTATTTCCCAGAGGAGGTCCGACCAGATCTATTCCGGCCGAGCAGCCTGGAACTCGGCGGACTGGCCGATGATGCCACCGACATGTTGCTTGGAGCGGCTGTCGACGATTCCCTGGACGACCTCTTTTCTGGAAGTGCTCCAGGCTCGGATTTTCTTGAAACTCCCGTTCAGCCGTCTCCACCGGGCGACCGGAAAAGGCAGCAAATCTCGGCCGCTGAGCTCAAAGAGCTTCAAAAAGCCGCTGAGTCCGCTGAGCAAAAAGGTGATAAGAGTAACGTTCTTAAGCCCAAACGCAGCGGTCCCACCAGCACCACCAGCCTGATCTCTCAGGGCGGTGAGGAGAATCTGTCAGAGCGCGAGCGCGAGCGTCGAGCGTCGCGTAGGAGGCGACGAAAAGCTGACTCTAATTCAGCGGTCCTCGAGCAATACAAAAAGGAAAAGCTCGAGAAGGCCAGGCGCAGGGCAGAGCAGCGAGCCAAAGTCTCTACCGATCAAAAGGTCCTCATAAAGCTGAAGTTGACCTACCGAGGCCTGAAGTATTCTCAGCAGTTGGCCACCCGATGCCATCTTGGTCTGATCGAAATCGAGACCGAGGGAGGAGCTGAAGTCAAAGGCACAGTGGAGTCCGCCCACCCTTGCGTCAAGGTCTCTCCGTCTCGCTTTGAGGGTTCGAGTGCTCGCATCATCTATCAAGTGGACCCCTCGGACATGCCTTCTCAGACTCGAGTCGGCCTGACCATAAACACCAAGGATGAACGCAAAGAGGTTCGACTGGACCAGTTGGTTCCAAAGTCATGGTTTCGAGAACGCAATGTTGCTGAGTCTATAGGTTTGCTGACCGCTCCGAGTTTGCTCTATTTGACTTGGCTGATCGTGCTCACCGACAGATGGCTGGGACAAGACCTCTACTATCATTTCTTAGACCTGCATCCCGGTTCCGAGTCCGGCTTCACTTTCAAGCTTTGGATTTATGGCATCTTGGCTATTCTCCCAGGGGCCACCGGGGTGCCGGTCTTGGCCAAGACGCTGTTCTCGAGACTTGATGTCACGGTCCAGGAGACGCTACGGCCCTACTTGCCGGCCTTCATGGTGATTCCCAGTGTATGCATGATCGCGATGCTGTACTTCTCTACTCTATGGAACTTCCCAGCTCCGAAGAATCTCTTGCCACCTCTAGCGGGGAAATTCATCCCTTCTTTGTTGACCTTTGGCTTGAATGTCCTAGCGGCCTCTCTATTCTCGTTGCAAACGACCATCTGGTGGGAAGACCGAGAAAAGAGCACAGTAGCTCGAAGAACCTTCATCAGTTTTTGGGCGATCACTGTCCTGGTGGGAGTTCTAGCTACACTTTTTCTAAGCTAAAGTGTTCGCTGATGCCGTTTGCCTCTTGCCCTGCTACAGGTGGTGATGCTATAATTCTGCGGTCTCAAGCGACCTGGGTCCTTCCCACTCGCATCAGTTGAGTCAAAGTCCGAGGGAAGGCTCGAGACCTTGTCGACATGAGCAAGGCTCGAGAATAGAGTTATGAACAAATACGAAGTCACCTACATCATTGAAGCCAATCTTGGCGATGAAGCCACCGGTGCGCTCATGGAGCGCTTCGCCGAGGGAGTCAAGACCTCCGGGGGAGAAGTTCGTCAAGTTAAGCCTTGGGGCAAACGTCGTTTTGCCTATGAGTTGAAAGGCCGACGGGAAGGGCTGTATGTCACCATGCAGTTTTCCTCGAGTCCGGATGTCATGGCCGAGCTGCGAAGACAGATGGGGCTCTCTGAAGAAGTTCTTCGAAGCCTTTTTCTTTCATTGAATTAGCGCGAGAGCCCAGAACCGTTCGGTAAAACCGAACTCAGGTTCTGAAGGTTCTCGACGTCCTGGCAACAAAGCTAAGCCTTCGGCGGCGAGCTTCGAGATCAGCCTCTCGAAAATCGCCCCCGGAGCTTTTTAATTTGTGCCCCCTACGACCGCAACCTTGAAAGGGATTCCGGTTAGCTTCCTAGGCCGCTCAAGGAAAGGAAAAACGTTTTGGCATCCATGAATAAGATCATCTTGATTGGCAGACTGACCGCCGATCCGGAACTGCGATACACTCCGAGTGGTCAACCCGTTGCCAACTTCTCGCTCGCCATTGACCGAAAATTTAGCAAGAATGACGAAACCGACTTCATCCCTGTGGTGGCCTGGAGACGATTGGCCGAGATTTGCAAAGAGTACCTTCATAAAGGCAAGCTCGTGGCTATCGAGGGGCGTCTGCAAACTCGAAAGTACGAAACCCCTGAAGGTCAGCGACGAACGGCTTTCGAAGTTGTGGCTGACGAGATGCAGATGCTGGACCGTGGTACAGGGGGCGGCGGTGGCGCTGGAGTCAGTCGAGATCGAGATCCCTCTTCAGGCCGGTCCCACGCCTCGGAGTCCGAAAGCTCCGACTACGGGGGAGGATACCCCCCCGCCGACGATTCGCTCGGCATCGACGATATTCCGTTCTAGGAGTGGATTAATGAAGGTCATCCTTAAATCCGACGTTAAGACCCTCGGCAAAAGAGGCGATGTGGTGGAAGTAGCCGACGGTTACGGGCAAAACTTTCTCATTCCCAGAGGGCTCGCTTCTCCGGCCACGGAAGGCGCCGTCAGCAGACGAAAGAAAGAGCTGGCAGACGAAACCAAGAAAAAGGCTCGGGAGTTGGAGCAAGCTCAGCAGCTGGCTGAATCTCTGCAATCTCAGCCCATTGTGATTTCGGTGAAGGTAGGGGCTGAGGGAAAACTTTTCGGTTCAGTCACCGCCAACGATCTGGTGGCAGCAGTTCAATCCCAGCGCAACATAGCTTTGGACAAGAAGAAGATCGATCTTCCCAAACCACTTCGAAGCGTGGGCGAACACAAGGTTAAGGCTCGGCTGCATCGCGGTGTTCAGGCCATTCTCGAGGTTCATATCACACCCGAGGCCAGCTAGTATTGCTGCATGAGGACCTGCTCACTCTCGACGAGACGATCGAGATTCCAGCTCCCGAACTCGAGCGGCAAGTCCGAGTTCTACTAGGCTTTCTTTCGAATCTTTGGGGCCCGGACCGCCTGGTGCTCAAGGCTGGAAAGCTTGAAGCCTTGGCCCTCTTGCGTTCCGAGCGGCTCACGGATCGCTTGATCGCACTGCAACGTTTGGTCTTCGAGGACCCTACCCTGGAAGCCGGGCCCGACTGTGATCCTCACCTCATGGTCAGCGATCTTGAGGAGCAGATTGCCGACTTGGTAGCCATGCGGACGGTCGAAGAGAGTCTCGATCGCAAGATCGCTCAGAAAATGGAGGATCGCCACCGCGACTACCTCAAGGATCTCAAGAGGGAAGCCCTTAAAGAAGATTTCGGGCCGGAAACCACCACCACCCTCAAGCGTCTCAATGAGCTTGAAGAGTTAGCTGAGCGCGGGCTTGACACCACCGCCCTCAAGATGATGCGCCCCAGAGAACTCCACGAAGTTGTGGGGCAGGAGGAAGCCGTAGAAAGCCTGTTGTGCAAACTGGCGACCCCCTATCCCCAGCACGTGATCCTCTACGGTCCACCAGGGATAGGGAAAACGTCGGTAGCCAGGCTCATTCTCGATGAAATCAAGACCTTGCCGTTCACCCCGTTTCGGGAAGAGGCTCCATTCGTGGAGGTCGATGCCACCATCGTTCGCTGGGACCCTCGAGAGATAACCAATCCCCTTCTCGGGTCGGTGCACGATCCTATCTACCAGGGCTCTAAGAAGGATTTTGGTGAAGAGGGGATTCCAGAGCCCAAAGTCGGCTTGGTCACCAAAGCCCACGGGGGAGTCCTCTTTATCGACGAAATCGGCGAATTGGATCCCATTCTGCAAAACAAGTTGCTCAAGGTTTTGGAAGACAAGCGAATTCTTTTCGAGTCCGCCTATTTCGACGAAGATCATCCCAGAGTTCCTGAATACATTCGCAAACTCTTCACTGAGGGAGCACCGGCCGACTTCATCCTGATCGGAGCCACCACTAGGTCTCCTGAAGACATCACCCCTGCGATTCGTTCGCGCTGTGCGGAGGTTTTCTTCAAACCTCTGTCTCCCGAACAGACTGAAGAGATCATTCGGCAAGCGGCTCGACGCTTGGGAGTATCCATCCGATCCGACGTCCCGTCACTGATCGCTCGCTACACCTCAGAAGGCCGCAAGGCGGTGAGAATTCTTGCCGACGCCTATGGTCGTGCCTACTTGAGAAAGAGTCGGTCCCCCCACAACAGCAAAGAGGACGCGCGCCGAATCATCATCACTGCTCGGGATGTCCGTTCGGTGGTCCGGTCGAGTCGAGCTCGTTCCCCTTCTCACGATTGCCAAGGGAAAGAGCCCGAGATTGGTGCGGTCCTCGGTTTGGGATTGAAGGGATTTCTCGGCTCTATCTTGGAAGTCGAGGCAGCAGTGTTTGAGTGCTCGACGGCCGGTAAGGGGACCCACAACTTCAACCGTGCCGCCGGAGAGATGGCTAGAGATTCGTTTTTCAACGCCACCACGGTGATCCGAAAGCTTTACCAAAAGAACCTGCATGACTACGATGTTCACGTCAATATCATTGGAGGCGGAAGAGTTGACGGCCCGAGCGCCGGCTTGGCCCTGGTGACCGCTATTGCCAGTTCTCTAACCCAACGATCGGTACCTCAAGACCTAGCTTTGACCGGTGAACTATCCCTTCACGGAAAAGTCAAGCCCGTTGGTGGAATCGTGGAGAAGCTCTACGGAGCTCAGCAGTCCCGGCTCAAGAGAGTTTTCATTCCTGCCGACAATCTCCCTGAAGTGGAAGACCTCTTTGATGATCTCCAGATCATCGGAGTCAGCAAGGTTGAGGACCTCTTCCAAGAGCTTTGGGGTGGTAAGTGATGAACAACCTTTCTTTTGATCCCCAAGAAGACCTGAATATCAGACATCTGCCCCCTCACAACATTGAAGCAGAGCAAGCCTGCTTGGGGGCCTGCCTCATCGATGCTGAAGTCCTGGATCGGATCACTGAGGTGCTCGCAGGTCCGGAAGACTTTTACCGAGAGTCTCATCAAGAGATCTATCAGGTGATGCTGCGGCTGGCAGAAAAAAACTTCAACATCGATCTGATCACGGTTTGCAATATGCTGCGCGATGCCCAGAAACTCGACTATGTTGGGGGGGTCTCCTATCTCGACAGCATGGTTTCCCTGGTGGGGAGTTCGGCTCACGCCACAGCCTACGCTCGAATCGTCAGCGAAACCGCCACCGAAAGAAGGTTGCAGCAAGCGGGGCAGCAGATTCAGAGAATAGCCACCGAGGGTGAACTCGAGGTTGGCGACAAGGTGGATCAGGCTGAAGAGTTAGTTTTTTCGGTGGCCGATAGGCGTAAAACCCAACAGCTTGTCCATCTCAAGCCGATCCTAGAAACCACCTTTGATGAACTCTACGAGCGATTTCAGCGTAAAGAGCAGATCACTGGGATCGCTTCAGGCTTCGCCGAACTCGACGCCATGACGGCGGGCTTCCAACGGTCCAATCTGATCATACTGGCGGCGCGTCCGTCCATGGGGAAGACCGCCTTTTGTCTTTCCATCGCCCAGAATGTGATCTTGAACAAGAAATCTCCGAAGACCATCGCCATATTCAGCTTAGAAATGTCCTCTTCTGAGCTCTGCCAGCGGGTTCTCTGCTCGGTGGCACGGGTGAACGCTCAGGATGTCCGCACCGGCCGCATGAAAGAGTCGGATTGGCAAGCCATCACTCGGGCCATGAACCAACTCAATGATGCTCCGCTTTTTATTGACGACACGGGAGCCATCACTCCCCTGGAGATGAAAGCTAAGTGTCGGAGGCTGCAGAAGCGCCACGGTCTCGACATGGTGATCATCGACTACCTTCAACTCATGCGCGGTGGTGGGAAGATAGAGAATCGGGCCCAGGAGATTTCCAACATCAGTCGGCAATTGAAAATGATGGCCAAGGAGCTCAATATCCCGGTGATCGCCTTGAGTCAAGTGGGTCGAGGGGTGGAGGCCAGACAGGATAAGAGACCGGGGCTCTCGGATTTGCGAGAGTCGGGGGCCATCGAGCAGGACGCCGACGTGGTGGCTTTTATCTATAGAGATGAATACTACCATCCTCAAACCGAGGATGTGGGCATCGCCGAAGTGATCATTGGAAAGCAGAGAAATGGGCCGGTGGGCTCAGTCAGGCTGTCTTTTGTCAAGAGGTTCGCCGCTTTTGAAAACCTGGAAGAGAGCCGTGAGGCCCCCCCACCTATGCAGCGGGTTAGGCCACCAGACGTCGATTTCGAGGTTCTCGACGATTTGCCCGATTTTGAGCTTTAGAAGGCAAACCGAAAACCTAGGTTTTCGGGCAAACTTCGACAAATGGGTACGGGCCTCGAGGAAACGTCCCCTAGGTGCTCAAAAAAATGTTTGCACTTTCCAGGAGCGTGGAAAACTAATGAGCGAGAATATTGTTCAAGCTTCTTAGTGAAACACTGCAACTTCCGGAAAGGACTCTGGTCTTGAAAAAAACATCCGTCATCGCCCTCGGCCTGTTCTGTGCCACTCTACAACCACTTTCAGCTCAAGAGACCGCAGCACCAGCCACTCCTCCCGCCCAAACACAAAGCGCGGAGAAGCCTGAAGCCGCTTCACCTAAAGAACTCTCCATCGTGATCAACGGTCAGACCCTGGACAACGATCCGCCACCGGTCACCGTGGATGGTCGTGTTCTTATCCCTCTGCGCAAAGTCTTCAATGCGCTCGGTGCTGAAGTGGAATACAAGGACAAAATTATCTCAGCTCGACGGGGAGAGTTGACCGTGGTTTTGAGCCCCAACGAGAAAGCCGCCAAGATCGCAGGTCAAGATGTGGAGCTAGATGTGCCTCCCATGCTCCTAGATGGAGTCACCTATGTCCCCCTCAGATTCGTGGCTCAAGCTTTAGGTGACGAAGTCGCCTATGATGGGCCCAACAAGACGATCAAGGTGACCCCAGCCGTAGGAATTTCTGTGGACCGAGTGACAGAAATCAAGGGGATGCTCAAGCGTCTGGCCGTGGGCCATCAGGGAGCCATTCTCAAGCTCTGGGATCCCAGCATCACCGAGGTGGTTTACTACCGAGGACTAGACGACCGGGCTACCGCCCCGTACAGCCCGGAAGACCACGCCGCCCTGCTGTCGGGAATCGGAGTCAAGCAAGACCTCGGTGAACTTGTCCTAGACGTCATGGACGGTTACAGCAAACTGCAGAAGAAAGAGGCTGTTGCCTTTTTGGGACTAGTGCACTCTATCCCAAACAAATCAGCCTATGGAGTCAGCCCTAAAGTCGAACGAGAGGTCCAGGAATTTCTCCTGCAAGTTCTCAAAGAGGACAAGGATGTGATCCAGCGCAGACAAGCCGCTCTTTCTTTGGCGGTGGGAGCTCCTCTAGACCACGTAATCGTGGAGTCCATCTTGGACTTTTACGCCAACAGCTCCAACCTCTGGGAGACCTTTCCGGTGCAGCAGTTCTTCCAGTTTCAAGCCGACAAAATCCGGGCTATGCCCAACTTGGCCATGGTGCGTTCCCGAGTCGCCGATGTGAACTCGCTCTACACTCAGGCAATCCTGAGATATCTGGACGGGGACCCAGACTAAGGTTCGCGGACCTCTAGGCAATAAAGAAAGAGAGGCCCTCGGGCCTCTCTTTCTTTGTCACGAATATCTGCAGTTCTTAGCGCTCGAGGGAGCGTTCCGTTCCGTTCATGCGGATTCGGGTGGGAGGCTCAGACTCTCCCGCTGCTCCGGTTTCACTTTCGCTGCGAGTCTTTTGCACGATGTTGGAATGGTCGATGGGCTCTGGCTGATACATCCGAAAAGTTTCTGGCAAGCGTTGTCGTCCCCGCTCTTGGTAGACCATATTGACCGGATAACCGAGATAGACACTGTCGTTGACACTGCGTCGACCCCATTGAGCCTCGGTAGAGTCGAGAATCTTGATCTGCGTCGACTCTGGCGGAGTCTCTTTCTCGGACCTTTGATTTTGAGCCGCGACCGGTGACCCACCCAAGACCCAAAGTGCTGCCAAGACAGCCACTCCATAAGGGAACCCATATTTCTTCATCGTGCGTTTGAGGCCGGTATACGGCCCTTTTCCTTTCTTAGTTCTTTAGCGTAGTTCAGAAGTCGCGCCAGGGTGTGTCCCTGCTCCACCGCATCGGCCAGTGCGTTGTGAGCGTTCGGGTTTTGACCGAACTCTATCCCGGCTTTCTTCATCATATTGCGGAGTGCGTTACGGTGGCAGCAGAAAAGGCCCATCCCAAATGACGGAATGTCGAAGGCACTCCAGCCGATAGGATTCTCTTCGAGAAAATACTGCAGATACCACCCTATATAAGGGGAATCAAAAGAAGAAGGCCAGGCGGCGGGGACCACTTTTTTGAAATTTTTCTCCAAATCGCGGAAAAAGGCTGCAAACTCTTCCATCACCAGTCCCGGTTCGCGACCGTGCTTTGCCAGATACTCTCGGGTCAGACCATGGATGTTGGTTGCGGCCTCGAGTTCATCGGCGCCCTCGAGTGGCTTGAGTTCGTCGTAGAAACTGTGCTCTTCGTCAACCGACCAGGTGCCCTCTCGATTGGGTCGGACCACTACCGCCCCTAAAGAGACCAAGGAAAACAGACCAGGGAACGGACCAGAGGCTTCCACATCAACACTGAGATAGACCATCGACAACATCTTAACATATTTAAAAACTGATTCGGACTCGCCGTGGAATATTTCCCGAAAGGTTTTTCCCCTTTGGAGAAAAAAGCCCCCTCCACAGCCGCCCAATGCACCAAGTCAATGGTGCCAGGGTAGTTTCAAGACTCACGCGAGTTTACCCAAGTCTTGTTTACGATAGGAGCCCCCATGAAAATCACTGTGGACAGATTCGACTGGACCTCAAGGAAGCCCGATCTGGTTGTTTTAGTTGGTGACCCGTATCAGGATTTTATTGGAGAGGTACCTGACGATCTACAAGAGAAGCTTCGAGAGATTCAACAAGGTTTCCAGGAAGGTCGACTTAAGAAGGAGATGTACTTCTCCTCGAAGTGGACTGACCCCGACACACGTTTTGACTTTCTCTATTTCCATTCCAGCACTGAGAAAGGTCATACCACCTCAGAGAATCTTAAGACCTTCCTGGCTCGATCTCTGAGGTTGGCTGCGGACACCGGACGTTCCACGGTGGCTTTCGTGCATAAGGGTCCCGACGGCCAGGGACTGATCGAGCAATTGGTGGAGGGGGCTCTGGTCGGGACCTACAAGTTTCGTGAGTTTCTTAAGGACAACACCGATCGCTTTGAACACCTGGAATTGATCCTGTGTCCACCTACCCCTCCATCCTCGGCTCCCGAAGCACACCCCCAAGAACCAGAGCCTGAACCCGAAACAGAGCCCCAAGAGCCAGAGACTCAAGGGGTAACCATTCCTGCCGAAGAGGTCCCTGAAAGCCTGTCCCACACTGAGCCGCTCTCGGTGGACGAAAAGTCCTTGAAATCGGAGGAGCCCGAGACCGAGTCGGCCCCTACGGAAGCTGCAGCCGAAGAGAGCATCGAGGAGAAGGCGAGTCCCGAAACTTCGACCGAAGGTTCAGAGGAGAGCCTAGAGGTTGAGGTTGAAGAGGCTCCGGCCGCAGAAGTGGTCGACGTACCCGAAGCCGCGCCGGAGTCGGGTGCCGTAGAACTTCAGCCCCAGGAACCAAACTGGAGCGAGGAATTCTTGGCCCAGCTGAATGCTCAGGATGAGTCCTCAGTCACCGTTGGAAGAACCTTCGCCGAGGGGGTCAACTTGGCTCGAAACCTGGCAGCTCAACCCGCTTCCATCTGCACTCCGAGCTATTTGGCCAAAACAGCAGAAAAACTCTCCAAAACTTATGGCTTCAGCTATCAGGCCTTCGGGCCCAAAGAGCTCGAGAAGCTGCAGTTTGTGGGACATACGGCCGTAGGTGGAGGATCCGCCAATCCGCCCAAAATGATCGAGATGTCGTACCTTCCGGAAGAAGACTCCTCGGTCCATCTGGTTTTGCTCGGGAAGGGAGTGACCTTCGACTCCGGTGGATTGAGCATCAAACCCTCAAAGGCTATGCACCTCATGATTGGCGACATGTCTGGAGCCGCTGCGGTTTTGGGAACCATGCAAATTCTTGGTCGACTGCGACCCAAGATCAAAGTGACCGGGCTGCTGGTCTGTGCGGAAAACGCCCCTGACGGAAAGAGTTATCGCCCTGGCGACATTCTGCGCTACAAGAACGGC
Source organism: Vulcanimicrobiota bacterium (assembly GCA_050486105.1). GTDB lineage: Bacteria > Vulcanimicrobiota > Xenobia > Xenobiales > JADMJV01 > JAEXNA01. The sequence continues at coordinate 13,555 of JBJHCR010000149.1, forward strand.
TTGTCGGTGCACGTAGAAAACACCGACGCTGAAGGGCGGCTACTGTTGGCCGACGGCCTGATAAGAGCGGGAGAATTGCAGGCCACCCACATCGTAGACGTGGCGACTCTCACCGGAGGTTGCCCCCGGGCTCTAGGTCCCTCGTTCACCGGGATCCTGGGAGTCAATCGGAAGATGATCAACGCTATCACCAGAGCGGGAGGAAACCACGGTGAGTCGTATTGGCGTCTACCTCTGCCGGTAGAGTATAAGGAAATGCTGAAGTCTCCTCACGCTGATTTGAACAACGTGGGGGGGGAATATGCCAGCACCACCACTGCAGCTCTCTTTCTGAAAGAGTTTGTTCCCCCTCGTACTCAGTGGGTTCACCTCGACATCGCCAGCACTTTCTGGAAAGAGAAGCCCTGGAAGTACTACACCGAAGGACCCAGTGGAACGGCCGTGAAGACTTTAGCTGACCTGGCGTTACGCTGGCATGAACACCTTGCCTAAGGGTCCTGTCAGAGAATCACGATAACGGTTTCTAATATGGTAACCTAGTGCACAGTGATGAAGGGGAAAGATCAGAGCGAGGCGAGAGGCCAACGCTAGTCGCCCAAAGTCGTCAGGGGGTGGAGAAAGCCAAGCAGGCTAAGGCTCACCTGCGAGCGGGGGATTGGGCCTCAGCCCTTGCCATCTATCAAACCCTGGTGGTGGCTTTCCCTGAGGACCGAGACCTTCGAAGACACCTCATTCTCAACGCCTTCAAGTTCCAAGACTATCAGGAGGTCGTGCAGCAAGGCTTGGATTTCGCCGACCTCTTGTTCGCCCACGGAGAGGTCAGTGCTGCCTTGGACAGATACTCCGAAATCTTACGCCTGCCGGAGTTGGTTGCGGGTGAGAAAGGCCCGGAAGCGGGAAGAGCAGTCGAAGAACTCGTTGAGACCGTTAAAGCGGACATCTATTTCGTATACGGCGACCACTACCTTGGCCAAGAGCAACCAGACCTGGCCTTGCAGTACTTTGAAGCTAGCGAAAAACTCCAAAGCGGACGCTGGGAGAACAGCTGGGGACGTGGACAGGCGCTGTTACTCAAGGGAGACCGAGAGAATGCCCGGCTGTGCCTGGAAGAGAGTATAAGGGTCGCCCCAGACGAAGCAGCATCCTCATACGAGCTTCTCGGCGAACTTTTTTTGGAGGATGGCATAGAACCGACTCAAGTTCGACCGTACTTCGCTCGATCTGCTGAGATCTTTGCCCAGTTCGAGTGTTTTGAGGACGCACTGAGGGTCGTCTTTCGGTGGCTCCAAGTTGACACCCAAGATCGCGAGATGGCCGATCAAGCTAAAGAGTTGACCAAAAAGCTCTACTCCTGACCGGGGAGCTTTTGGCAACATGAGAACCACGGCAGTCAGTCGACAGGTTCGCAGTCGAGACCGCTGAAGCTAAGAGCATGGAAGCGCAAAGCGATCTCCGGGTAGAACTCTCCGCCACTTTAGTCAGTGTGTACT
>JBJHCR010000150.1:0-12368 GCA_050486105.1 Vulcanimicrobiota bacterium
CTACTATCGCAAGCGCTGTCTTCTCCCTCTCGGGGGGGCTGCCGGCGCTCTAGTGGTGGGGGGAGCTTTGATCTTGTTTACCACGGGAGTTCGGAGTCTCCCGTCCGAGACTTACACCAAGCAGACCGAAGTCGTTCTATCGGTTCCGTACTACGGGCCGTTGAGAGAAGCCCAGATTCAAGACCAGCGAGGCCAACTCATACCCATCGTGGACCTTCGGCGAGATCTCGGAAAGGTAGACATCGAGATAGTCCTTGAACCAGGGTCTCACGAGTTAGCCCTGACTCTCAAGCCGTGGTTCGGACTGAACGCAAAATTGATGTCGTGGACGGTCGTGGTTGATCAGACGCCGCCCATTTTGGAGTTCTCGACGGCCCATGGGGCGGCTGGAAAAGAAGGACGCTTCATCGTAGACCAGGATCGCTTCGAGGTGAAAGGGCTGACCGAACCTGATGTGTCTTTGCGCTTGGGTAGCCGACAAATTCCTGTTGATAAGGAGGGACGGTTCCGATACGAGATGTCTCTTCAGGAGGGTGAGAATCACCTGCGTTGGGTGGCCACAGACCGGGCGGGCAACGTAACCGAGGAGATTCTCACAGTTCTATGGGATGTGGAAGCACCAAAAGTGGTCTGGCGCACAGAACCCGGAAAGACTTTCGACACTTCTGCCGCTCGTTTCGAGTTTGACACCACCGACGATACTGAGGTGGTGGCGGTGTCCGGGCGGGTGCTTGAGTTTGGGGGCATCACTCTGTTTAGGAAAGATTCCGAGCGCTGGGTGGTGCAGACGGAGCCTCTTCACGAGGGGGAACACACCTTGGAACTCAAGATTGTTGATGCGGTTGGGCGTGTCACTCACGCTGAGAGAACCTTTGTGATCGATACCACCGAGGAGTTTGGCGAGGCGGTACTCGGTCTAGGAGCTCGGGGGCGAGACGTGGAGATGTTGCACCGAAGACTCAAGCAATTCGGTCTTGCTGATGTTCCTGATGGAAGGATTTTCACCGGTCAGACGCTCCAAGCAGTGGAGGAGTACCAGCGCCGAAATGGCTGGGAGGTAACCGGTCGAGTGGAAGGAGACACCTTGCTGTCCCTGGGTCCCCACGTCTATGTGAACCTGCAAGAGTTTTCTTTGGTTCTAGACCGTCCAGGTTTACCTCCAAAGAGATGGACGGTGGCTAGTGGGACCGACAACCACCCGACCACCCCGGGCCGGTACATTGTCTGGGAGAAAATCAAAGACCCCACTTGGCTTCCACCTGAGTCCGATTGGGCCAAGAATGCCAAACCCGAACCTCCAGGTCCGGACAACCCTTTGGGGAGTCGCTGGATTGGATTGGATCGAGGGGGTCTAGGAATCCACGGCACCAACGCTCCTTGGACCGTAGGCTCGGCGGCCTCTCACGGTTGTCTCAGAATGGTCACCGAGGACGTGGAGGAACTCTTCGGATTGGTGAAGTTGGATATGCCTGTCACCATTTTTAGTGGCTCGGAAAAAGACGATGCCTTACACCGTCTCTGGCCTAAGGAAGCTTCCAAGGCCACGTCAGAAGAGTCGACAAACGCCGGATAAGAGAGCCGGTCGGCTCAAACCCAGCCCTCGTCGTCGTCGCGTTGTTTCTGGAAGTCATCGAGGGTTTCCAGAGGATCCTCATCGACCACTTCGTTCAAACGATGAGCCTTTTCCGGAGTTTCGACGCTTTCGCTGCGGAAGATAGCCCCGGCCCAATGAGCACCGATCAAAGATAGGAGACCCGTGGAAACCAAGCTTAACGGTAAAGACAGTACAGTGGGAAGAAAGTAGTTCAGGACTCCCACCAGGGCGCTACAGACAGCCAGAAAGAACAGCAGAACTCCAAGGTCGTTGATACTGTTTTTAACCTTGGCAGCGACCTCCCCGACACTGAAGAGACTGCCGACCGATTTCGTGCTCAAGTAGCCGTGCAGGGCGGAAATCGCACAGGCTAGACCTGCGAGGGCCACGATTGCAGCTCCGAATGCAATAAAGTTAGAGAGGATGGTGGCAGTGGAAAACAGTCCACCGGAACTACTTAGCAGCATAGGGGGAACAGCAATGAGGGCCGCAGGCAGAAGGTAGAGTCCTGCGAGAAAGGTGACCCCGCCCTGGATTCCTAAATCCCCCCAGTCATTCCATTCTGGAAGTCCCTTTTTCCCGGTCTCCGAGTGCTTCATCGTTCTGGACAGATATCCAAGGAAGAAAAAAAAGGGAACCACGAGTGGAGTTCCGAGGAGGAACAACAAAGAAAAGGCAAATTTTTTGCCAAATTCTTTGTCTGCGCTCGGTGCGGTGATGGCGTCGAGAAAATCAGCTTTCATAACTGTCCCTATTCTCTCTCTTGAAGCAAGATTGGTCAAGAGAGATTTCGAGGAGAATTCAATCATCCCTTGGAAGTGGGCAATAATGCGCTTTCCTATTCGCCTAGATCAATTCCTCAAGCTGGCCAACTTGGTTGGGAGTGGTGGAGAAGCCAAGCTGGTGATCGCTCAAGGATTGGTGCAGGTCAACGGAGAGGTGGAACTCCGCCGCGGACGCAAGCTTTTTGCCGACGATCGAGTCTCTCTGGCCGATTCGCCTCAGAAGCGAGTTGGGGAACTCGAAGTCCAGGACCTCGAGACCATTTAGACCTTACCGCTGGCCTTTTCTTTCTCTTTGTCTTTTCGGAGCCGGTTCCTGACGTGGGGATCTAGGAAGCGCTTTCTTATTCGAATGCTGTTGGGGGCCACTTCCACCAATTCGTCCTCAGAGATGTACTCTAGAGCAGACTCCAAAGTGATCTCTCTGGGGACTTCGAGCCTCACCGTCTGCTCGGAGGTGGAGGAACGAATATTGGTCACCTGCTTTTTCTTGCAAACATTCACCTCAAGGTCGCCAGGCCGACAATGCTCGCCCACCACCATACCCTGATACACCGTTTCGCCGGGCTTGAGCATGAAAACTCCTCTGTCTGCCAGGCTGAGAAGGGCGTAGGTGGTGGTGGCTCCACCCTCGGAGGCGATGAGAGAGCCTCGAGTTCTTTTGCTGAATTCTCCTTTGTGAGGGCCGTAGCCGTCGGACAGATGGCTCATCAGCCCGTACCCGCGAGTCAAGGTCAAGAGCTCTGAACGGAATCCGATTAGCCCGCGCATAGGAATGCGATAAGTCAGGCGTACCCGACCGCTTCCCGCTCCCGTCATGTTGATCATTTCGCCCTTGCGCTCACCGAGGCGCTCCACTACTGAGCCCACATATTCTTCAGGGACATCCACGGTGAGCTCTTCCATGGGCTCGAGGAGTTCTCCAGCCGCACCTCGTTTGGTCAGCACCCTGGGAGCCGAGACGCACAGTTCGTAACCTTCTCTTCTCATGGTCTCCAAGAGAATGGACAAATGGAGTTCCCCTCGGCCCGAGACTTCGAAAGTGTCGGGGGAATCGGTGGGGTCCACCCTTAGAGCCACGTTTCTTTCAAGCTCTTTTTCGAGGCGCTCCTTGAGGTGTCGACTGGTGACAAACTTGCCGTCCTGCCCGGCCAGAGGGCTGTCATTGGTCATGAAGGTCATGGCCAGGGTCGGCTCGTCGACTTTGAGAGGAGGGAGCAAATCGGGTTGCTCAGGGCAGGCTATGGTGTCGCCGATGTCCACGCCGGGCAAACCACTCAAGACCACGATGTCCCCAACACTGGCTTTCGGAGCCTTGACCTTGCCTAGGCCGTCGAAGAGGAAGAGGCCCGACAGCCGATTCTTTTTCAGCGGGGCGGATCCCGGTTTCCCATAGGCCACGGTCTGATCCGCAGTCAAGGTTCCCCTCTGGATTCGGCCTACGGCAAGGCGACCGATGTAGTCATCGTAATCGAGAGCCGAGACCATCATCTGCAAGGGCGCGTCCACTTCTCCGCGAGGGGCCGGAACGTGCTTGAGCACGGTCTCAAAAAGAGGTGAGAGATTTTCGTAGGGACCATCGACCTGGAGGCTGGCAACCTGATCTTTGGCCGAAGCGTAGACGATGGGAAAATCGATCTGATGGTCTTCGGCGTCGAGGGCCATAAAGAGTTCGAGCACTTCGTCGACCACAGCCGCCGGTCGGGCATCCGGGCGGTCGATCTTATTGATCACCAGAATTGGCACCAGGCCGAGTCCCAAGGCCTTCGACACCACAAATCGGGTCTGGGCCATAGGTCCCTCAGCGGCATCCACCACCAAAAGGCAACCGTCCACCATGCCCAAGACCCGCTCGACCTCTCCTGCAAAATCCACGTGGCCGGGGGTGTCCACGATGTTGATTAGGGTTTCCCCGTAACGCACCGAGGTGTTCTTGGACAGAATGGTGATGCCTCGCTCGCGTTCGAGGTCATTGCTGTCCATAACTCGTTCATCCACTTTCTGACCAGGGCGAAATACCCCAGACTGCTTAAGCAGACCGTCCACCAGCGTGGTCTTTCCGTGATCGATATGAGCAATGATTGCAATGTTCCGAAGATGCTGTGACATACGTATCCTATTCTGGGCTCTCGGCCGAATCTCTGATGCTTGGCCTCGAGCGGCCCCGGCGTTCGCCTGCTTTGGCGAGGAGACCTCTTTTCTCTGCGAGGTCGCGACGAGCCGACCGCCTGGGGGAACTCGGCTAGGCTCCCCTCGAAAAAATGTTAGGCAAGCCTAATTTGTTCTTGACATTGAGTTTCTTCAACTCTAGAATGTCGCGAAGGAAACTTGGCTTCAATCTCCGCGTTTCAACGGGCAAAGAGCCAAGGAGTTTCGGGGGTCAGAAAGAGGGGCACTGCGCCCAGAATGTCCAGACCGATCACAGCGTTAACCGCGAGTCATTTTGAGCGAGCGAACCTAGAGATCATTGAGCGTCTCCTGATGGCTATTAGTCGTGAGGGTTTGGTTCCGACGCTTCGTACCTCAAGAGCATTGCATTTCACCCTGGACGATGGTACATCCCTGCAGGCTCCGGTGGAGCGCTACTATTGCATGGGCCGATTCGATCTCTCGGGTTTCCCTAGGAGGAAGTCCGACGACCGAGAGCTTCGTTCTTTTGAGGAGTTGTTGGATGCTCTGCTTCCGGGTTTGGACTTGGAACGCAGGCGAGATCTGGAGGCTGAACTTACTAATGGTAGAGACAAGCTGGTGCTGGCCTTTCAGGCTCTCGGAACCTTGGGTCATGGACGCGTGGGGGAGGGCAGCTTGGGGAGTTGGGAGGGCCGAGTTTGGCTCGGGCATCCCCTGCATCCGGGCTGCGGTCTTCGTCTGGGAGTAACCGATCAAGAGAATCGGATGTACGGCCCGGAATGGGGGGCACAGCTGCAGCTTCGTCTCTTGATGGTGCCCTGTGAAGATCTCGTCGAGGTCGGAGATTTTACCCGGCGATTTTTGGATTTGTTCCCGGAACTGAAGACTCATGTGCCAAGCGGTACGGCCTTATTGCCGGTTCACCCCTGGCAGGCAGATAGGGATGCACCTTCCCGATTTTCAGCCCAGCTTCAGAGCGGTCGCTGGAGTTGGAGCCCATACACTGTGCCTGCGCGGCCGACCATGAGTTTTCGAACTGTGATCCTAGAATCTCCTACGGGCCGAGATTTTCACTTGAAGCTTCCCGTCAACGTCCAGACCACCGGGGCTGTTCGCACCGTCTCCGTGGCGGCCGCCCAGAACGGTCCTCGGGTCAGTGCTTTTATGAGGGCCCTAGTTGAGGGGCCTTTTGGGCGAAGCAGTAGGATGTTCGAACATTTCCATCTGATGTATGAGGATGCCTCATTCTATGTCTCAACTGGGCAGCCCGAACAGAGTCGTTTTCTGGCGGGATTGCTTAGAGAGGGTCCCTTCCACGATTGGGAGGAACGCAAAGATCGATGGATTTTGCCGGTAGCTGCTCTGTTGGAGCCCAGAGACAACCCTCTCATGGGCAGAGTGGGACCAGCTTACGGGCTCTCCCATAGGGACCTCTGGAGAGCTTATCTTAGATCCTTGCTTCCAACACTGGCTGTTCTTTGCGGTCGCTTGGGGATCGCTCTCGAAGCTCACCCTCAAAATCTCCTGGTGGAGTTTCGTGGCCCCCTAGGACAGAGCCCGGAAATACACTTTTGGTATCGGGATTTTGGTGGCATCCGCTTTCATCAGCCTAGTCTTCGCGCCGCCCTCCATCGGGAGCCTGAGCTCAAGACTTTGGAGGCTCCAACCTTTTGGCCTGACTCAGCCACCACCACGGAGTGCTTCAGAGAGGCCAGTTCCAAGTTTATCTACTCTGTTCTGCAGAATCATCTTGGGGAGTTGATTCGAGTGCAGGTGAGGGACTCCGATTCTCTCGAAGAGAAAGAACTTTGGACGGATGTAGCACTGGTCTTGAGGGAGCTCAAAACAGCTATGGGAGCCGAACTTAGTGAATTAGTTTTCGCTGAATCCTGGGACCTCAAGGCCATGTGGACTATGCGGGTAGACCGAGCAGTCACCGAATACACCTTCTCTCCGGTTCCAAACCCACTGTTGGCTTCGTCGTGGAGCCTCTCTCAATGAGTGCTTTCGTTTCCACTCTGACGGAGTTTTCCACCTTGCCCACAGCTTGGTCGGGTTGCCTTGAGGGGCACACTGCCCGAGCCTGCCATCGAACGGTCAGCTTGGTCTTGCAAGCACTTCATCGAGAAGGACTGCTCAAAGACGCTCAGTTTACTGAGCAGAATGGTTTCTTAACCTGGAGTAGAGACCGAGAGCTGCTGTCTTTTTCCGGGCGAACCCGCGCACATGGGGACCGCCTGGAACTTTCGGATGTCGAGTTCTGGCAGGATGACCCGAATCGACAGGAGCGAGCTCTGCGTGAATTTCTTCACTCGGCTTGCCGACTTTCGGGGGCATCATGGTCGTCTGCCTGGCAGGCGCTTTCAGAAGAGGTGGCCGTGGCTGCTGCAGTGCAAGCTGCGGCCTACGCGGCCAGCGAGCATCGGGAACCACCAGCTTCCGCTGAGGAGTTTGAAGCCTGGACCCCGGAAGGCCACAATCTGCACCCCGGCGCAAAAACCCGAGGGGGGTTCAGTGCCGCAGATATGGCGAAATTTTCTCCAGATTTTTCCATTCAGACTCAGATCTTGTGGATGGAGGTAGATTCCGAGCTCCTGATGGGATACGGAGAGCTTCCTGATTTCTTGCGTACCGACAGCGGGTCATGGGCGATGCCCGTTCATCCATGGCAACGCAAGCAGGTCTTGGAGATGGTCTACCGGGGAGAGTTCTCTCAAGGGCGTATTAAAGATCTCGACCGTCGAGCCTTGGAAGCGACCATCGGGTCCAGTCTCAGAACGGTGACACCCCTTGACCAGAGCCTTCCCATACTCAAGCTGTCGGTAGGGGCTCTGATGACCTCGTCAGACCGCTCTATCAGCAACTATACCGTTCGGCAAGGTCCCATCTACAGCGAATATCTGAGAAGAGTCTTCGAGCAGGAGCCGGGTTTTTCCGAGACGGCTGACTTCTGTCCCGAGTTCGCGGGGGTGGCTTTACGCAGCGACCCAGGGGACGATTCGCCCAGAGCTCGAAATTTGTCCTTGGTGCTGGGCGAACGTCTGACCGCTCCCGCAGGGCAGACCCCCATCGTTTCTTCGGCCTTGCCTCAACCCAGGCCAGGGTATCAGGGGACCTATTTCGCTGAATTCTTCGCCCGGGGTCCAGGACCGGAAAAAAACAACGCCCGCCAAATGCAGCTGGTCCTACCTTTTCATCTGGAGTTATATCTCCGATATGGCGTTGCCCTGGAAGCTCACTTGCAGAACTGTGTGCTGCTGTGGGACGATTCTGGTCCCAAAAGGCTCTGGGTCAGGGATTGGGGAGGCTTGAGGGCAGACAGGCAGAGGGTCCAAGAGTTCGCTCCGGATTTGAGTAAGCACTTGGATGCCGGTTCTCTGACCTTCACTGATGCCAAAGTTGCCGAAGCCAAACTTATCGCCTGCCTCTATAGCAATCATCTGACGGAAGTGGTGGTAGGTTTAGCCAGAAGCTTCGATCTCGAGGAGGATGATTTATGGAGAGAGGTTGCCCATCGCTCGCGGGAAATTTTGGAGCCCTGGTCCGAGGGCTCGCTCGCCCGCTCGGTCCTAGTCGAAGACTGGTGGGTCAAGGGACTTCTAGCCAAACGTCTAGGGGGTCAGGGCGAAGCGTATCACCAGAGGCGCAACCCTCTGCGCCTTGGGCGACGGGTTTCGGTGTAAGAAGCTACCAACAGAAGGGCTAGCCTTCGACCGAGGCCACGCTGAGGGAGGGCATGTCCGTTCCGAGGCTGTCAGCGACATCCTGCAATTTCTGACGTTCGACCTCGACCACTCTGTCGTCGGCGGTGGCTACCGCGGCTAGGTACTCCATGATGTCTTTCTTACCCTGTTCGTCGACGAAGTCACGAAGCAAGAGAGCGACTTCCCCGGCTTCAGGGAGATCGGACACTCCATCGAGGAGGGTTTCGAAAATCAAAGGTGAGAATCCCTTGAATACGCGGGTCCCCTGGACTGTGGCGACTTCTTTCTCCCGTTTATCAATGACCCCATCGGCGGCTACCAGTAGGGCTGCCAAGGCTGCAGCAGCGGTAGGAACGTCAACTTTATCTTGCATTAGGGTATCTCCTTTGTATCTTACTTCTTACGATGAGTCTTGGCCGTAGGGCCGAGACTCCCTGCGAACCTCGGCGAGTTCTTTCTCAAGGACTTGGTCAGCAACTTCGCCGAGGCACTATTTGCTGGTCTTGACGGACTTTGACTATGCTGCGCGGAGGAATATAGCCTGAAAGATTGGCCAGGCTGTAAACCAGGCTTCCACGGCCAATCAAGGTACCCGGGTTGGTGACACTGTTGCACCCCACGGAAACACCGTTGCCCATGATGGCTCCGAACTTGCGCAGTCCAGTGAGGTAAACCTCTTTGTTGATGCGGACCGAGAGGCTTTGCTTGCTCATGTCCACTCTGACGTTGGCGCACTTGGTACCTGCGCCGATATTCACGTCCCGTCCTAAAACAGAGTCTCCCACATAAGCAAAGTGAGCCGCCTTGGCTCCCGGAAGAAGCAGAGAGTGCTTAACCTCAGTGTCGTGGCCCACGACGGCCTTGGCCCCAACGTAGACGTCACCGCGGAGGTAGGCTCCGAAACGAACCTCGGCTCCTGCCGCTATATAAGTTGGGCCGGCGATGAAAGTGTTCTCTTCGATGAGTGCCCCGTCTTCGATGTGGACCAAGCCCTTGAGCACCACCCCGTCGGGCAAGTCTGAGGGCAAATGGGGACCTCTCTCTTCCAGGAGTGCGCCGAGTCGAACCTTGAGGTTAATTAAGACCTGCCAAGGAAACTCGCACTCGGCCATAAAGTGGTGTTCCGGTTCCCCCAGAGGGTCGAAAAAATCTTCGATCATAGGCAGAGGCGATTCCTCGGAATGTTCGAGTACCCCTGCGACTCTGACAGGCTAAGTGGATCTCTTCCGTTTTCGTTCGACCAGGATTCCGGCAGCCACCAGACCCAAGCCTACTAAGAGGGTGATGGCTTGCCAAGGGAGTAGCGTGGCAGCTCGGCCTAGAGTTACTAGGCACCAGCCGGCCAAGGTCCAACTTCCGCCTTGCCTCAGAGTTTGGGCCAACTCTTGGTTGGCCTTTCTGGCGACCATTGACAGCATCACCATCAGGGTGCCTGAACTGAGCACCCAGAGGAAGTTGTTCATCAAGTCTCGTCCAGCAGCAAAAGAGAGCAAAGCCGGGAGCACCAGTAGTCCGAGTCCAATTCGGACAAACGATGCCCCGTTGAGTCCCAGGGAGTTCTCAAGGTTCCGTTCGGCTTTTCTCAGGAGGTAGACTCCGGTGGCGATAAACATCGAGGCTAGAGGCAGAAGTCTAAACTGCAAGGCTTCGATCCCTTGACTGCTCAACTGCTGATCGGCTGTGCTCAGAAATACCAGGCCGCCCAATCCCACAAGAGAAACTTCCTCGGTGGTGAGGCCTCGTCCGAAGCTCAAGATGGCACACAGGAACACCAGAGCTAGCTGTTCTGGATTGAAGGCACCGGGTTCAAAGCTGATGAGCAAGACCAGGACCAGCAGGGTGTTCGTGCTCTTTAAGGGGCGCCAGCGAGTGGTGGCCCAGGCCATGATCTCGCTGCCCAACATAGACAGACTCAAGACCGTGAGGTTCCAGGAAAGGTGGTCGAAGGAGAATAAGAGGGTGGTTCCTAGGATGGCGCAGCCGTTGGCTAGGTCGAGTCTCTGACCGATGGTGATCAGGCCCGCTGCAGCTACGACGAGGAGAAGTCCCGATTCGGCGGTGGAGCGACTAAGGGTCCAGAACAGGCAGCAAGCCAGGAGGACTGAGGGACTATGAGCCGGGATCGCACGCTGCCATTTCGGCTCTCGAATGGCCCACAGCATGGCGGCAGCCAGCCCCAGACAGACCCCGACGCCCAGGAATTTCAAAGGTCCGACCTTGGGCCAAGCAATACCCAGAAACAGAGTACTGTTGAGGACTAGGTCCCAGGCCACCCTACCATTGGCAAAGCGGTCTCGAGTTGGAGCCAAGTCTTTAGGCGGCGGTATGAGACTGGCCACCAGAAAGAGTACCGGGATGGCTAGCACCGCCAACTCAGACAACGATTTCTCCGTCACCATCAGAACCAGGACACTCAACAGCGCGCTGGCGGTGAAGCTCGAAGGCCGACGTCGGGGGGCCGCCCAACTGAGCCCGTAAGTCAGGATGAGCGGGAGGAGCAAGGCCTCGCGCTCTGGGAGCACCGCTCCAACTTGAATTAGGGTGGGGATTGCCAGCACCCATCCCATTTCAAAACCGGCATCTCGATAGGACGCTGGCGCTGAGGCAGTGAGAATCAAGGCGCAAGTCATCAATACTAGATAGAGTATGGGGTTGGAAGCCGCACTCCCGAGAGGTTCTGGATCGAATCGGGTCACAATCGCGATTACGAGCGACCATAAAGCCAACCTGGGCAAGAGCAGGACAAGCGCTTGCTGAACCTTGAGACTCTTGTCGGCCTGCTCTGGGCCACAGTCTCCTTTCCAGGCTCGCTCCCACCAAAAACTCACTCCACCAATCCACAGCAGAAGAATGGGCCAAGTCTTGGTCGGGTCTCCCGAGGTGACAGCGAGATTAACAGTAACCATCCAAGTGAGGAATAGGGTCACCAGACAGAAGGCCTGAGAAAGTGTTTGTTCGGGTTGACTCAGCAATTTTCGACCAAAACCCAACAGCAAAAGGCAAAACAGCGGGAGGCTGCCCAACAGCGGCAAGAGTTGCCAAGACTCCTGGAAAAGCCGGCCATCCAGTCGAGGACAGAAGGCCAGGAAGAGGTGGAACCAACCCCCGAAAAGGGCCAGCAGACAGGAGCAAAATAGGTACCGCTGCTGGGCCTCGAACTTTTCTTGGCGGCTGAGATATCCAAAGAGACCCGCTCCGATACCGGCCAGAGAAAAACGGGCAAATTGTCCTAGGGTATGGGTAAGTCCTGGTTCCACAGGTTGGTTGAGCTGAGTAAAGAAGCCAATAGTCAAGCCGGCAAGTCCAACCAGGCTGCCAAATCTTACCGTCTGCAGGCCGAGCGAGCTGCGCGGCTCGGCGGTCAGGAAAAGGGCTGCTGCGAACACCAAGTATAGACCCACCGCAGGGGTGGGAAAATCCAGAGCGACCCGCATGAGGATTGTTCCTAGTACGGTGCTGAAGGCTTGCAGGCCAAACCTTAAGTTCGGGTACGCACCCCCGTCAGGGTCGAGTATGGTGGGTAGCTGCAGGAGTATGAGAACTGAGCTTAAGGCTACCATGGGGACCCAAGGGTTTTGCTCTGGGCTAAACAAGAACAGGGCAGAAAAGCTTCCCAATCCCACCGCTCCAATCCCGATCCGGGTAAGGTGGTTCTGCCAGTTGGGATCCGGAAGGGGACGGACTGAGATCGAGGCCCAGGTGGCGAGACTGCCTGTCGCCAGAGAGAAGAAGGCGGTGGGGATGAGGCCCGACGGCCAACCTGCCGTGGCTGCACAGAGGCCGCCAAGGTAGAGCGAGGTTTTCTCTTGGGTCATCCAGGCTTGAGCCACAAGCGCCAGTGCCGACAGTAGCAAGGCTGCGGTCTGGTAGGTTGAGCTGCTCACCGGTAAAGGTAAGAGCTCAAAGACATCGACAGAAAGCAATGCCGGGGCGGTCAGGAAAGCTCCGAGATTCTGGAGCAGTCGAGCCGACAGGGGTAACTTGACCCTCAGTCGGGCTGCCGCATAGGCCAACAGAAAGGGAGCGCACAAAATCAGAACTCCCGCTAAACTTCGACCGTACCCGTCCCACTGAGCTCGGAGCCAACCGATCACTGCTGCTACCACCAGCAAGGCGCCCAGAGAGTGGAACCAGCGGATGTCGGCTTCTTCAAGGAGA
>JBJHCR010000150.1:12378-15006 GCA_050486105.1 Vulcanimicrobiota bacterium
TGGGGGCTCCGGAGCGGTTTTCGGCTTAGCTCTGAGCTTTTCCAGGAGGTCCTTCGAAGAGATTGCAGACTCGGTGGGTTCTCCCAGGCAGGAAGCAATTTTTTCTCCCACCGCCGCCGTCGCTGAGACGAGCACGGTCTGGTGCTGAGCTGCAGAAGTTGCCATGATGGGAGCGGGTTTGCTGGGGGCGGGTTCAGGCGCTGGGATAAGTTCTTGGTTCGAAGGCGTCTGGTCCGGGGCGGACAATGGAGCCGCTTCAGAGGCCCAATCGCACTCAGGCCAGGAAGGGAACTCTCCTGCTTCGAGGGACGCTAACCGTTGCTTGCGCCGGGTGTAGACTTCGAGCACCTGGGTTTTTGCCGAGGGAGTGAGCCAGGGCCATCCCTGGAGTTCCTTAAGCAAATAATCAATCTGCTCTTCCGCGGTTTTTCGATTACCCTTGGTTGGTGACAAGGGCTGGCCACAACCCTCACAGTTTCCTTCGAGGCTGGCCTGTTCTGATAAGCAATTCCAGCATTTCACCGATTGTGGCACGATTCCCCAATTCAGGCACGACTTCGAAGCCTTCGCCACCTGATTCCAGTGGGTTCGCTCTGGCAGACTTCGTTCCTATGAGTCTGCCTCTACTGTAGAGAGTTGGGCTCCTTTTGTCGTTAGGGCAAAGGACCCAACTTAGAGATTTAGGGTCTGTTGACATTCAGCGTTTCAAGCTGCGCGAAGCAGATTTTCTCTGGAGGAAGTGTTTTTTTGAGCCTAGGAGCCCGGCCAGAAACCCTCTCAAACTGAAACCGCCCCTACTCACAGTCATGCACAGCGCTCCTCATTCGAAATACAGCTAGGTATTTGAGTGAGCTTCGACGCTGCGAGAGAGGATGCATGGCCGCCAGGGCTAGGGACGAATTTTGCGGACGTTGTACTAGGTTGCTCACCAGATTTCCAGGGCCAGGCGCCCTCCCCGGGCTCGAGAGACGCAGGCACACATCCAGCCTTCCGCGCGCTTTTCGGGGGTGAGAGCTCGATCTCGGTGGTCGACTTCCCCTTCGAGAACCTTCACAATGCAGGTGCCGCACTGACCATCTTCGCAAGCGGTGAGAATCAGAACGCCTTCACGGTTGGCCACCTGGGCGATGGACTCGTGGGCCTCAACGGCGAAAGAGATTCCCTCTTCGGGGAATTCCACTTCGAACTCTTGGTCTCCGCTCATTCTAGAAGTATCCTTGACTAGGTGCCGAGGTCCTCCCTCTCGGCCAGTGAAAATTTGGTTTCGCAAGACTTCTGGATGCGACCCCCAGGTATCGCGAAACAGGACCCAGGCCTGAGGTGCCGACCCGCAATCCCAACTGTTTTGTACCGCGACGATCACCACCACTCTTGAACCTTGATGATTGAATACGATTCCACTTATAGATAGAAATGCGGGGGGGCTCTACCCCATGACTCCATCGACTACTCGTAACGCCCAGGGGCCAAGATTCGGTTGGGGTCGAGGGCCAGTTTGACCTTGTCCTGGAGTTTCTTTGAGCCTTCTTGGGCGCGATCCAATAGGGACATGCTGTCGGTGGTCATGCGGCCCAAGATATAGCCTTTGTCGGCTAGGCGAGTCACCGCGGCCTGGGCGCAGGCTAAGGCTTTCTCGTCTCGACCCGGTTCTTCACGATCGTAGACTATGGCCCCGGTGGTGAAGATCGAGCGCTCGGTGACACAGTTGAGGCCGATATTGGGTTCGAAGCCGAACTCGGCCTGAGTGCCGGCAATGATGTCGGTGGCTTCCCGAACTTGCCGGCCACGAAAAGGAATGATGGGATCGACCCAAATGAAGCCGACTTTGTCGCGATCGAGTTGGGGATCGGCCGGCGCTTTATCCTTTTTGCGCCAATAAGCCATGTCCATCCCTTTGTTGCCTTTGTCGACCCCTCGAAAACGGGTGTCGTGGAAGTAGCGCTTCAACGATTTGTTCAGATCGTACCCGGTCTCTTCTAGAACCTGATCCCGCATTTGAGCTGCGTTCTTTTCCAGTTCGCTATCGAAGAACAAAAGGGCGTCAACGTGGGGCTTCACCGCTTCTTTGACGATAGCGATCTCTGCCTCGGCTTGGGCTCTGGACCAGCAATAGAGCGCTCCGGCTCCATTCCATTTGCCCATTCCGTACTGTTTGCGTTTGGCGTCTTCAAGTTCGGGGCTCAGGGTCCAGGCACCGCCAGTTTCGTGGTATGGGAACTGGCCCTTAGCCATTAGTTGGCGGTAGAAGTTCTGGAGCTTAAAGTTGGTTCGAATGATCTGTTTGAGTTTGAGATCTCGAAGGACGTCTACTAGGCCGGCCATCTTTTCGATGTCGTCGAAGCGGTACACGAAAGACACAAATTCGGTTGGGCTGGGGGCCAGAAAGACGGTCATGCGGGTAACTACGCCGAGGTTCGACTGAGTGAACATTCCATCGAACCAGGGCCCCACGCCCCAGCGAAAAACTCGGGCCGACTTGGCTCCCGGAAATCGCTCCATTCCGGTCTCCACCACTTCCCCGTCGGGCAGCACAACCTGCATGCCGCACATAAAGTCGAAGCGATCCGAATAAGGTCCGAATCCCCAACCGCGCTCCAAGGCGTTCCCGATAACGCTGGCGTCTGGAGT
>JBJHCR010000151.1:0-14999 GCA_050486105.1 Vulcanimicrobiota bacterium
CCTTATTGGATGCGGGCTATCAAGCATTGAGAATTCGCGTTTGAGGAAGTTTCACTGAGGCCTTTTCAAAGGTCAGCAGGGCCCCCCCTTTCATCCTGTATTGTTGCGCGATCAATCGGTCGACCAATCCGGGTTTAGAAGACCCAGTGAGACTCTCTTTTATGACCATGGTGATCTCTTCAGAGGCCTCGATCTCGGGTGAGTCGAGAAACCTCAACAGGACCGCCAACGCCTCTTTCTTCGGCACCTGGTAGTGTGAGTGAAGCGCGAAATAAGCTTCGACCACTACTAGGTCACAAACCAGGCATCGCCTACCCAAGGCCATCTCAGCATGGAGAACCTCTAAGGCCAGTCGGGCCTGGGATTCGGGCTGACCTGTCAGGAGTCTGAGGACCACAGAGGTGTCCAACCCTAGCAGGTCAGGTTGGGCTGCCAAAGCTCTTTTCCACGCTTTCGTCGATCCGCTGGAGGTCGTGGGACTTTCCTTCGGCGTAAGAAAGAAGGGCCCCAAACCACGGTGGGGTATTGGTGTGCACGGGTTGCAAGCACCAGACCACCTGCCCGTCGATCTCTCGTCTGTCCAAATATAGGGAGTCTCCAGGTTGTATATTGAGTTCCTGGCACAGAGCTTTAGGAAGAGTGGCCTGTCTTTTACTGGTGATTTTGATGTAGGTCACGAGATCTCCTTACTCCTGAAGTATAAGGTAAGGAGTTCACCTCCACAAGCTCATCCTAAAGAGCCTGCCTTCTTCGCTTGAGCCGACTTCCTCTAGGGCAAAGCAGCCTGCTTCTTGCAGGCGGGCACTCAGGCGCTCGATGAGTCCGGCGATGCGGCGGCTGCCGGTGTTCTGGGAGAGCTCTCGTTCGCTCAGGGTGCCGTAGCGCAGGAGAGCGGCGATGAGCAGGCGCTCTTTGGCGTCCAGGGGTATGGGGGACTGGAAGCTGCGGGGGCTTCCGTCTAAGGTGGTGGCCTCCACCAGATCCTCTGTTGGGGGCATCTCTGCCTTCACTTGGTAGCGTTCTTCGATGGCCTCGGGGTGGAGGTAGAGCCATTCGCCATCAAGACTGCTCGACAAGCCCGGAGGGTAGGCTGCGGCAAACAGCAATTCCAGTTGGCCCAGAGCCTGTCTCCATTGAGCCTTGTTTTTTCCAAGCTGAGCTTGAAGCGCGCTGGTCGCTTGGCGGTGTCCGCCTTGGGCCAAGAAGTCCAAGAACTCTCCTACTTGAGTCAGGCTTAATGGCCCACCGCCCTGGGCTCGGTGAGCGTTGCGGAATTTAGGGGAGGCGAGTAGGGCCTGGGCCAGTCCCACCCCGGCCGCAACTGAGACCTCATTTGGTGGTGGAGACTCGTCTTGGAGTTTTGGCCTGGGGGAGACCGAAACTCTGGGTGGCAACAACCGCTCTAGAGCATCGAGTTCCGGCGGAGGGTCGGTCCAAACCAGGATCAGGCCGTCGTTCTTCGGTGGACTCAGCCGTCCTCGGCTCAGCTTGCCGTGAAAACTGAGGCTCAGGCCCTTGCCCTTGCGGCTCAACGAGCCCTCCAAGCGGTCTCGCCGGGGTAATCCTTCCAACAGGAGAGCCAGACGGCGCCCGGAGATCTCCACCCCGGTTCCCTGGAACTTCAGCAAGCGCCCCTTGCGGACCACCTTGAAGTTCGCCTGGGCTTGCTGCAGATAGGGAAGCAGAGCGGCCAGTGGCTCCGAGGAGGCGGCCTCGGCGACTGCGGAGGCTCCTTCGGA
Organism: Vulcanimicrobiota bacterium; assembly: GCA_050486105.1. Taxonomy (GTDB): domain Bacteria; phylum Vulcanimicrobiota; class Xenobia; order Xenobiales; family JADMJV01; genus JAEXNA01. The sequence goes on from JBJHCR010000151.1 coordinate 1,740, forward strand.
AATCGCTTGCGGCTCCGGCCTCTTCAAGGTCACCTGGAAGTTTTCCGTGGGCAGCTGAGGCAGCTCCCTGGTGCTGGTCTTTTTGGCTCTCTTTTTGGCGTTCTTCATAGGTTGCTCCCACAGCGTTCGAGGATTTTGGCCATTTTGAGTTCACCGAAGATCATCTGAGTGGTCTCCAAGTCGTAATGTTGCTCAAAGCGGAGTTCTTGAGCCAAATGGGGAGGCAGCAGCTCCACGAATTTGTCCTCCACCGAGTCCGAAGGGGAGCGCTGTTCGTGCAGCTTGAGACCGGCTCGGAGAAAGTCCCGCAAGGGCTGGTCTTCGGTGGGAGCCTCGGCCAGTAGGCGCTGCCAGTCCGAGGTGGAGCATTTGAGTTTCACTTGGCGGGCATTGGAGGTGGCTTCGCAGCCCAGCCAGCCTCCCAGAACGGCAGCCACCGTCCGTCCCACGCGATGGCCGGCCCAAAGCTCAAGCCTCGAGCTTCGGGTGGAGTCGGACCCCGATTCGCTGGCCACCACCTGATCCGGATCCAGGTCTCGGCTTTCGGCCTGCAGTTCGCTCAGGCGTTCTGCCGCCTTGGGCCCCAGAAAGGGCAAGGGCTCTCCGCTTGAAAGCAGCTGCCTGGTGCAGCGGCTCAGGGCGAAGGATTCTTCGCTGGCGCTGCCACTCCAGCGAAAGGTGCGCCCTCCGGCCGAAGCAGTCACGGTGAGCACCTGCCCTCCCTCTTGCCAACGGGTGGCCTTCCAGGACTGACCCCCCAACAAAAAGGCGCTGCCGGTCTCGGCCAACTGCCGCGCCACTCCTAGGTCCAAGGTGCCGATGGGGCGACCGTCGCTCGTTTGCACCGAGGCCGAGGCTCCGCCCTGGAAAACCGAGAGCAGTTCCAGAAAATGGGAGCGTCCGAAGCGTTTCTCGGTGCGCTCGCCCAGGTGCAGGCGTCCGCTGCTGGAAACCAGCCAGCCCTCGGCTAACAAGTGCTCCAGAAGGTGGGCTTTTTCGCTCTCGGAGATCCCAGCGAAGCAGGGGGCGGGGCCGAGCTGCTGCCAAAGGCGATCGGGGGCCAGGGCTCCTTCTCGCAACACCTGCATAAGCATCTGCTGTACCAACACCGGGAAGGCTCGAGCCCTGGGTTGGACCGGCTCTACCTCACCGGCCAAGGCCAGCTTCACCAGGGCGCAGGCCCTCAAAAACGACTCCGAGCGGTCGGTGATGAAGAGCATATGGGCCACGCTGTCCTCTCGTCTTCCGGCCCGCCCGAAGCGCTGCAAGAAGGCCGACACCGTGGAGGGGGCGTCCAGTTGGAAAACCCTGTCCACGTCACCGACGTCCAGGCCTAGTTCCAGGGTGGAGGTGCAGACGATGAGTTGGGGGCGGCGGCTCTGGGTCCCCTGTTGGCGAAAAACCGACTCGCTCTGCTCGCGCTGATCCTGGCTGAGACTGCTGTGGTGGGCGTGGGCTTCCACTCCCTGGGCCTCCAGCAGGGAGCGCATGTCTTCGGCTTGGCGACGGGAGTCCACGAAGAGCAGGCTCTTAGGCGACCGAGCCATGAGCGCGCCCAAGCAGCGTGCTCGGGCCTCGGGCTCGTCTCCCACCGGGTGGATCTCTAGCAGGCGCCGCTTCTTGGCCGAACCATCAGAGTTGGGGTCCACCAAATTCTGCCGGCATCCGCGTTCCCCCGACAGCCAATGCAGCAGGTCCTGGGGATTGCCCACGGTGGCCGACAGCCCAACCCGCTGAACCGGCTTGGGAGCCCATCGGTCCAGTTGGGTCAGCAAAGCGATCAGTTGGTCCCCCCGAGCCTCTCCGCAGAAGGCGTGCACCTCGTCCACCACGATGGTGTTCAAGCCGGAGAACAAGGTGGTGAGATCCAGTCCGCGCCGACTGAGCAGGACTTGCAAGCTCTCGGGGGTGGTCAGCAGCACCGCCTTAGGGTCCTTGAGAAAAGCCTTGCGCTTGCTCTGGGACACCTCTCCGTGCCAGGCGAAGGCCTCCCGACCGACCAATTGAGCCAGGCTCTGCAGGCGGGGGAGGAGGTTGTTGATCAGAGCTTTCAGGGGGCAGAGATAGATGATGTTGGGGGCGGACGCTTGGCTGCTGCTGCTCAAGCGATCCAAAAGCGGCAGCAGGGCCGCCTCGGTCTTGCCGCCGGCCGTGGGGGCCAGGATCACCGCGTCGTCCCCCCGCAATAGGGGAGGAATGGACTGTTCTTGCACCGGGCGCAAGCTGCGCCAACCCAGAGTGGTGACCACCGCCTGCTGGGTGCGGGGACTCAAGGAGAAGAAGGCCGATTTGCTCACAGAGTGATCTCTTGGGCCGGATCCCAAAAGGCGCGCTCTTGGTCGGTGAGCTCGGCGGCTTCGGGCGGGGTCCAACCGCGCTGCTGCAGGAAGTCAAGCGCTACGAAGTCGGGGTGCTGATCGGCTCGGTCCAACAGATCCACCCAGCGCCTTAAGAACAGCCTGGGGATGACTTCGATGTGTCCTCCGAAGCCACAGGTCATGGCTTGAGTCAAGACCTCGATCACCTGGTCGGAAACCTTGGCCGAGAGATCTTCCTGGGAGGGGTAGAGGGCTCGGACCTTGCGAGCCACTTGGGCCAAACGGGTTTGGTCGAAAGCCTTCAAGCGGATCTGAGGCTGCCGCAGATTGTCTTCGATGTGCTCATCGAAGGTCACCTTGAGGCGATCGTGGAGAGGGGGCAGAGCCGGCACCCCTTGGGGCGATTCGAAAAAATCCGGGGTGCCGGTGAACAGCAGATACAGGCCCGGGAATTCGTGGCGGTCGCAGGCGTCCACCAACTGCCTCAGCACTTCCAAAGAGCGCATTCGCTCGGGTCGGCGCAGGCGAAGAACCGTTTCCACCTCGTCGATGATCACCACTAGGCCGGTGGGGCTGGCCGAACTGCTGCGGATCACCTCTAGGAGGCCCCGCAAAAAAGCGAAGGCATCCCGATCTTCGAGCTTGCCGGTGACCCCGGCGGTCCTTTTCATGGATGCCGCCACCTTGTCTTCTCCGGACATCCAGTCCAAGAGGGCGGTCGCCTGCTGGTAGTCTCCCGAGAGCTGTGCCTGGTGGTAGGCCTTCAGACAGGCGGCCAGACGACCGGACTGGTCCCCCAGGGCCAAGAGTTCTCGATCGACGAGCTTGGAGACCTCGGGACCAAAGTTCTCGTCGTCCTCATCCAAGCCGTGCAGCTCCACCACCTTTTCTTCTAAGCGATAGAGCCAGCGGTCCAGCACCCCTCGAAACTGGCCTCCGGTCTGCCGGGGACTTCGGGACAGCCCTTCGCAGATGCGACGATACAAGCTCACCGGGCGATACAGGGGAGTGTCGGCCGCCGAGATCACCACCTTGGAAAACAGGAGGCCCAGGTCGGCGGCCCGAGAAGCGACCAAAGAACTCAAGAAGGTTTTCCCGGCCCCGTAGTCCCCCCTCAAAAATTTGTAGCCGCTACGCCCCTGCAAGCTCAGGCGCAGCCCCTCTTCGATGGCTCCAAGTTGGGGCTCCAATCCCACGGCGATCTCCTCGGTTCCCAGATCTGGAACCGTCCCGCTGCGCAAGGCGTTCAACAACGCCCAGCGCCCGGATTCATCTAGACGACTGACGGCCGCTGAGGAAGGCTTCGTCTCAGACTTAGTGGGAGAGGGCTTCGAGGAGGAGGACTTGGACTTGGCCCGACTGGGCTTCTTCACGGTGGTGCTGCTCATGTTGAAAATATTTCTACATCAGTGAGAGATTTACTTTCGAGCAGGTGTTCGATTTTTTCTTGCCATGGGATGTGGCAAGTCTAGAGGGAAATCCCGGTAGTCCTACCAAGTCTTTGAGGCATCAAGGTAGGAATTTGGGAAGGCAGGAGCATTGAGTCGGGCGCAACTGAGACTGAAGTGGGAGTGGCTCAAGGTTTACCTGCCGGGTATCTTATTGGGTCTGGCAGCACTGGTCATCGCTTGGCAGTACGCCAGGCCGGCTCCTCCCGATTCGATTCGCTTAGCAGTGGGGCCGACGGACAGCAGCTATTACTGGCTTGGCCAACGATATCAAGAACTTCTCAAGGAGCAGGGCTTGGGCGTCGAGTTAGTGGAGAGCAGGGGCTCACACCAGAACCTAGAGATGATCCGGGACGGAATGGCTGATGTGGCTTTCGTGCAGAGCGGGGTGACTTTAGGTAGAGAACAGTCGCAAGGCTTCTATTTTCTGGGTAGCCTTTTTCCAGAGCCCCTTTGGATTTTTGCGCGAGACATGCAACCGAGAGAGCAACTTTTGGACCTTGAAGGTAAGAACTTGGGAATAGGTCCAGAAGGCTCGGCGACGCACTTTCTAGCCGGTTCTCTCCTATCTGGGATGGGACTTCAAGAATCCAATGAGTTGATCGAGGATAATGAGCCTGAATCCCTGCGCTCCGGAGACATCGATTATCTGTTCCTGGTGGCCTCTCCCAATTCTCCTCACCTGAGAGCCTTGCTTGAAGATCCGACACTCCAGTTGATCAGTCTCCGTCGGGCTCCCGGAATTCTCAGACATTTCGAGTCTATGTCCCAAGTTACTCTGCAGGAAGGCTCCGTAGATCTGGCGGCCAATTTGCCTTCACAAAGAACCGAGCTTCTGGCTTCCACCGCGACTTTGGTAGTGGGCGAAGGCTTCCATCCCGCTCTCACCGGTGTGCTCTTAGGCGTCGCAAGCCGGGTGCATGGACAGCCCGGAGCCTTGGAGGAGCGTGGACAGTTTCCCAATGGAGAGCATGGGTCTTTTCCGTTGACCCGAGAGGCTGAGCATTTCCATCACCATGGCCCAGGCTTCTTGCAAGGAAGACTGCCCTATAAGTTGGCGGCAACCTTAGAGCGATTGATGATCTTGCTCTTGCCTTTGCTCACCGTCATTTTGCCGTTAGCTAAGATCTTGCCCGCGCTCTACACTTGGCGTTTGGACAGCAGGATCCATAAGCCCTATAAGGAGCTTTTGAAACTGGAGAGCCAGGTGGGGGAAGCCGGTTTCACCGAGGAGCTTGAAAGGGTCGAGTCCGAGGCCAGAATGCTGGCCGATATGCCCGCTTCCTACGGAGCCCAGGTGCAAAACCTTCTCCTTCACATCGAGCGACTAAAGCGCAGGCACCAAGACAACATTTAGGGTCAATCCTGGTGCTCCGGCGCTTCTTGACCGAAACCGGAGAGCCAAAATCTCGAGCAGGACTTCAAATCTTCTTTTAGAACGCAGAATTTCGAACAGAAAGTTTTACTGATCACCAAGGGGGGTGTACCAATGTCAAATTCTCGCCAGGCCCTGGGCCAACTTTTCTTGTCCATTATTGTCATGATGCTGACTGGTTGTGGGTCAGGGAGCGATGGTGGTTTCGCTTCCAATCTGAACCCCAGCAGTTTGCCAATGGGGGATGGCGAAGCTGTGCCCACCGGTTCTATCCTGTTGCGAACTCAACTGGAAGCAAGCTCTCGGACATTGGGACAGCAGATACAGACTTTTGAAAGCGTCGTGGTTCCAAGTATCGTCGACCAGTTTCGAGTCACCGGGGTCGATGTTGAAGGGGAGCGGGTTTTGGGACCCCTGCTTTTCCCGAAGGCCTCAGAGCTTCTCATTGAGGCGGTTCCTGTAACGACAGTAAAGCTGCGAGTCGAGCTGCTGGTGGAGCAAGACTTGGTTGTGGGGGCTTTTTCCCAGAGCGTTGCCATCACCGCTGGGGAAACTCTAAGCCTAGAAAGCCCAACCTATGTCTTCACGATACTCTCTGGTGAGCCGGGTTTCCAGGATCCCCCGGACCTCAATGAGGAGATGGACGGCCCAGGTCCGTCCGGTCCCCAAACTGTCCCCGGGGCTGCTTACGGCAGTTTTGTATACTCCTTCGTAAGCGCGAATGAGCCAAATACTGCTGTGGATTTCCAAGATACGCTCACCAGCAAGGGGGTTGAACGAGCTGCCGCTGGGCAGTACACTGTTTCGCTGGACGGGGACTATTTGGTGACCTGGAAACTGGATGGCTTGGTCTTTCCTCCCAACACCTACAATAATTCGCTGACCTTGCATATCAATACCGATGCGAAGTCGGAGACAGTCGTTACTTTCCTTGCCGAAATGGAGGGGGACTCAAGTCTTGTGCTGTCGGCCTCGGGTCAGTTCATCGTCTCTCTCACTGCCGGTGATAGTTTGAGTCTTATGCTCGGCGACAGGGACCCTTTAAGCTTCGTGGCTGGCTCACTGACCATAATCCGAATCGGACCCTGAAACCCGGTAAATTCGCTCTGGTCTTCTTGCGATAGTTGACTACGAAAATCTGCTTTTTTGAACCCGAAGACCCCGATGTGGAGGAGAGGCCGACCAAAAGTCCCTGACCAGCAGGTCATTCCATGCCGGGTGAGGATATCCGAGGCAATCTCGCAACCCAAAGGGATGACAGCATTCACTTGTGGGGGGTAAAGAAACAAGGCTAGCTTGTGGGTTTCTTTATGGCCTGGCTTGACAACATTCTGGTCGAAGGCCAGCGCGAGAAAGTCCTCCCGGTGGACGTTTCTCTGAAAGTTGACTTCGAGGACTCATAAAGGTGCAGCCAAGTTGAATTCTTTGGTTTGAGGGGGATCAACCCACCTCGAGAAAGACTTACCCAACCAAGCGCAGAGCGAGGTACGGGACCAAGTTGAGAAAGAAGAACGCAATTTTATAGAGCCCAATAAAGCTGTATATCGCGATGTCAAAAGCCTGGCGACTGAGAGGGAAGAATCTTGAGTGGGCTTGGAACAAGAAATTGGGAAACAGGAGCACCACAAAGCTCACGTAGAGCAGGAGGCCTCCATTGATCACCGAGCACCAGAGAAAAAACTGAGTGGCAGTATGTATATCCATTGAACCTCCTTCGTTGTGTCCTCACCTATTGAAGTCTATATCGAACACAGAGGTCCAAGGGGAGTATGGTGCTGGTAGACTTCCTCAAGAGTATCGCAAAGGGCTGTAGACGAATCTGCTCAAAAGCTGGGTACTCGGTGGGTTTCCCTGACTTCCTTGGATGGGCAGAGCAATCCTAAACCGCTGGCGGCTCTTCTTTCGCCCTTGCGTGCGAGCGTCGCTCGTTGCGCGATGTCAGACGCAGAGCGCCCCCTATTCCCAGCATGATAATGGTTACGATGACGGTCCCGGTGGGATCGTAAGTACCTGGTCCGAGCAGATGATTCCAGACCGCAACTCCCGGCATTACGGTGATCAAAGCGATAACCAGAATCTTGATAAGCCAGGGGGAGTCAGCTTTGTTCTTCATGAGTCCATTGTAAACGAACCGCTAGCTGGAAAGCCATCGTTCCTGATATTTCGAGAACCGGGAGAACAACGAGCTGTCCCCTTGGATCCGGCTGGGCTGGCGGCGTAACACCTTGTTGTAGCTTTCTGCGTATGGTACCTGTATAGAGTGGCTCAGCTCAACATTAATCAAACTCCGGAGTTTGAATCCGACTTGCAGCGTCTGATGCGAATCCGCAAAATACCCACCAAGTCCGAAGCGATCAGGTTGGCTGTGAGGGAGAGCTTAGAGCGTTCCATGCAGGCTGCCCCGGCGGCCGACTACCGCGAATGGCTGGGCCTCGCCAAGGGCAAAGATGAGAACCCGCAGCCCCGATTTTCCTCTCACGACGAGCTGTGGACGTGATCTATGGTGGTCGACACCTCGGTTCTGCTTGCGGTTTTCTTCCAGGAAGCCCACGCCGAGTGGGCGGTTGAGCAGCTGACCGAATACTGAGGTCATCTCGTCATGAGCACCGTGAATCTTGCGGAGACGCTCATTATCCTCGAAGATCGCCAGCCCGCGCGTTTCCCCCTACTTGAGACTCAACTGCTGAGTGGAGGGATCCGGTTCTTCCCGCCCGACATTGGACAGGCCTGTATAGCCGCACCTAGGAGTCCACACCTTCTCAGGGTTAGGTGTAGGAGATAGGGGGGTCTAAAAATGACTGGGCTTTCGACGCAGCAGCTTGCCTCGGGCCTTATCGCCCACGAACTTGCCATCCTTGACGGCGAGCCGCCCGCGCACGGTGACGTGGGTGGGCTTGCCGTCGATTTCGAAGCCTTCGAAGCCACTGTAATCGTTGTTCACGCTGTGATCTTTGGCGGTTATGGTTCCGCGGTAGGTGGGATCGTAGATCACCAGGTCGGCGTCGCTGCCTACGGCGATGGTTCCCTTCTGGGGGAAAAGACCGAACAACTTGGCCGACTTGGTGCTGGCCGAGTCCACGAAGCGGTGGATGTCGAGCTTGCCCCGGCTGACCCCGTAGGTGTAGAGGAGATTGACCCGATCTTCGATACCCGGAATTCCATTGGGGATGGCGGTGAAAGCGTCTTTGCCCATCTTCTTTTGTTCCACGTCAAAGGGGCAGTGATCGGTGCCCACGGTGTCCACCAAACCCTGGGCCAAACCGTCCCAAAGAATCTTTTGATTGCGCTTGTCTCGTAAGGGCGGCGACATCACGTGTTTGGCCCCCTCCACTCCCGGGCGCTCGGCGTAGGTCTTGTCCAGCACAAAGTGGGGGATGACTGACTCCACATAAATGGGTACACCGCGAGACTTGGCGGCCACGGCAGCTTCCAAGGCTGGTCCACAAGACAAGTGCACCACATAGCCGGTGGCCCCGGTGTTTTCTAGAAAAGTGGCAAAACGGTTGGTGCCCTCGGCTTCCACCGACTCCGGGCGGCTGGGCTCATGCCATTCTGGGCCGGTCTTGCCCTCGGCTAGCAGTTTTTGTTGGAGGCGACCCACCAATTCGGGGTTCTCGCAGTGGGCGGTGACGATCACTCCAAGCTCTTTGGCCAGCATCAAAGATTGGTACATCTCGTCGTCGGTGACTCCTAAGAAGTCCTTATAGGAGAGAAAGATCTTGAAGGAGGCGGTTCCGTCGGCCACGATCTCGCGCAACTGGGCCTCGGTTTTGTCGTCGAACTTAGCAATGCCCATATGAAAGGCGTAGTCACAGGCGCTCTGGCCTTCAGCTTTGGACTTCCAAAGTTTGTAGCCCTCTAGGGTGTCCTCAGCGCGATTGGGGCAACACATTTCGATGTAGCAGGTGGTTCCGCCCAATAGGGCGGCCTTACTGGCGGTTTCGTGAGTGTCTTTGGCGAAGGTGCCCATAAAGGGCAAGAAAATATGCACATGAGGGTCGATGAAGCCCGGAAAGATGAACTTGCCGGTGGCGTCGATCACCTCGGCTCCGGCCGGAGCCTCCAGGTTTTTTCCGATGCTGGTGATGGTCTCGTTTTCGACCAGGATGTCGGCCACATATCTCGAGTCCGCAGTGATGATTTCCCCGTTCTTAACCAATAGCGCCACGATAATACCTCCAGCAAAAGAATGTGGCTTGCCCTTCTGCGTGCACCCGAAGAACCCTAGTTTTAGTGTTTGATGGGAGAAACGAAGTTGCTTGATCGGGTTTTCGTAGGCTTGGAGCACCGCATCAAAGAGGCTTTCTCCCGGGTGGACGGCCCCTACCGCTAAGACTCAAGAAAAGGGTTAACCAAGCTGAGAGGCGCTCACGGATCCTGAACCACCTGGGAAAACCACGCGTTCTTCAGCTCCAAAAGTTCGTCGAGTACGGTATTGAGAATCTCGCAAGTCGCTGTAGACTTCAATCTCGCTGTCGCGCACATTGACGATCCAGTACACGGGGACTCCGGCTTGGGCATACAGCTTGGATTTCGCCTCACGGTCCAACGTCAAGCTCGAATCAGCCACTTCGATGACCCAGTCGGCGGTGGAAGGGTGGGGATCGGAAGCGTCCACCAGACTGATGGGCACCACCGCAAAATCGGGCTCGGGCTGGTTTTTTTCGTCGATGTCCAGCGGAAGTTGCACTCGCACGATGTGGGTTTGGCCAAATTCTTGAACAAGAAGAGTGTTCAATTTGCCGATAGCCGTGGCGTGGGGTCTCTTCTGTGGAGTCATTTCGACGATTTCCCCATCCAATAATTCCACCCTCTGGTTGTGGAAGAAGTCCAGATCTGCCAGGCGATAATAATCGTCCCTGGACCAGCGTTTTGGGGTGGCGAGTCTCATAGGTCCATGATGCCACAGAAGGGCCCTCTAGAGCAACCGAAGAGGGTCGAAGACTTGCCACATGCCTGGCGAGGGCCTTGCAGATGGTTGTACACAGAGGACGCAGAGGTGGATCGACTATCCCTCGGGGTCAGCTAGGATCGATTCGAGTCGACCTCGCAAGGGTGGGAAGAACCTACTGGGCCAGGTGTTGTCCACCAGACCTACTCCGATTAGATCCCTAAGGTGCATTCCAAACATCTGGCGCTGATCTTGATGAGTAAGGTGAAAGAAGCTATCCCAAGCGATCAGCCCTCCGAATCTTTGATGCAGCTTCAATGAGCGCATATCGCATACAACGGCCGACTCATTGGGGAGATTGGCTCGGAACCGAGCGATCATTTCGGGCGAACTGTCCACACCAAAAACGGGATATCCCCTCTCGACAAAGTAGGCGGCGATAGGCCGGCCAGAGCCGCAGCCGAGGTCGAGCACTGTCGCGCATTGCTCCAGCTGATCCGCAAACCGTTCGACCCACGTGCGCTCTATCAATACCGTTCCCCGTGCAGCTACCCACACAGCAGCGTGACGACAATAGATCTCTATAACACGAGAAGAGGGGTCAGCCAAGGTCCTATCCTTCAAGGCAGCTCAAGTCCGGAGCGGTTTGAGTCCAAAGTTCGAAGTCAAACCTGCTTTCATCCATCATTTCCCGATGCCCTCTCGAGAACTTGTCGATAGTCATCCGGCTAAGGTCTATGCGCAGGCCAACAACCAAGTTCAGGACTGGTGGGACTCAACTTTGGGCTTTCAAGAGTTTCTCTTGGAGCCTGAGCTGTCGGGCCATGCGGCTGAAGATGGCTAAGCCCACTGAGGGGTAGAGGTGAATGATGGAGTTTAAGCCGTCCCCACTTAAGCTCCAGAAGGTGGCGCGCTCAAGAGCGGTTACCCGAACTCGGGCGGGGCCCTGATCCAAGACGGGCAGGAGGCCGAAGATAGTGATTTGAGGGTCCGTTTTCCCCTGAAGGTGAAGGTACAATCTGCCAGGATGCCCCACCCTTTCTCCAGCAGAAAAGCGTTCCACCATCAGGTGCTCCACCACCTCTTCGAGTTGGTCGGCTGCCAAAGGAGCAAAGAGTTCGAATCCCTGCAGGCGGTACAGTCTTTCCAGTTCAGGGTCGGGGGTTTCCTGTCGCTCGGCTAGAGCCGCTCGGCGCACGTAGGGGGCACACGAATGGAGGCAGTGGGCTACCAGGGTGTCCCAGTTTTCGCCGACTTCCGCAAGCCCAGGCAGAAGGGAGGTTGCAGCAGACTTCTTTTCATCAAAAGTCGAGGGCTCGATCAGCAAAACCAAGAGGCCGGCTGCCACTCGGTCTCCGAGATTGGACAGCACCTCCATGGCGTTGGCCCGAGTGGCCGAATCGGCGAAGCGCAAGCTGTTCATCACCGGACCCATGAGGCGCTCGCCCTCCAACAGAGAAAGAATCTTGAGAGCCAGGCGTTGACATCGGCTGCTGTGGTCCCAGAGGGTCCATTGCAGTAGGGGGGACCCGAATTTCCCTGCCGCCTCGGCTAGAAAAAGGTGTCTCCAGGCTTCTCGAACCTGAACCCTCAATTCTTGGCCAAGCAAATCCCGCCCTAGAGGGGACTCGCTTTCGCTCAAGACCCCATAAGCAGCCTCCACCGCCGGAAGCGATGGGGCGCGCAGATAGGGTTCAACTTGATGCAGAGCGTTTTCTCCTCTGGTCGCTAATAGCTTGACGGCCCGAAGCCTGAGGAGACCGCGAGGGTCGGCGAAGGCCCGGGCCAAGAGGGCGTCGGCCAAAGGATCCTCGCTCTGTCCCAAGGCTGTGAGGGCCGCCATCGCCGTTTCTAGATCCGAACTCCTCAGATCTTCGGTGAGCCCTGCTAGGTTCAAGTCTTGTTGGATTGGCGAGCTCGAAGTGTCCGGACCTCTAGGTTCAGGGTTGACCGGGAAGGACAAGCTTCCCTGGGCCAGATCCTCGACCAGAGATTGCACATAGACTCTCCTCACCATCCAAGCGCTGCTGAAATACAGGCAAGCAGTGCCGAGGGATATCCAGACCAAGGTGGAGACCGCCAGCCATTGCTGAACCAGTCCCAAGGCTAGCGAGGCCACCGCCTGAGTTCCAGCCCCCACCACCCCGTCGATATTGGCTCGAACCGGTCCTCGGAAGCGGTCCGGGATTCCCCCATAAAGCATGGAGCGCACCGGAGCAGCTAAGCAGTCTTGCAGCATTTTGCGGTTCATCCAAGCCAACATAGCCGGCACCAGAGCGTAATGAAATCCTAGGAGCATCAGAGTCACCACCGCTCCGGCTGGTTGAATCAGGTTCACCTGAGCGACCCCGAAGCGCCTGACCAGCCAAGGCGTGACTTTCGCACCGATGAAGAGTTCAGCGAGGTTGGTGGCAGCCACGAACAGGCCTAGGAAGATGGCCAGGTCTGCTTCGTTGGGAAAGGCTTGAACAAAGACATCGAAGTGGAGATAGGAAACCAGGGTGTTGGTGACCATTAGGGCTGCGGTGAGCAAGGCCAGAGTTCGGGCCAAAGGTGAACCCTTGAGATATCTCCACCCATCTTGTGGTAGAGGCTGTCGCTTGCATTGGCTCGCACCGGACCGAGCAGGATTCCAGTCTTCGAATCGACCGCGCACCGACCAGAGATAGCTGGCTGTGGCCAGATAGAAGAATAGCCAAACCAGCAACAGCCCCTCCGCTCCCAACAGGCGAGCAAAAAATGAGGACGATAATCCCCCGACGATCTCTCCACAAGTGGCCCCCACCCCAAAAAGGGGAAGCAATCTTTTCATGGCTAGGGTGTCGAAAAACTTTCCAGACAGGGTGATGACGTGAGAGGTGAAGATAGTGAAGGTCACCCAGTTGAAGCAGAAGAGAATAACATAGATCGGTTTGAGCCCCCAGTGAACCAGGGGTACCGAAAGGGCCAGAAAAAAAGCTGCCAGAACCAACAGGACGACCAGGGAGCGCTCGTATCGGAAACCCTCGACCTTTCGGGCATAGAACGCTGCCACCACAACAGTGGCAAGCTATCCCCGGGAAATGGTCTGTGGTAGGGCTTCCACTCCCAAGCGCGACAACAGCAGCGACTCGGTGGCCGTAGACCCCACCGATTGAGCCGCCAAGAGCAGAGCGGAAAGAATAAAGAACACTTGAAAACGTTGGTTTTCCGAAGAACGAACCTCGGAAAACAATCTCCCCACCACGG
>JBJHCR010000152.1:0-14958 GCA_050486105.1 Vulcanimicrobiota bacterium
AGTACGAAGTGGGCGAAAAGTATGACTACACCCGTGACGAGAGCTGCCATAAAGAAACTCATGGTTAGTGAAGCTCGCCTGGCTGATTTAGATCGAAAGTTTGGGATGTGGTGTCATTCATAATCTCAGTATCTCTCAAACGACTCGCCGTTGCAGAGCGTCGTTTGGATGGAAAGACCATATACCTGAGTATGGGCCAGATTGCAGAGGTGCCAGTTTGGGGTATAAGCCCGAGACATACCTGAGTGTCTACTTCGACTCCCACGAGCGTGTTACCGTTGTCCTGGTCGGGGCCAAGGCCTCGACCGTGGATAGGAGAGGTAAAATGCGAACACTTTTGGTAGTTGTAATGATGGGAGCCCTGCTCTTTGCCGGGTGCTCCGAGCAAACCCAGCAGCAGTTAGGAGAAGCCACCCAAAGCGTGGCATCCGACGCCAAAGAAAACCTGGAAAGGGCAGCTGAGTCCACCCAAGACGCCCTGGAAACAGCCCAACTCACAAGCAGGGTTAAGGCGGCGCTCATGGCAAGCGATCAAATAGCAACCGGGAACCTAAATGTGGAAAGCGAAGACGGAGCGGTCCATTTGAAGGGAAGCGTCGAGGACGAGTCTCAAAGGACTTTGGCCCAGGAGATCGCGAAAAATACAGCCCCTGAGGGAACGGAGATCATAAACGAACTCCTAGTCGGCGAAGATGAAGTCGTGGCCGGTACCGATACGAATGCCGATAGCAACATCGAAGTCGAGGCTAGCCCCACTCCAGACTCCGAGGACTAACAGCACCATAGGTACCATACAATGAAGCGAGTTTGGATCTGCTTTGGTTCTGGCCAGGAAGTACTTCCTAGGAGGCACCGGCTGGAAAAAGGCTGATGCTGCTGATTTCCTCGATAAGTTCCCTGAGCTGGTCATCGAGATCACCTCGGAGGCATCAAAGGATTGTGCGTCGTTTCGAGAGATCGGAAGATGTCTAGACAGAAAAGTCCTCTCTGGAGCGCCTTCGGTCCCTATCATCCTTGACAATTGACCGTTGGCGCGGTAGATGTTGTCTGTGAATCCCTACCCAAATACGCGTGCTGCCACCTTGGGGGAAGTGGTCATCGGCTTGGCTATCTTTGCCATGCTGACCCTTGCTGTGGTGGGAACTTTGATCCAAACAGCTCAACTGGAAACGAAGGACACCTCCATGACCGAAGTGGCAATGCTGGCCGACGCCCTGCTGGAGCAGCGCGTGAGCGAAGCCCGAGATTATCGAGCGTTCATGGAGCTTGAAGCCACTCCATCCGGGGAGTACTGGAATCTTGAAGAGGATCGAACCGATGGTCTGCAGCATCGCTATCTCTATCGTGTCGAGGTGGAAGAGCCGACTCGAGGGCTCAAGAGAGTGAATCTTAGCATTTTCTACCGCGATTCGGACTTCCCCGGAAACGTAGTGGACAGCTCACAAGGTCAGGCAGGACAAGCGATAGCTCTGGGGACTATACTAGCGGAGCCTCCTCCCCGATGAGCCGCAGCAACCGTGGGCTAACCATCGCCGAAGTCCTCGTGGCGAGCTCCTGCTTTCTGCTGGTCATGACCATCGGCTTGGGGGCGGTCGAAGTGGTCAAGCGTGCCGGAGACCATCTGAAGAATCGCAGTGAACCACGCCAACAACTCAGAGCCTTGGTCGGTCACCTGCAAACCCAAGTTCGGGCTGCCGCTTTCGTTTTTCCCGCCACCGGACCGGTGAACTTTGGTGGTGGACATAGTCATACTTTTTCCGGCGCCCCACCCATCTGGCCTGAGCAGCCGCCGGCCGAAAGCTTACTGTGGGCTTCGGCTGAAAGTGCCGAAATCCAACCGACCTACAGAGTTCAGGGACTCTATTTGAAAGAGGATACCAGCGCCAATCGAGCTTTCGATGGGGCTCACGTCGCAATTCTGGCAGAAGTATCCCAAACCCCTACAACCGTTCCTGGAAATCCCGCCGGAATCGTCCTCGGAAGTCTAGAGTCCGGTACCAGTGCGTTTCGGAGATTCGCCTTGGCCGCCCCGAGCGATGGACTCAGAGTTTGGCTCACGCCTTCGGCTGATGGGGCCATTTTTGAATTCGTTCTGGGACACAAGAATCAGACCGGAGCCATCACTCGACAACTCTATCGAACTCAGTTCACCATGAGGAACAACAGATGAGGATTGGCAGATCCGGTTTCATGCTTGCCTCCGCTCTAATGTTGGTGCCGATCTGCTTGATTTTGACCTTCAGCTTAGTTCGCCTGATCACCACCAACTCTGGTTTTGGCCTTCAGGCCCAGCAGAGAATGAAAGCCTTTTACATCGCCGAGGCGGGACTGAACTCGGGTTTCTTCATTTTTGGCCTAAACAATTTTTCTGCCACCACCCACGATAGTTCGGGCTCTAAGATCAGTGCGTCCAGCGCAGATGCTCTCACTTGGCCGGAAGAGCTCGATTTTGAGCGAGATTCGGCCGGGTGGATCCGATGGAGCTACGATCCCCAGAGCCATCCCCGAGAGCGTTCCTTTGCCCAATCTGGTCATACCGAGAGCTATCGGTTCAAGATCTGGTTTCCAGACCCGAGTTTTCCCGAGCACTGGGAGATCGAGTGTGAAGCCACCATCGGGAACCGTAGGGCCGTGCATCGGATGGCCGGAGTTCTGGAGAATCCCGGAGAATTCCTAGCATTCGACAACGGAGACATGGTCGATCTGGCAAGGACCTCGAACCAGAACCTGACCGGTCGGATCCATGCCAACGGAGACCTCTTTGTGGCACCGTGGGAAACCGCAGGATTCCAAAAGAACGGTCACTACATAGTGGCTCCGTCTCAGGTGGGTGGTGGGACTCAGTTGACCGCACTGAACCTCGATGATGTCGACATTTCCGCCGGTGAAGACCTGATTCGCAGACGAGATTATTGGGGCCGCACCGACAGTGGGCTTCTCGTTACCTTGAACGGGATTTCTCTGGGAACTAACCCAGGAACCTTCTATGATTCCGAAAGTGAAAATTGGAACAGTTCCGGGGCGAACGGAGCGTTGCAGACCTTCGACGGAAGGGTACAGACCCGAGACATTGGGGGACGACAGAAATCCCTACCACACTCTTTGGCTCTGGAGCCGGGAGGGTACTTCGACCAGCGGGCTGAGTTGAGGATCGATCAAACCAGCCAAGACAACGGTTCCTGGTTGAAAAAGGTAGACACCTACAACGAAGCGGAGAAACAGCGGGTCCGTGTCAGCGAGATCGACATCGCCGCTCTCCACGCATCCGGAGAATGGCCCAGCAACGGACTGCTCTATGCCGCCACCCCCATAAGGGTCACCAACGGGGCCTTTCTCCCTCAACCCTTAACCATTGTTTGCAGTGAGACTATCTATCTTCAGGGAGATTTCAATAAGCGCTTTCACTCTGAGACCGATCTGACTTCTCAAACCGAGAGGCATCAACCGGCAGCCCTTATGACCGCCGACCGAGTCTATCGTTTGAGTGAGGAGTTCGTCGATCGGACCACTTCGGAGTATCTGTTTCCCCTCGCCGATCCCGACCTTTTCATACACGGTGAGAATCCTGAGGGGAGCAAGATGAGGCCGGCGCAAGATACTCCGAAATTCCCCGGGGATCCCGCTAATGTTCTCGAGCAGAACGCCATGGTGGTGGACAGTGCTCCTACCGAGAGTTCGGCGGCCTTTGCTTTCGGGGACCAAGGCCATCCTTCAGTCTATGATCCCAACTTGAAGGTTCGTCTCACGCAGGATCCTCTCTCTGGAGAAGTGGAATTCGTTTTCCCTTCTTCAGAGAATTTCTTGGAGAACCTAAGCGGTATCAGGTTCGAGCAAAGGGGTAGCGAGGTGCGCCTTCGCAATGCCAAGATGGTCAGCGGGGCCTACGGAGGCATGTTCAACGAGGATTATTGGATAGCCCCGCACACTTCCGGAGTTCGTGAAGGTCAAGGTCCAACACCGTACATACTTCGCTCGGTCTACATTCCACCAACCGAGTATTGGCACAGCGGGCCAGAATCCGAGAAGCCGGGAATCTTTAGGTTTCATGACTCTCGAGTGACCGGGCTCGATGACCTCGAACTCCCCTTCTCTTTGAAGTCTGCTCGAAGGCTCTTCTGGAGTGCAGGTTAGGCTAAGGCTCCGGCCAGGAATAAGGCGAACCATTGGGGCGATGATCCATCCTTCATGGCTGCGCTGCTCATCAGTTCCATACAGCCAGGTACGCGCCTTCTTAGCTCCTTGCCTTGAGGGCGCCTCATCACCTGAAAAGCAAGGTTTATTGCCCGACATGTCCTAAACGCCGAGCCGTATAGGAAATCTCGGAATCCCAAGAGCCACCAAGGAGCGAAGTCTTGGAAGCCGAATCTGAGGTTATGAGCGCCAAAAGAGCGAGGCTTTCCGCCAGCAAAGTCAAGGAACGGGTGAGCAGTTTGGAGGAGCGAATTGCTGTTCGCAAGCAGAAGCTGGACCAATTGAACAGCCGAGTGGAGCGGACCGGTGGGCAAGACGAACGACTGCTCTCGGCGCGGGACAGACTCGATCGACGCCTAGAACAAGAAGTCGAGCAATTGCAAAAACTTCAGCGCTTGCTCGACCGCTTGGCCACCAAATCTGAAGAGACAGGGGTCGAAGACGCCGATACCCAGGAAGGATGGGTTAAGCCGGGAGCCGTCTCCGAGAATGTGGAAGCCGAGGTCTCGGAGGAGTTTGATGACCTTCATCGCTCTTTCGAAGAGGTGAAAGCTTGCGTGACCGAGATGCAAGCTCGCTTCAGCAGTGTTGAGCTTCCTCGTGATCTCCCTCATAGATTGAACTCATTCGAAGAGCGAATCAGCCAACGTGAAGAAGTCGATTCAGACCTGTTTCGTCAAGTGCTCTCCTTGCAATCCTCCCTTGAGCAGGAGCGGATTCTCGTCAGGCGCTTCACTAAGCGCTTGAAGGAACACGAGGACAGCCTAGAAGCCCTCCGAGAGGCCGCAGAAGAGTCGGTCGTGGCCACTGTCGACCTCACCGAGAAGCTTGAAGAACTCGAAGAGCAATGGAGCGAGCTGTCAGAACACGGGCACCTAGAGCCAGGGACGGCTCTGGAAAAAGAGACGATTTCCGACTTGGTCCAGGAAGAAATCGGTCGTCTGCAAGAGCAGGTCTCCCTTCTAGCCACCGAAATCAACGAGCTTAAGAGGATTCGAGAGGTCAGTCCCTCTCTAGAGGAGAGTTTCGCCGCAAGACTCTTCGAGTTGGAAAGTCTGCTACGCCAAACCGATGCTGTCGCTGATGAAGGTTTTTTACCCTTGGAACCTCGGCAGTTGGCAACCTTTGCTGCGGTCGGGACCCGCTCTCGGCCGCAGGCCAAATTTGGAAGGTGTTCGTCGACTCGAAGATGATGTCAAGTTCTGGTCCGCTCAAAGCTGTCGTTATGGGAGGCGGTCAGGGGAGTCGCTTGAGACCTCTGACCTGCCATCTTCCCAAACCCATGGTGCCTTTATGCAACCGACCGGTGATGGAATACTGTCTGGAACTCCTCAGACGGCACGACTGCACCCACATCTATGTGACCCTTCACTATTTGGCCGACGAAGTCATCGCCCACTTTGGAAACGGCAGCGATTTTGGCTTACGCATGCATTACAGTGTTGAGCAGGAGCCAATGGGGACAGCGGGCAGCGTGGCCCTGCTTAGAGACAGCCTCAATTCCACATTCTTTGTCGTTTCTGGAGATGCCCTCACCGACTTCGACTTGCAGGCAGCTTTAGCATTTCATCGGCGGGTCGGCTCAAAGGCCACTTTGGTTTTGACTCGAGTAGAGAACCCCCTGGAGTTTGGGGTGGTGGTCACCGCCGAGGATGGTCGCATTCAGAAATTCCTTGAGAAACCCAAATGGGGTGAAGTCTTTTCGGACACGGTTAATACCGGGATCTACATTTTGGAGCCTGAGGTTCTTGAGCTCTGCCAGATTGGCCAGCCTTACGATTTTTCCAAAGACCTATTCCCGAAATTGCTTGCCGCTGGAGAGCCAATTTTTGGATATGTGGCTGAAGGTTATTGGTGTGACATTGGCACCTTGGAGCAGTATCAGGAAGCGAACCACGACCTCTTGAGCGGGAAAGTTGATCTCACCCTGCCGGGAACCGCTCTTCGCCGCGGAGTCTATGTTGGGAAGGGAACCCGGATCCATCCGGCAGCTCAACTTGAACGCCCTCTGGTGATTGGCAAGAACTGTCGTATTCGAGAGGGAGCGCGCCTGCTGGAGGGGACCGTTCTGGGGGACAACTGTATTGTGGAAGAAGGGTGTACTCTCCATCGTGACATCGTCTGGCAGGATTGTTTCTTAGGAAGAAAAGTCCGCAGTGAAGGCTCAATCTTAGGCCGGCGCGTCACTGTCAAATCTCACGTTTCCATTGGCGAGGGGGCGGTGATCGCTGATGATGTCACCATAGGCGAAGGAGCCACCATCTTTCCTCGGATCAAGATTTGGCCAAGAAAGAGTGTCGAACCCGGGGGCAATGTTTCCATGTCCCTGATTTGGGGGCGTCGCTGGCCCAGTTCCATGTTCGACCGAGAGGGCATATCAGGCCTTGGCAACATCGAGATCAGTCCTGAGTTCGCTTTGAAGTTGGGGGCCGCCTACGGCTCACTTCTGGACAAAGGAAGCACGGTGTGTCTGGCGAGAGACACCCACTCTGCTTCCCGGATGATCAATCGCGCTTTGATCTGCGGCTTGGTTTCCGTCGGCATCAATGTGCACGACATGAGAACCACGGCCACTCCGGTCAGCCGTTTCGTGCTCAGGAACACTCCCTCTGTGGGGGGCATTCACTGTCGGCTTTCCAAGAATGATGTGCGCTATCTCCAATTGCAATTCTTCGATGAAAGAGGTGTGAACATCAGTGGGGCCACCGAGCGCAAGATCGAGAATTCCTTCTTTAGGGAAGAGTTTCGTAGAACGCTGATGGACGAAGTGGGGCGCATCGATTTTCCCAGCCGAGTGCTCGAACAGTACTCCGAGCAGTTCACCTCTTCTCTCGACGTCTCCTTGCTCCGTGAAGCGGGCTTCAAAGTGGTGGTGGACTATGGGTCGGGAGGGGCATCAACCATCCTTCCCCAACTCCTGGGCACTCTGGGCTGTGAAAGCGTCAGCCTAAATGCCTACCTCGATCCCACTCGTGCTCGCGAACTCCCATTCGAATCACCCCTGCGTTTACAACAACTCTGCAACATCGTGACTACTTTGAGGGCTGATCTCGGGGTGCTGCTAGACCCCGACGGAGAAAAGATGATTCTGGTTGACGAAACCGGAGCCTCCGTTGGAGGCAGTCGCCTGTTAGTTATGATGACTCTCTTGGTCGCGAAAACCGAACCCTCAGTCTTGGTGGCAGCACCGGTGTCCGCCCCTTCAGTCTTGGAGGCTATCGTTGAGCCCGAGGGAGGGCGGGTGGTCAGGACAGGCGTCGATCTAAGGTCTTTGCTTCATCGAAGCCAGTTGGGTCGACTGAAGATTCGTTTGGCCGGAACCACCGAAGGTGAGTTGCTTTTTCCTGGTTTCTCTTCTGGTTTTGATGCCATGTTCAGCTTTGTCAAACTTCTTGAGTTTCTCTCCCGTCACAAGGTGACTTTGTCGGAGGTTTTAGCGAGCACTCCTGAAGTCTTCCAACTTAAGCGAGAAGTCGTTTGCCCAAGCGTGGAGAAGGGTCGCTTGATGCGTCGCCTTCTTGAGCGCTTGAAGGACCGAGAACTGGAGATGACTGACGGACTGAAAGTCCTTTATGAGGACGGTTGGGTTCTGGTGGTTCCTTCGCCGTCGAACCCGTCTTTGATGGTTTGGGCCGAAGGTGCCGATTCAGACCGGGTCAGCGATTTGATGGGCGAAATGTGTGAAGTTCTGCTGGACTTGATGGAAGAGACCCAGTCCGACGAAGACAATTCGAGAACCATCGGGGCCGAAGGTGGGCTTTATCCTGTTTTGCCTGAGGAAAAGGCCTTTCACTTTTGGAACAGTGAGCGATACCTTGGTGTTCGAGCGCGAACCTTCAGTGAGTTTCTCGACACTCTGCACTACATCGAGTCGAGTTCTCTGACTTATCACTTCAAGCGGGGGGATTTTTCCAACTGGGTAGAACACGAGATTCGCGACCGTTGGTTGGCGGACCAGATCCGCATGCTTGAAGCCGACCCGGACCGACTCGACTCGCTCCGCTCAAACCTAGTGGGCTTGCTCAGTCACTCCGCCCATCATCGGCCGCAAAACAACAGTGTCGAATGGAAAGAGAGCGAGGCGACAATTGACAGTTGAAGCGAAGAGAGACTCCCGTCTTCTCTACGGAACGGGAACCCTAGTCCTACTGTTGACCGGTCTTTTTCTCTTTGGTGGAGTTCTCGCCCCAGCTTGGGCTCTGGCAGGAGAGGCCGTCAGTTACAACCAGTTCGAAGCAGACGTTCGTGACGGGATCTATGCTGAAGCAGTGATGGACGGCAATATCCTAAACATCACTACTGTGGACGGTAACCGTTTACGGGTAGAAGCCCCGAGCGCCCCGAGAGCGGTAGAACTTCTAGTGAAGTTCGAGGTGCCGGTAAAAGCCTATCGGCCCGTCCCCGCAAGCGGGGTCAGTTGGCCGATGGCGATACTGATCTTGATCCCGTACCTAATTCTTGGCTTCTACGCCTTCGCCCTTGGCTATGCCGTGTCCAACTCTCCCGCGATTGCGGTCGTTCCCGAAGAGGAGGACTTGGCAGAGGACGATAGAGACGACGACGAAGAAGCCTAGATCGCAAAGGAAACCCGCTTAGACTTCGTAGATGCCCATCTGGAACAGGTTCTCCACCAAATAACCCGGCAAGACCTGGTCGAATCGCTGTTTCGGAGTCTCCGATGCCGAGGCCATTTGCATCATCTTTCGAGGGTCCATGAGGAACTGCTCATCGGCCTTTTGAGCCTCGATGCGAGATTTCTCCTCAGACATAGCGGCGGCAAATTCTTGCTCGAAATCCAAAATAGCCTGATGATCAGGGCTATTCTCTTCAGATTCCATGTGACGATTCTCCATGTCCCGAAGATCCCTCAGTCCGAACTCCACGGCTTCCTGAATCTCATTGGTTGGAGGCATGTCCGATCGCCACCTCTCATCATCCTGCTCTTGTTGCATTTTGAGAGATTTTTTCTTTCCTTGGACCACCAACTTGGAAAGTTCTCCCTGCACAATGGGGTCGGTGAGATGGGTGGCATGCTCAGCGAGAAACTCCTTGACTTTGACCGTTTCTTGCTTCAGGAACTGGTCCGCTTGCGCCGAGTGTTTGTTGGCCAATTCTAGGCGCTTGGAGGATTCAAAATGTTGACGCACGGTTTTTTGGGGTGGAGATTCGGGACCAGCTTTGACCTTGGGCTTGCCCTCCTCGTTGGTGACGACTTGGCCCTTACCTTTGTTACCAAATTCCGTTTCATAATGGTTCTTCTTGAAGAAATCATCCTTCATCTTGCCGAAGTCTTGGCGCATCTTGCCTTCGACTTGCTGTCGCTCTTGGAAGTTTTGATTCTGGAGGTTCTCAAGACCCTGATAAGCTTGGGTTGGCCGGTCAAAGCCCATATTGAGCTTGGGACCGGATTGCATGAAGCCTTGGCGAAAGGCTTCCCCACTCTTGAGGTTCTGCTCCATCCGTTGCATCTGTTGTTGATTGGCCTGAAAGGTCTGGTTGAACTGACCTTTCATCTTATTTGCTTGTATCGTGTTTATGAGCATTCCAATGCCCATGACCGCCCACATCATATCATTTTCACCTCGACATACTTATCCATAGTCCTCATGTTAGCCCAAGCTTGAGAGAATGACAACAGGGGTCTGACTTTTTGCGAAAAAGTGTGACCCATGCCGTGGAACCTTGCGTCCATACTCCGACTTTGCTGCCTCAAGGCGCTCTGTTTTGCCGTGCTCGCTCACCCCTGCTTAGGTGAAGAACTGTTGTGGAGTGCGCCCATAGGCGAGGTCTCTGAGGTTCGAGTGCGCCAGAAAGACGGGATTCGGAGACTTCTGTTCTGGGATGGATCTCAGGAGACCGAGGAAGCCCGAATGAATGTCGAGTTTCCCGACAGGCTTGCCGCCGACTACCTGAACCGAATGTTGGCGGCTGCAGCCTGGTGGGAAGTGCAAAACCAAGAATCTGACAGCCAAAGGTTGGCTCCCAGGATTCTAGTGGTAGGCTTGGGTTCCGGCCTATTCAGTCGACGACTCGCTAGGCTTTATCCCGAGGCCACGGTGATCTCCATCGAGATCGAGCCGGCCGTGGCAACGGCAGCCCAAGACTGGTTTTTCTATCAGGAGTCCGAGTTAGTGCGCACGGTGATCGCCGACGGTCGAGACTATCTCAAGAGCTCCCAAGACCACTCCTGGGACATGATTTTCCTTGACGCCTTCGACGGACGTTCCGTCCCCTCACACTTACGCACAGTAGAGTTCTTCCATGAGCTTTCCGCCTGTTTGGCTCCTGGAGGCTTAGTGGTGGCGAACGTCCATTACGTTCCTTTCGATGAAAGTCTCAGTTACCAAGCCAGCATGTCTGTGGTCTTTTCCGGGGGAATTCTGCTGCCAGGAACTTTCCAAGGAGTTGCGATACTTCCCCTCGAGCCTCCAAAAGGGCGGCTAGAATTGGTGGAGCGCCTGGGCCAACGTTTCGAGTTGCCATTGATAGACTTGATTCAAGGTCACCTACCACTCAGCATAAGCGGCGCGTCTCCCTTCACCGATGCGGACCTTTGAGCAGGTATCAGTCGCCCTGGTCGAGTCGCAAACCTAAGGGGATGGAATCTCCGTAGAGGGTACTCTCGTCCTTATAAGACCTCTCTTTTTCACCCCGGAGTTGACTCAACACCCGTTCGGAGACTCCGGCTCCGACCAGGGCCGCCTCGACCTTTTGGAAGAGTGGGTCTGGCAGGTTCAAGTTTGAGTCGGGGCACCGTCGCGACACCGTCACCAGAGTCAATTCTCCTAGGGCATTCTGAGTCCAGGAACTCGCCAGTAGGGCCTGCACCAGAGAATTCAACTCCTCCCCTGGAATGACGTTACCTCGAGCCTTGGGGTCGAGGGGTTCTCGAGCAGCCAAACGCGCCAGCAACCAATAATCTTCTCTATTCCCTTGAAAGGCCTGGAGAAGGACCTTCATCAGGGCCGCTTTCTCTGGGATAGGAATCCTTTCCAAGGAGACTGCTAGCCTCAACATCTCCTTCCTGTCTTCCTTACCGGTGGTCCCCTTGTTTCGTGTTTTGATGTGCTTACGGCCAGGAAGGAAAAGTGGGTGGAGTTGGTCCCAGAGATGCTCTTGCACTTCGTTTCTCAAGCCAGCTGTAACCCTACGCCACATGATGAAGAACTGAGCCTTGACGCCCTCTTCTCGAGAGAACTGAAGCCAACCATCGAGAACCTTCTCGAGTTGCAAGGTGCGCCACTCGTCCAGCGGCAGCCCAAATCCAGGCCTCAAGCAAAATCCCACTCCGTTCAACCAGGAAGCTTCGTACTCCGGAGACACCCTTCTGCGAGACTCCACACTCCAATAACTATCCCAAAGGGTCCTCAGAACCACCGGTGCCCAGTCGTCTCGAGACTGGCTCAAGACCTCTTCAAGACCCAGCAGTAGGTTCTTAGGACGGATTTGTGCATTCTTCAAGGCCTTTGGTTTGGCCTGAAACGTTTCCACCAGAAGTTGTCTGGCTCGGTCCACCTCCACCCGTGCCAGGTCTGCCGAGGCGGCCCCGGCCACCCCATCGCGCACGGAGAATTCCAACCGATACTCCCGGTGATCGTCGCCGAGACAACGAAGGTCGAGGGTTCCCACTGGAGTCACTTCAGCAGCTAGGTGAACGGGCAATTCACGGCCCGAACTTCGACCTCCGGTAGCTTGCACACAGGTTTGCAGAACAGGGAGGGGGCTCAAGTCCTCAGTAGTGACAATCTGGCCAGCCTGATCCTTAGGTCGGCGAGAGGACGAAAAGAGGGGAAAGGCCACAGGCTCCCCGATGCGGAGCTTCATTCTCGGCTCGGGCAATTCCACCACTTCTCCCTCCCGAGCCTGACTAGGGATCACACAGATGGCTTGCCTTTCGGGCAATCCTACGTAGTAGGAGCGAGCGGTTCCCCCTTCCACCACGAGCCCTTGACTCTGGCGCTGCTGCCCATACCAAGCTGCACCCCGAGCCACCGCGAGATGGGCTTCCTCGTTCTCTAACTCCGAGACAGTTTGAGAGCGTCCGAGCTCTGAGTTCCATTCGCTCACCACCTCTAAAAGGCGCTGTCGCACCAGAGGTGAGCTGCAAGCTCCACCGTTGAAAAGGATGCGGGTTGGGAAATGGTCTTCATGGGCGTGCAGAAAACGGCTGAGATGCCGAGGGATGGCGGGATCCGATTCGTACGGGAGACCGAGTTCTTTCAGACCTCGCGCCTTGCCCTTGAGAGCGATATCCTGATAGGACAGTCGCGGGAAGAAACCGTCGAGGACCAATCGGTCGACCTCTTCCTTGCTGACCTCAGTAGACAGGGCTCCTCCCAACAACTTAGAACCTGCTCCGGGGACGGTGACCGTGGCGGTGTCAGGAGCGTCATCGGCCAACAGAAGCTCCTTGCAGGCACGGCATTGCTGCTGCAGGACCCCCCATTGCAAATTGTTCAGCTTTTCTTTGAGTCTCGGTTCCACCAAATAGGCCAGGGCGATGTCGAGATTGTCGCCGCCAAGCATAAGGTGATCTCCCACCGCCACTCGCTCGAGCTCCCCCTCGCCCTCACCTCCATAGCGAATCAGGCTGAAGTCGGTGGTGCCTCCACCGATGTCACAGATGAGGACCACTTCTCCTGGGTTCAGGATCTTTTTCCACTGTTTGCGATTGCGCCAAAGCCAAGAGTAGAAAGCGGCTTGAGGCTCTTCCAGCAGCCTCACCGGAAGCCCGACGGAAGCCGCCGCCCCGGCTGTCAACTTGCGAGCCAAATCATCGAAGCTGGCAGGGATGGTCAAGACCACTTCGCTGCCCTGGAGGGAGTCTTCGGGGAAGTTGTGGTTCCAGGCTTCCACGATGTGCTCAAGATAACGGGTGATGGCGTTCACCGGGGACACCGGCTTGAGGTCTTTGGCTCGGTCCCAGGGGAGATGAGCCTCGGTGGGGTCAACCGAGCGGTGGGCAAGCCAGGACTTTGCTGAAGAAACGCAGCGACCAGGAACCCTCGCTCCTTGGTACCTGGCATATTCACCGACCAGATACTTTCTCTGAGGGTCCCAGGGCAGCGAAGTTGCCTCAGAGGGCAATTCGTAGGGTCCAGGGAGATAGAGAAAGGATGGCAAGAGCGGGCGCCCCGCCACTTCTACCGAAGAGATCCTCTGGGTTAATTCCACGATCTCCAGAGCGTTGCGGTGAGGTTCAAACCGAGCTACCGCCGTGTTGGAGGTCCCGAGATCGATGCCTACAACCTGACGACTCACTCGTCTTCGTGCCGCACGTTGAATTCAAGTTTCCAGCGCCCTGGACCATCCTTTTCTACGCAGTAAAGTTCCAGAGTCCCGAGTTCCGTGGCGACGGTCTCTAGTCGCACGGGGACCACTCCACCGTCCCCGGTCTCCGAGCTCGCCACTTCGGATGGAAGGGTGGCCCCAACAGCCGCCAATTGTTCGATGCCCAAGTCCTCCCAATCTTCGTGCACCGCTCCTACCGGATCCTCGGACTTTTGGGTGGAAGCCAGGAAAGGAAACTCCACGGGTTCCCCTAGGATCAAGCCGAACTCCTGATCGGGCACCTGAACCGAGGTGCCCTCTTCCATGCCTTGGGGGGCCACACAGACAGCTTTGATGGGGGGTTCAAGACCCGGAACGGCGGGCATAGCCAGTTCCACACCGATATAGTAGGACTTGGACAGTCCTCCACGGATTCTGATGCCGTGCCCTTGCTTCACCAAACCGTATCTGGCAGCACCTTTGGCTACGGCCAAATCGAGATCTGTGCCTTGGAGCACCTTGATGGGCTCTCCGTACCAAAACTCGAAGATCTCTAACAGGCGCTGACGCATAAGCTCAGCCTGAAAGACTCCGCCGTTGAAGAGGATGGCCGTGGGCCTACGCTCACCCAAAAAGCCTGAGAGGTGGCGAGTGATGGCGGGGTCGCTTTCAAAAGGAAGCCCCAGTTCGGTGAGACCCACTCGGCGCTTACTGGTTGGGAGTGTTCCCAGATCCACCTCGGGGAAGAATCCGTCCAGAAGCACCGACTCGGCTTCCTGTCGAGAGATCACCACCTGAAGGGAGCCTCCGATCAAGGAGCTTCCTCGACCGGGAATGGTGACGGTGAACTCTTCGAGGTCCGAACTGCCCAACAGCTTCTCCTTGGCTTCTCGACAGCCATAAGTCAGAACCTGGAACTGCCAACTGTCGAGCTTGGTGCCCTCTTTCTTGAGTCGCTGCTGCACCCCCACCGCTAGGGTGAGGTCCATGTTGTCGCCACCGAGGAGAATATGCTGACCAACGGCGACTCGTTCAAGATTGAGGTCTCCTTCCTCTTCGTGCACTTCGATCAAGGTCAAGTCCGTGGTGCCTCCGCCGATGTCGCAAACCAGCACCAAGTCGCCTTTCTTAACTTGCTCTCTCCAGTCTTCGCCACAATTCTCGAGCCAGGCGTAGAAGGCCGCCTGGGGTTCTTCCAAGAGGGTCACTTTGGATAGTCCGGCACTCCGGGCGGCTTCGGCCGTCAGGTCTCTGGCCACAGCATCAAAGGACGCTGGAACAGTGAGGACCACCTCGGCATCGCTCAAAGGCTCTTGGGGATTCTCGAATTTCCAGGATTGGCAGAGGTGCTTGAGATACTCCGTGGAGGCCGCCACCGGGCTGATTTTGGAAACGTCGTCTGCCCCTTTCCAGGGAAGAATCGCTTTGCGACGTTCGACGCTCTCCTGAGATAACCAGGACTTCGCTGAGGAAACCAGGCGGTCCGGTTTCTTGGAC